>JBIOEJ010000001.1:0-117263 GCA_044445965.1 Hyphomicrobiales bacterium
TCATCGAGGAGGCCGCGTGACACGCTCCCACGCCGGCAAATTTTTTCCTCCGGGGGGCATGCCCCCCGGAGGAAAAACCCAAGAACGGAGCGGACAGATCACGAGCTACCAAAACCGGACAAGTTGACGAGCTAGCAACAGCATCCACGACCTGGATCGTCGTTGCGAACAGGCGGCCGGGCAGAGGTCGGCGAGAGCACGAAGAATTCCAAAATCGGGGCTTATCACGACCCGCAAGATATGGGATATGCTGACCAAGGTCTGGCTTCGAGGGAACGGCCCGCATGGCATGGCAAAAGGTGGCGTCTCTGGACGGGTTGCGCGATGGCGAAGCGGCCGCCGTCAAAGTCGGCGAGCGGGACATCGCGGTCTTTCGGCTAGGCGATGACGTTTATGCAACCAGCGGCATTTGCCCACATGCGAGTGGCTCGCTCGCCGAGGGTTTCGTCGAGCGGGCTAACGGCACCGTCGAGTGCCCCTTGCATCAGGCGTTGTTCGATGTCCGGACGGGAAAGGTGCTGAGCGGCTGCGCGGAGGAGAACCTCGAGATATATACGGTCAAGATCGACGGCCGCGAGGTTTTGATCGACATCGATGCCGCGACCAAGTGAACAAGGGAACGATTGCCGCTGCTGGTTTTTGTGCGGGGAAGCGTTCTGGTCGTCATCTTCGGTGAGAACGCAGACCGATCCCGACGCGATCTCCTAGGCGCTGAGGCGTGTGCGCGCCACGCTCTCTGTCATGGGTGCCGTAGCCGGCACGTCGGTCACGGCGGAACGGCAGGCACCACCGGGCGCGAAGCCACCCACTCGTGTCGCACTTGCGCTCCCGCGGCTTTCCGGGAGGCTTGGCCATTTCGGCAGGCCCTGCGATAGCTTCAGCCTCGTGCGCAGTCATCGGCTCGCGGCGCCGGCGGGTCTGTCATAGCGAGGTCACCGAAGCTGACGTTAATGTCGCTCATGCGCAGCCTTCGCTTAAGGAAAGCCAATCAAGCGGGCCCTGAGCGCCGCTTGACTTGCTCGGCCCGCCCGCGACACTGCGACGAATACCCACCATCGTTGAAAGGTGAGTCGAAATGCCCAGACGTATTCTGATTCGCGCTTCAGTGATCCTGAGTAATGGCGATGCTTTTTCTAGGAGGGGCAAGAGAGAAGGCAGCGCGAATACGAGGGTCATATTTCTTGACCTGGTGGCAGCGGGTCTGATCGCGACAGGGGGCGCGCAGGCCGCCGATCTTCCTACGCGCAAGGCTGCGCCAGTCGACTACGTCCGGATCTGCACCGCATACGGCCCAGGATTCTTCTACATCCCGGGCTCCGACACCTGCATCAGGATCGGTGGCCGTGCCGCCTATGAGTATGCGACCGGCAACGCCTTCAACAAGACGAGTGATGTGTCGAGCTTCAACGCGACCGGCCGCCTCATTCTCGACGCGCGCACCGCGACCGATTGGGGGGGGCTGCGCGCCTTTACCCGCGTGGACTTCAGCCGCAACAGCGGCAACGCCCCACTCGGCACCTTCGGTTCCGGCAGCGCCGCGCGCGCCGGGACCAAGTTCGGGTTCGGCGGTGGCGCCGCCGGTGTTGCCGGCCCGTTCCCGGCCTATTCCGGCATCGACGTGGCCGGCAACAAGTTGCAGACCGGCATCGGCATCTCGGCCGCCTTCGTGCAGTGGGGCGGGTTGACGGCAGGCCGACTGCAGTCTTTCTTTGATTTCTATATAGATAAGGACACTTGGTATGGCATCACCGATTCCAATGTCCTGACACAGGCGCTCGCCTACACCTACACCTTCGGAAACGGCTTTTCGGCGACTTTGTCGATCGAGGATCCGAAGGAGCGCCAGAAATACCCCATTGCCGGCGTCGCGCCGGTGGGAGCCGGCGGCATCAACCCGATCGTCGCGACGCCACCCTTCACCGTGACCTACCCCTTCGCGTTCAGCCCCTTCGCCGCTTTTGGCGGCCCCCTCAACGTCCCAGCCCAACAGGGCGTCGTACCCCCACTCGCAAACATCCCGATCGGTGTCGCCACGATCAACTACACCCAGCGCGAGACCGTGCCGGACGTGGTCGGCGTGCTGCGTGTCGATCAAGGTTGGGGCTCGGCTCAGTTGTCGGGCGCCTATCACCATGTCGGCGGCAGCGGCTCGACCGTCGTCGCTCTGAGCCCGGCCAATGGCGGCGGCTTCGTCGCCAACCCGCTGGTTGGGGCGACCGTCAGTGGCGGCTACGGCGCGGTCGACGACAATGGCTGGGCGGTCCAGGGCGGCGTGAAGATCAACCTTCCGATGCTCGCGGCCGGCGATACGCTCTATCTGGAGGCGGCCTACTCGAAGGGTGACATCTCCTATGTCAACTCCGGTTTCCCGGCGAGCTGGACCGGCCAAGCCTACAGCGCGGGGGCCGGCACATCGTTCTCGACCTACGACGCCGTCATCGGCCCGAACGGTCACATGACGCTCACGCCTGCTTATTCGGGCATGATCTCGGTTGAGCACTACTGGACCCCGACCATCCGCCAGGGCCTGTTCGCCGGCGCGGTGGGCATCAAGTATTCGGGCTCGATCCGGACGGCTGCCGGCTTCGCCGCCGGCGCCGCTTGCCCGGCCTGCCTGCAAACGGTCGCGTTGGCCGGGGGTGCCACGTACAACCCCTTTTCCAGCCAGTACGACGGCGGCACGCAATATAACGTCGGCACCAACCTGATCTGGTCGCCGGTGAAGGATCTCGATATCGGTGCCGAGGCGTTCTATTATCGCAACCAGATGCAGCATCGGGAGTACGATGTAGACAAGGCCAACGGCCGGCTGATCAAGGCGGACGATGCTTGGCGCTTTCGCCTGCGCGTCTTACGCGACTTCTGACGCAAATACTGGCGCCAGAGTTCGTGGTTCAGCCGTTTGGCTGCTCATGCTGGCGGCTGCAGCATCGCTACGGCGAGCCCCGAGAGGTGGGGCGACAGGCGCGGCCGATCGCGGCGGCGGGTGAGCGGTTGTATCTTGCTCCAGTTTGGCCGTGCAGCGTTTTCCCGGCCTTGTTGACGCGGATGCGGTGGGGCCTCAGTCTCGCGCCATGCAATAGAGAGGTCGATCATGCACATGACCATGAGAAAATATCGTCAGCTCAAAGGTACCCCTGAAGATGTGACCAAATGGGTGAAGGAGAGCCTCGTGCCGTCCTTGAAAAAGGCACGCCTGTTCAAGGCCTTCTATACGGTAGCCTTTGATGACGGGACGATTGGCTCGATCACCGTCTTTGAAGATGAAGCTGTGGCCCACGAAGCCCACAAGCATGTGCGCGAACGCGTCGGAAGCAGCGCGTCGGACATGCTGCAGCTCGTCGACACCAAGGTCTGGCAGGTGCTCCACGAAGATCACGTGCTCCACGAAGATCACGCCTGATCGCCGGCGGGGAAACGCAAGATCGCCCGCGTCAAGCCCCTCATTCCGCTCGCGCGCCGGCATGTGGATAGGGAGCATAACCGCCCGCCGCCCGGCTTTCGGCCGCAATCGGTGCTACGACATGGCTACCGGTCGAAACCTGATTCGAGCCCTTGCCCAGAGCTTCCATGTCGAACGCCGTCGCGCTGAAAACCACTTCGCCCCCGTCGCCCGAATTTCGCCAGCTGCCGGCGTCGGTCGAGGCGGAGCAAGCGCTCCTCGGCGCGATCCTCATCAACAACGAAGCCTTCGACAGGGTCGCCGATTTCCTCGACGCGGCCCATTTCGCCGAGGAGATCCATCGCCGCATCTACGAGAATGCCGCAGCCCTCATCCGGGCCGGGAAGCTCGCCTCCCCGATCACGTTGAAGACCTATCTCGGCGATGCCGATCTCGGCGGTGTGACGATGGCGCAATATCTCGCGCGCCTCGCCGCCGACGCGACGACCATCATCAATGCCGAGCATTATGGGCGCGCCGTCTACGAGCTGGCGCAGCGCCGGGCGCTGATCGGCATCGGCACGAATGTGGTCAACACCGCCTATGACGCGCCGGTCGATCTGCCGCCAAGGGCCCAGATCGAGGAAGCCGAGAAGAAGCTCTACGAGCTCGCCGAGCTCGGGCGCTACGAGAAGGGGTTCATCCGCTTCACCGATGCGGCCGCGCGCGCCATCGACATGGCGGCAGCGGCCTATCGACGCGACGGCAAGCTCTCCGGCGTCGCGACCGGTCTTGCCGATCTCGACCGCATGATGGGCGGCCTGCAGCCTTCCGACCTCGTCATCATCGCGGCTCGCCCCGGCATGGGAAAGACGTCGCTTGCGACCAATATCGCCTATAATATCGCTCGCTCCTATCACGCCGAGAGTGAGCCCGATGGGCGGGTCAAGACGATCGATGGCGGGGTCGTGGGCTTCTTCTCGCTCGAAATGTCCGCGGAGCAGCTTGCCACGCGCATCATTGCGGAGCGCTCGGGCGTGCCGTCTTACAAGATCAGGCGTGGCGATATCGTCGAGGATGATCGGCGTGGCGTCTTCGAGTTCACGAAGATCACCGAGGCCGCCCGCGAGATGCAGACCATCCCGCTCTTCATCGACGAGACCGGCGGCATTTCCATCGCGCAATTGGTGTCGCGGGCGCGCAGGCTCAAGCGTCAGCGTGGCCTCGATGTGCTGTTCATCGACTATTTGCAGCTGCTCTCTGCCTCCGCGAGACGAAACGAAAACCGCGTCCAGGAGCTCACCGAGATCACCACGAGCCTGAAGGCGCTCGCCAAGGAGCTCAACATCCCGATCGTGGCGATGTCGCAGCTCTCCCGCCAAGTCGAGAACCGCGAGGACAAGCGCCCGCAGCTTTCGGATTTGCGCGAGTCGGGCTCGATCGAGCAGGATGCCGATGTGGTGATGTTCATCTATCGCGAGGATTACTACCTGAAGAACCGCAAGCCGCGCGAAGGCACCGACGAGCATCTCAAATGGATGGGCGAGATGGAGCAGGCGCATGGCAAGGCCGAGATCATCGTCGGCAAGCAGCGCCACGGCCCGACGGGCACCGTCGAGGTGCAGTTCGAGGCGGATGTGACGCGCTTCTCGAACCTAGCCCATGACGAAGGGCTGCCCGAGCGAATGTGAGGACTATCATGCTCGATCATATCGGCTTCGCCGTTTCCGATTTCGAGCGCTCGCTCGCCTTCTACAAGTCGGCGCTCGCCCCGCTCGGCTATGGCCTGGTCATGGAAGTGTCGCGCGAGGTGACCGGGGGCGAAGCGCATGCGGGGTTCGGTCGAGACGGCCGGCCGCAGTTCTGGATCGGCACCGGCAAGGGGCTATCGGGGCGGCTCCACGTCGCGTTCGTCGCCCGCTCGCGCGCCGATGTCGACGCGTTCTACGCTGCCGCCATCGGCGCCGGCGCCAAGGATAACGGCAAGCCTGGGCTGCGCCCGCATTACCACCCGAATTATTACGGCGCCTTCGTGCTCGACCCGGACGGCCACAACGTCGAAGCCGTGTGTCACGCGCCTTGAGCGCGGCCGCGCGGATCCTAGCTCGTGGCCAGCCGGCAAGATGACGCGGAGCTCGAGGCGGCGCGCGCCAGCGGCAGCCTCGCCGTCGACCTTTCGGCGGTCGTCGCCAATTGGCGTCGGTTGCGCGATAGGGTCGCGCCTGCCGCCTGCGCCGCGGTGGTGAAGGCCGATGCCTATGGCACCGGTCTCGTGGAGGCCGGCTCGGCGCTCGCCGGGGCGGGCTGCGACACGTTCTTCGTGGCGGTTCCCTCGGAAGGCGTGGCCTTGCGGCGCGCCTGCCCGACGGCTGCGATCTACATCCTCAACGGATTGGCGGCAGGGCAGGGCGGCCTTTATCTCGCCCATGCGTTGCGGCCGGTGCTCGGCTCGCGAGCCGAGATCGCCGAGTGGCAGGCCGTGAGCCGCGCCGCCGGCGGGCTCGCGGGCGCCGCCCTCCATGTCGACACCGGCATGAACCGGCTCGGCCTGCCGATGCTCGAATTCGCCGCGCTTGTCTCCGCGATGCCGAAGGCGGCGTTCGGCTTCCCGGTGGTGCTGGTGATGAGCCATTTCGTCACCTCGGACAATGCCGATCATCCGCTCAACGCACGCCAGATGCAGGCTTTTCGCGAGGCGCGGGCGCTATGCCCCGAGATTCCGGGAAGCCTCGCCAACTCCTCAGGGATATTCCTCGGCGCCGCGGCGCAACATGACCTCGTCCGGCCGGGCTATGCTCTGTTCGGCGGCAATCCGACGCCAAGCGCTCCGAACCCGATGCGCGGCGTGGTGACGCTGACGGCGCCGGTCGCGCAATTGCGGTATGTCGAGGCCGGCGAAACGGTCGGCTACGACGCGCAATGGACGGCGCGCGACAGGCGGCACATTGCCACGCTTTCCGCCGGCTATGCCGACGGCTATCCGCGCGCAGCGACCGCGACGGATGCGAAGCTTGCGGCCTCGGTACCGGCGGGCGAGGCGATCATCGCAGGCGCGCGCTGCCCCTTCGTCGGCCGCGTGTCGATGGACCTGATCACGGTCGATGTGACCGCGCTCCCGGAGGGCGCGGTCAAGCGCGGCGATCCGGCCATCCTGATCGGGGAGGGGCTGCCGATCGACGAGGTCGGACTGCGAGCCGCCACGATCGGGTACGAGATCCTCACGCGCCTCGGGCGGCGCTATGAGAGACGATATCTCCGCTGAAACGGAGAGGGTGCTCGTCAAGCCGATCTGCGGAATTCCGGATAGAATTTCGCCAGCATCCGGTCTCGATAAGCGAGGAGATTGGCATGGGCTTCGGCCGCGGTCCGAAGCTTGGTGTCGAAGCGCTCGCACAGAGAGCCCGCGATGAAGGCGAAGGCGGTCGCATCGACGCCCTTCGGTTCCTGGCTCAGGAGACAAGGCTTGTCGCCGAGGAGCGCGGCGAGCGTGTCGACGTCGCGGGCGGCGAGCTCGTCGATCTCGGCCTGGGAGTGGCGGCCGATCCCGTGGGCAGTCAAGGCCTTGCGGACTTTTCCACGCACCATCCGAATGACGAAGGGTCGTATGGGCGCCGGGGCCCGGTTGAAGAATACGATCGGCCCCTTGGCGAAATTGGCGTCATCGAGCCAGCGCGCCGCCAGCATCACCCAATAGAGGTGATCCTCGCACATTTTCTCGACCGCCCAAGCCGTGGCTCGCTGCTCCGGACTCAATCCCTCGTCGAAATCAAAGCCATATGCCTTTTCGATGTGAAAGCGGATGAACGTTGAATCGGCGACGATCACGCCGTTGTCGTCGAGATAGGGAAGCTTGCCCTTGGGCGCCTTGGCGAAGCCCGTCCGATCCTCCGCGAAGGCGAGACCGGCGAGCTTGAGCAGCATCTGGGCTTTCGTGACGAAAGGACTGGGATCCGGCAGCCCGAAGGCGGGACCGAATGTGTAAAGCGTGATCATCACAGCGCTCCGCTCGGTTTCTGTGGCGTCCGACGGGCCTATAGCCGATAAGAGACCCCGATAGGAGGCCTGGGGACGGAGCCCGCCCATGAACATGCCTGCGATCACTACTTTTTGAACCGATGGCCCGTCACGAACGCATCTTTGTCTGCCAAGCCTGCGGCGCCGTTTATGGGCGCTGGCAAGGCAAATGCGACGCCTGCGGCGGCTGGAACACGGTGGCCGAGGAGAATGCGCCGCGCACGCCGCCGGTCGCCGGAGCTTCCGGGTCGTCTGCCCGCAGCAAAGGCCGGCCCTTCCAGCTCGAGGCGCTGCAAGGCGCGACCGAAGAGGCCAGGCGCACCCAATCCGGCATCGCCGAATTCGATCGCGTCACCGGCGGCGGCTTTGTCACGGGCTCGGTGCTCCTGATCGGCGGCGACCCCGGGATCGGCAAATCGACCTTGCTGATCCAGGTCTCGGCGGCGCTGGCTCGATCAGGCGGGCGCGTCGTCTACATCACGGGCGAAGAGGCGACGGCGCAGGTGCGGTTGCGCGCCGAGCGGCTCGGCTTGGCGGGTTCCGCCGTGGCGCTTGCCGCCGAGACCAATGTCGAGGATATCGTCGCGACCCTGTCGCGCGGTCAGGCGCCGCAACTCGTCGTCATCGATTCGATCCAGACGATGTGGTCTCCGTTCGTCGAATCCGCGCCCGGCACGGTGACGCAGGTGCGGGCCTCGGCCCAGTCCCTCATCCGCTACGCGAAGACCTCCGGCGCGACCGTCATCCTCGTCGGCCACGTCACGAAGGACGGCGCCATCGCCGGGCCTCGCGTCGTCGAGCATATGGTCGACGCGGTGATCTCCTTCGAAGGCGACGGCGCCCATCAGTTCCGCATTCTCAGAGCCTCGAAGAACCGCTTCGGACCGACCGACGAGATCGGCGTGTTCGAGATGACGGGCGCCGGCCTTGCCGAAGTGGCGAACCCTTCGGCGCTCTTCATCGCGGGGCGCGATCAGCGCGCCTCGGGCGCCGCCATCTTCGCCGGGATGGAGGGCACGCGGCCGCTGCTGATGGAGATGCAGGCGCTGGTCGCGCCGAGCCCTCTTGCGACGCCGCGCCGCGCCGTGGTCGGCTGGGACACCAACCGCCTCGCCATGGTGCTCGCCGTGCTCGATGCGCATGGCGGGCTCAAATTCGGCGGCTACGACATTTATTTGAACGTCGCCGGAGGCCTGCGCATCGTCGAGCCGGCGGCGGACCTTGCGGCGGCCGCCATCCTCCTTTCCTCGCTTACCGGGATCATGATCCCGAGCGACACCGTGATCTGCGGCGAAGTGGCGTTGTCCGGCGCGGTGCGGCCGGTCGGCCAAATGGCCGCGCGCCTGAAGGAAGCGGCGAAACTCGGCTTCAACCGCGCGATCGTGCCGGCGATCGGGTTGGAAGGCGCCCCGCCTGCGCTTTTGCTCGATCGCGTGGCGACCATCGGCGATCTCGTGGCCCTCCTGTCGCGGGACATCGCGCCGAAACCGAGGTGAGTGCCCAAACTCCTTTGAATATCGTTCTTGATGACGGCAACCGCGGAAGCGGCTATAGACTGCGGCCAGGCGCGGCTCGGACCTGACCGCGGCCTTGATCATCAGCGTTTGCAAGCGGGAAATGCGCAGATGCCTGTCAGCCCTCTCGACCTCGCCGTCCTGGCGATCGTTCTCATCTCGGCATTCCTCGCGTCGGTGCGCGGGTTCACACGCGAAGTGCTCGCCATCATCTCCTGGGTGGTGGCGGCGATCGCGGCATTCTATTTCTATCCGCAGGCTCTGCCCTATGCGAAGCAATATATCAGCAACTCGACCATCGCCTTGATCGCTGCGATCGCGGCCGTGTTCCTGGTGACGCTGATTGTCGTTGCGCTGATAACGGTCAAGATCTCGGACTTCATCCTCGACTCGAAGATCGGCCCGTTGGATCGCAGCCTCGGCTTCCTGTTCGGTGCGGCCCGCGGCGCGCTGATCGCGCTCGTCGCTTTCGCATTCTTCGTCTGGCTCGTGCCCGAGAAGAACCAGCCGGCCTGGGTAAAGGACTCGCGCGTGCGCCCGCTCCTCGAGCCGGCCGGCGAGACCCTGGTCGGGCTCCTGCAATGCGAGGATCCGAACAGCGCCATCGGCCGCGTTTGCGCCGCCATGATGAAGGGGCTCGGCAAGGGCGAGAAGCTGGATGCGGCCGACGCGTCGGGGGCGACGCCGCAGGCCGGCGCGCCGGACACCGACGGAGCCGCCAAGCCCGCCGCCCCTGCCGCGCCGAAGCAGTGAGGCTCTATGCGGCTCTCTCGCCGCGCTGATATGATCGACAAGCACGCGGCGTGATTCTTGCACGGCCGACAGCGGTCGAAGGCTTTCGCGCTGCCGCCTCGAGAGGTTCGGAGCCATCCATGGAAGACAGCGCCGACAGGCTGCGCGAGGAGTGCGGAGTCTTCGGGATTTTCGGGCATCCCGACGCGGCGGCGATCACGGCGCTCGGCCTGCATGCGCTCCAGCATCGCGGCCAGGAGGCGACCGGCATCGTCACCTTCGACGGGGTGCGCTTTCATTCGGAGCGAAGGCTGGGGCTCGTAGGGGATGCCTTTTCCGACGAGCGCGTCATTGCCAATCTTCCGGGTGCGAGCGCCATCGGCCACAACCGCTACTCGACGACGGGCGAGACCGTGCTGCGCAATGTGCAGCCGTTATTCTCCGAGATCACCGGCGGCGGCTTCGCCGTCTGCCACAACGGCAATCTCACCAATGGGCTGACGCTGCGCGAGGGTCTCATACGCGACGGCGCCATCTGCCAGTCGACCTCCGACACCGAGGTGATCTTGCATCTCGTGGCCAGGAGCCGGAAGAACCGTTTCATCGACCGCTTCATCGATGCGCTGCGCCAGATCGAGGGCGCCTATGCGCTGGTCGGCATCACCAACAAGAAGATCGTCGGCGCGCGAGACCCGCTCGGCATCCGGCCGCTGGTCCTCGGCGAGCTCGGCGGGCGTTATCTCCTGGCCTCGGAGACCTGCGCTCTCGACATCATCGGCGCGCGCCATGTTCGCGACGTCAAGAATGGCGAGGTGGTGGTGATCACGGAGGAGGGGATCGAATCGCATTTTCCCTTCCCGCCGCAGCCGATGCGGCCCTGCATCTTCGAATATATCTACTTCTCGCGTCCGGATTCGATCGTGAACGGGCGCCCGATCTACACGCTGCGCAAGGCGATGGGCGTCGAGCTCGCGCGCGAGGCGCCGGCGGAGGCCGATGTGGTCGTGCCTGTGCCCGATTCAGGGGTGCCCGCCGCGCTCGGCTTCGCGCAACGAAGCAGCATCCCTTACGAGCTCGGCATAATCCGCAACCATTATGTCGGGCGCACCTTCATCGAACCCACGCAGAGCATTCGCGCGCTCGGCGTGCGCATGAAGCATAGTGCCAACCGCGCCGTGGTCGAAGGCAAGCGCATCGTGCTGATCGATGATTCGATCGTGCGCGGCACGACATCGGTGAAGATCGTGCGCATGATGCGCGAAGCAGGCGCCAGAGAGGTGCATTTCCGCATCTCGAGCCCGCCGATCCGCTTCCCCGACTTCTACGGCATCGACACCCCGGTCCGCGACAACCTCTTGGCCGCGACCCATGATCTCGAGGAGATGCGCGCCTATATCGGCTGTGACAGCCTGGCCTTCCTGTCGATCGAGGGGCTCTACCGCGCCATGGGCGAAGAGGCGCGCGACGCTCGCCGCCCGCAATTCACCGATCACTGCTTCACGGGGGACTATCCGACGCGGCTCACCGATGTGAAGGGGGCGTCCGGCCGAATGATGCAGGGCGGTCCAAAACAGCTCTCATTGCTGGCGGAGGCAGGGTGAGGGGGCGCCCACGCAAGCGCTCCGCGGCATTTTCGAGCGAGGTGGCTACCGGTTTGCGTGATGAAATTGCGTCAACACAAAAGCCCGAGCGCAGCGGTCGATGACGGACGCACCGGCCGATAAGCGCCGCGTCGTCCTTGTCACGGGCGCCTCGCGCGGCATCGGACGGGCCGCGGCGCTCGCGCTCGCGCGGGCCGGCTGCCATGTCATCGCGCTCGCGCGCACCGTCGGTGGGCTCGAGGAACTCGATGACGCGATCAAGCGCGACGGCGGGAGCGCGACCCTCGTTCCGGCCGACCTCGCCGATTTCCAGGCGCTCGACCGCCTCGGCGCCGCCATCGCCAAGCGCTGGGGCCGTCTCGACGCGTTCATCGGCAATGCCGGGTTGCTCGGGCCGATCACTCCGCTCGGCCATGTCGAGCCCGACGCCTGGGAGCGAGTCATGGCCGTCAATGTCACGGCGAATTGGCGGCTGCTGCGCGCGCTCGATGCGAGCCTGCGCGCCGCACCCGATGGGCGAGTGGTGCTCGTCTCCTCGGGGGCGGCGGCGAGTTGCCTCGCCTATTGGGGGCCTTATTCGGTCTCGAAGGCAGCACTCGAAGCTCTGGCCCGCACCTATGCGGCGGAGACCGCGACCACACCCATCCGCGTCATGTTGCTCAATCCCGGCCCGCTGCGGACCGCGATGCGCGCCGAGGCGATGCCCGGCGAGGATCCATCGACCCTGAAGACGCCGCAGGATCTGGCGCCCTGGTTCGTGAAGATGACCGAGCCCGATTGGAAGGAGACAGGCAAAGTCTTCGATTTTCCGCGCGGCGAGGTCATCAGCCGCTGAAGCGCGGCGAAAAAGGATTTCCCGCGCCTTGTCGCTCAGTCCCCGAGATGGGCTTGGAGCCGCTCGATGTACCAAGTGACGAAATCGTCGACTTGGCCTTCGGTGAAAGGCGAATAGGGCCCGGGCTCATAGGCCGAGCTTCTCACCCCGGCATGAGTGCGTTCGACGAGCGCAGCGTCCTGGCTGTTGGTCGCGACCCAAACCTTGGTCAAGTTGTCGACATCGTAGTCGACGCCCTCGACCGCATCCTTATGGACGAGCCATGTGGTTCTGACCAGCGTCTCGTCGGGCGAGAGCGGCAGAGCGCAGAAGCTGACCGCATGGTCGCTCATGACGTGGTGCCATGAGTTCGGCTGAGTGTGGATATGGAGGCCGCCGAGCTTTGGTTCGCTGATGGCGCCCAATAATTTTCGGCAGGCGATTTTGGAATCCATCGTTTGGGACTCGTTTTCGCCCGCAAGCACGAGACGCTCCGTCCGGAAGGCCGAAGGCCGCCCCTTCAGATGCTCGACCGGGCTCGAGGGAAAGCCCTTGGCTTCCCACTCGGCCACGGTCCTGGCGGCGGTCTCGGCATAGGCGGCAGCTTCGGCCTGCTGCCGCTCGCTCGCTGCTCCCGGGTCGAAGGCGACTGAGTACTGGCTGAAGGAATTCAGCAATTCCGGGTGCGATGCGTGGCAATGATAGCATTCCCGGTTGTTCTCCATGGTCAGCTTCCAGTTGCCGTGCTCCACGAGATCGATTTGAGCCGCGACCTTCGTGTTGGGCAGGTCATGAGAGGTAAGCCGCGGCTCGAGTGCCGCGGCCAGCTCGCCGATATCGCCCGGCGCCTCGTCGGCGAGACAGATGAACAGCAATCCGCCGATCGAGCGCAGATGGACCGGCTTCAGCCCGTGGCAGGATTTGTCGAAGTCCGATCCCATCTGCCGGGCATTGATGAGCGCGCCGTCGCGCTTGTAGGTCCATTGGTGATAGGGGCACACGAAACGGATCACCCGGCCGCGCTCGGCAGTCACCAGTTGCGCGCCTCGGTGGCGGCACACATTGTGAAAGGCGCGCATCTCGCCGTCATCGCCGCGCACCAGAATCACCGAATGCACCCCGATATCGAGCTTGCGATAGTCGCCCGGCTGCGGTGCTTCGGCCTCGACCCCCGCGAAAATCCAATGGCGCGCGAAGATGAGGTCGAGATCGAGGTCGAAGATCTCGCGTGAGGTGTAGAATGGCGCTTCCAAGGTAAGTCCGGGCCTCCGAGCCTCGACGAGGTGTCGGATGTCTGGGGGGGCTCTCATGAGCATGGGCGCTGCTCCGTACGATGCAGGGTCGGCGGCGATCTTAGCGCAGCCGGAGAAATCCGGCGACGACCGATGTTGCGGCATTATGGCCATGGCCGCGATGTTCGAAAGATGGCGGAATCGGCGGGCTGCTACGGATAGCCTATGCTCTGCGAATACGCGCCTGCGGTGCCAGGCCTTAATTTACTTTTCTGACCCATCGTTCCGGAGGCGAAAAGAGGAATTGCACCATGTCTCTGCGGATCAGAGCCTTTATCGTCGATCAATCCGGGGCGACGGCCATCGAGTACAGCTTGATCTGCGGGCTCATTTTCCTGGTCATCGTGGCCTCGCTCTACACCTTTCAGAGCCAAATGGCCGCCGTCTATCAGACGATCGGCAACGGCATGGCGTCGGCCGGGAACTGAACGCCGTCTTGCGAGGCGCCAGCGTTTTGCCTCGCTCGCGGCTCGAGATTCCGCTACATCCCGGGCGTGACGGACATCCTATTCTATCACCTGCAGTCGAGGCCGCTCGAAGCGGTGCTGCCCCAGCTCGTCGCGAAGAGCCTCGAGAAGGCTTGGCGTGTCGTCATCCAGGCTGTGACGCGCGAGCGCCTCGCCGCGCTCGACGAACGCCTCTGGACCTTCGACGAGGCGAGCTTCCTGCCGCACGCGACCGACGAGGACGGCGATCCGTCGGCCCAGCCCGTTCTGCTCACCACCGGCTCGGGCAACTCCAATCAGGCCGCGATCCGCTTCCTGACCGAGGGTGCGCCCATCCCGGAAGACGCGCAGAGCTACGAGCGGATCGTGCTTCTCTTCGACGGCAACGATCCGGATGCGGTGACGGCCGCGCGGGAGGCCTGGCGAGGCGTCAAGGCCCGCGGGTTCGAGGCGACCTATTGGCGCCAGAACGATGCGGGGCGATGGGAAAAACAGGCGTGATGCGGATTCTTCCCGCCGCTGCTTTGCTGCTCGCGCCGCTGGCCGCCGGCTGCACGATCGAGGCGAGCGGCTTAGCGACCGACCTCCACAGCTATCATGAAGGCTCGATCCGCGCCTCGACGACCGAGGCGGTCCTCGGACCTGATGGACGGTGCCAGAGCGATATCAGCATCGACCCGGCCTTGCTGCGCCCGTTGGGGCCGGAAGGGGTGCCACTCGGATCGACGGAATGCGAGGTGGTCGCGCGCCTCGGCGGGCCCTATTCGGTCGAAATCCGGCGCGGACCGGCTGGCCAGCGCATGGCGCGGCTGATGTACGTGTCGGGCGCCAAGATCGGTGTGTATCTCTTTACCGATAATCGGCTGACCGCAATCGAGCATTGAGGCGCTCGCGCGGTTCGGGAGGCGTTGCGCGTCCGTGACAAGCGAACTTCCCAAAATCCTCCCCATCATCGGCAATTTGCCGGACGGCTTCAGATCGCTGATCGCGGAGGCGAGCGGGCAGGGATATGAATTCGTGGAGAGATTCCATACGGCTTGGCTCAACGGCGACGAGCACTGCGTCGGTCCAGGCGAAGGACTGTTCGCGGCCTTCGTGGATGGCCGCCTTGCGGGC
This sequence comes from Hyphomicrobiales bacterium, assembly GCA_044445965.1. GTDB lineage: Bacteria > Pseudomonadota > Alphaproteobacteria > Rhizobiales > Beijerinckiaceae > GAS188. The sequence continues at coordinate 14,912 of JBIOEJ010000001.1, forward strand.
ATGGCCGCCGTGATGGCCGATCCATATGCCAGAGCCCCCAATGTCGGCCGGCTGAGGCATGTCTTCGTCATGGAGGCGGCCCGCCGCAAAGGGGTGGCGGCGGCGCTCGTCGAGACATGCCTCGAGCGCGGGCGCGTCTTCGAGCTCATCCGTCTGCGCACCAGAAACCCGGATGCCGCCCGTCTCTACCAGCGCCTTGGTTTCACACCTGTCGCGCTCGAGGACGCGTCCCACATCTATCGGCGCGGCTGAGCTCATTCGGAAGCGTCCGTCGATTCGAGCCGCGCTCTCGGCCGCCTGGCGCGGCGCCCCTGCACCAGCGTAGTGATCGCGCCGCGCAACGTCCTCACGTCCTGCTCCGTCAACTGCATGCGGTGGAGGACATTGCGGAGATTGCGGGCCATGATCTGCTTTCGCTCCTCGGGTTGGAAATAGTTGCAGGCCGCGAGCTCCGCTTCGACATAGGCGATGAAGGAAAGCAGCGTCGCCTTCCTCGCCAAGGGGCCCGCCTCCGGAACGGCAAGGGGATGATCGGCCGCGTGTCGGGCGCCGAACCACTCATGGCCGATGAGCAACACCGCTTGGGCGAGGTTGAGCGACGCATAGGCGGGGTTCACCTGGAAGGTGACGATGCCATCGGCGAGCGACACCTCGTCATTGGTAAGGCCGCTGCGCTCGCGCCCGAACATGATGCCGGCCTTCGAGCCGGCCCCGAGGGTCGCCGCGATATGGGCCAAGCCGGCACCCGGCGCCAGCACCGGCTTGAGTTGATGGCGGTCGCGTGCCGAGGCCGCGTAGACGAGGTTGAGATCGCCGATCGCTTGCGGGACCGTGGCGAAGATCTTGGCCTCGTCGAGGATATAGGCCGCGCCTGAAGCGGCGGAACGCGCGCCTTTTTTCGGCCAGCCGTCACGCGGGGCCACGAGGCGCAGCTCCGACAGGCCGAAATTGGCCATGGCGCGCGCACACATGCCGATGTTCTCGGCGAGCTGAGGCTCCACCAGGATGATCGCGGGCCCGCCTTCGAGGCGCGTTCGCGTGCGGTCGGTGCCGGAGCCGGGCAGGGGAGGCGCCTCAGGCGATATCGATCGCGTGCCGCTTGAGGTCGGCGAGCCCGCAATGGTCGAGGGCGCCGGCCTCGGTGGCGCGCAGCACGATGCGCGGCGCCTGGCCCGCCTCGAGCGCCTCTTGCCAACGAGGCGCGCAAAGACACCAACGATCGCCCGGCTTCAAGCCCGGGAAGCCGAAATTCGGCATCGGCGTGGATAGATCATTGCCGCGCGCCTTGGAGTAAGCGAGAAACTCAGCCGTCATGACGGCACAGACGGTGTGGCTGCCGACATCCTCGCGGCTGGTGTCGCAACAGCCATTGCGAAAAAAGCCGGTCATCGGGTTGAGCGAGCAGGATTCGAGCGCGCCGCCGAGCACATTCTTGGAAGGTCTGCCTCCGCCGCCTTCCCTGCCTTCGGCCTTGAACATGACGTCCTCCGCGATGCCGCCTCAGTCTAGCGACTTCCGGGGGTGAATGGCGAGGGGCGAATGGCGAGTAGCGAATGGAAGGAGGCGACCGACTTCGTACAACTCCCGGCGCCCGATCTCTATTCGCTACTCGCTACTCGCTCCCTATCCAGCCATGCCGCGGACGAAGTGCTGCCAAGCGCTTCCCGACGCCGAGCTTTTGTGATGCATAGCGAAGGAGCGGCAAATTCTTCATCGCGAGGCCGGCAAGAGACATCCATGACAAGATCGGTTTCTCCCGACGATGCGCTCGCCCATGCGCATCGCCTGCTCGACAAGCTCCCGCTGGTCGATGGCCACAATGATCTGCCCTTCGTCATAAGGCGCGACCGAGACGCCAAGGGCGATGTGCGCCGTTACGACCTGACACGCCAGCATCAGCGTGGCGACACCGACATCCCGCGCCTGAAAGCGGGGCGGCTCAGCGCCCAGATCTGGGCGGCCTTCATCCCGACCAATACGCCGCAGCCGGCGCGCGCCGTCCTCGAGCTGATCGACACGATCCATCAGCTGCATGAGGCTTATCCCGAGGTCTTCATGCCGGCGCTGACATCCGCCGATATCGGCAAGGCGAAGCGCCAAGGAAAGATCGCCTCCGTTCTCGCCATCGAAGGAGGCGTCGGACTGGAAAATAGCCTGTCGCCGCTGCGCGTCTGGTACGCCGCAGGCGCGCGGCTGATGACACTGTGCCACAACGAGAGCCTCGACTGGGTCGATTCGGCGACCGACCGGGCTCGCCATAACGGCCTCACCGCCTTCGGCCGGGCCGTGGTCGGCGAGCTGAACCGACTCGGCATGATGGTCGACCTCGCTCATGTCAGCCCGGACGTCATGCGTCAGGTCCTCGACATCTCGAAGGCGCCGGTCGTGTTCTCGCACTCGAATGCGCGGGCGCTCGCCGATCACCCGCGCAATGTGCCGGACGATGTGCTCGACCGCGTCCCGGCGAATGGCGGCATCGTCATGGCGACCTTCGTGCCGGATTTCATCAGCCGCGGTTCCTATGAATGGATGCTGCCCTTCAAGGACGAATTCGGAAAGACGCGCCGCGATATCGATATGGCCAAGGCGTTGCCCGAGCGCGAGCGCCAGCATGGCCGCTGGCCGCGCGGCACGCTGGAGCAACTCTGCGACCATATCGACTACATGGTGAAGCGCATCGGCATCGAGCATGTCGGCATCGGCTCGGACTTCTTCGGCGGCCCGACGCCCGATGGGCTCGAGGATGTCAGCCGCTTCCCGCATCTTCTCGCGGCGCTCATCAGGCGCGGCTACAACGACGGCGCCATCGTCAGGATCGCCAGCCGCAATTTCGTGCGCGTGTTCCGCACCGTCGAGCGCATCGGCAAGGAGCTGCGCAAGACCGAGCCGCCGCGCGTCGGACGGGTGGAGGATTTCGACGGGGGGTGATAGCGGCGCCCGTTGGAGCGCCAATCTCACGAGGTGAGGATCGCTTGGCCCTTGAGACGCGCCGCCAGCTCGTCGAAGACGCGAGGGTTTGCGGCACAAGAGACGCCGGTAAAGTCGATGGCGCCGGAGAATTGGGCTCGAGCGAACGAGAGCTCAGCGTCGAAACGCGCTTGTCGGAACCAGGCCTTGCGCTCGAAGCGCGTATCCTCGAAGCGAGCAGGCCCATGGAAATGGGCCTGCTCCAGGCCGGCATTGTCCTTGAAGAGCACGAGGGAGAAATCGCAGCCGCCGCGGCATTCACAGCCGCCGAGCCCCGCTTCCCCCGCGAAGCGCGTCGCGACGAAGGATAGCGCCCCACCGAATCTCGACCCGACAAACCATGCGTCGTGATCGAATCGCGCGTCGCGGAAGCTTGCATCGCTTTGGAACTTGCTCAAGCGGAATTGGGCGGAGCGAGTCCAACGCGTCCGATCGAACGACGCGGCGTCGCGGTATTCGGCACCTTCGAAGAAAGCGTCGCGGTCAAAGCTTGCCCGGGAAAAATCCACGATGCCGGCAAAGCGGGCGGCGCTGAACCAAGCATCGACCGTGAAGCGCGCGTTGGAGAAGTCGGCGGGCCCTGGGAACAGGAAGTCGGCGAAATCACAACGCTTGCGGAAGGCGTGGCCCGCGAAGTCGGTCGTAGCAAGCTCGCACCAAAGCCCCGCCGCATCGCCCCCGATCCGCTTCTCGAGAGCCAGCATTGCGTTCGCCCAATCGTTCCAGGCGCGCAGTCCGCTGGCTTGCCGAGCCGCCGCCGCGGCCCGACGCGCGATGACCAGCTCCTCCTGATCGATGATGCCCAAGCCGATTTGAGCCGTCGTGCCGGTGTCGCCGCGGGTGATCTCGCCGCCAGCGCGTGCCCATGGGTTGAGCTCGAGGAGAGAAGCGAGCTTGGCGCGAGGGAAGTTGTTCCAAAGAAGCTTCATGACTTCGCTCGCCCAATCCGGGATGGTGAAATCGGTGAGATGATCTTAGCGAAATCCTAACCATTCCGCACGCCCATTCCCGCATGCGGCGCGGGTCCGGTCAAATCCGTGCATCCGCGAGTAGGGAGCCCCCCCGGCTCGCATTCGGCCGCCGAAGCGCATGGCTTTCGGGGCATGGAGCCCGCCGCGTTGCGCCCGTCCCGACCATAAATTAAGGTCTTGGCGATGCTCACACCGAGCAGGCGTGCGCCGCGAATTTCCAGCAGGTGAGAGTTCCCGCAAGGCAGGGGCTTGGGGCATGGGCAGCGGTCAGGGTGTCCGCAAGGTCAAGGTCTTCGTCTCCTCGCCGGGCGATGTGGGGCCTGAGCGGGAACGGATCGATCTCGTCGTGCGACGATTGAACCAGACCTTTGCCGAGCTGGTGCACGTCGAGACGATCAGGTGGGAACGCAAGTTCTACTCCTCCCATAGCGGGTTCCAGGACCAGATCCCACCGGCGGCCGGGTCCGACCTCGTCATCTCGATCTTCTGGTCGCGGCTCGGCACGCCTCTCCCCGAGAGCTTTGCCCGCATGGAGAGCGGCGAGCGCTACCCGAGCGGCAGCGCCTATGAGGTGCTGACGGCGATCGACGAGCGAAAGAAGGGCGATCGTCCGGACGTCTACGTGTTCCGCAAGACCGAACCTCCCATCGACACGACGGATGAGGCCAAAGCCCAGTGGATGGACCTCAACGGGTTCTTTGCGCGCTGGTTTCAAGCGCCGGACGGCCAGTTCCTGCGGGCCTATCACCGGTTTCAGACAGCCGACGAGCTCGAGCTCCAGGTCGACAAGCTGTTGCGCGACTGGATCGAGGAACGGGTGCCGCGCGATCAGTCGCTCATCTGGCCGATCGAAACCAAGGGATCACCTTTCCGGGCGCTCTTGCCCTTCGACGCCAAGCATGCGGCGATCTATTTCGGACGTGACCGCAAGATCACGCGGACGGTCGAGCAGCTGCAAAGCGTCGCGCAGGCGCAAAGCAGCGTGCGATCGGCCCCTCCCAATGTCCCGTTCCTGCTCATCGTCGGCGAAAGCGGCGCGGGCAAATCCTCGCTGATGCGGGCAGGCTTGGCGCCGAGGCTCACGGCGCCCGGCGTGGTGCCGAGCGTCGACATCTGGCGCATCGCGGTCATGCGGGTCGGGGATGACCCCAACCCCTTCCTCACGCTCTCCAAGGCGCTCTTCGTCGAGAATGACGACAAAGGCGGATTCGGCGCAGCGCTTCCGGAGTTGCGGGGGAAGGATGGCCGGATGCCGGAAGCCTTTGCCGACGTGCTGGCGAAAGGTGGCGGGGCGGAAAAGCGGGAGGCGGCCCCGGCGGTCGGTCCTATCCTCGAAGCGCTCGATCGGGTTCAAGCCCGAGAAATGGAAGAGCGAAAGACGCAGCGGCAGTTGCGCGCCAATCTCCTACTGCTCGTCGACCAGCTCGAAAACATCTTCGCCCAGAACGTTACGGACGAGCAGCGCTCGATCTTCGCGCGTCTGCTCTTCGCCTTGTGCGCGACGCGTCGCGTCTGGGTGGCGGCCACGCTGCGTTCCGACATCTATCCCCGGCTGATCACGCCAGGCGACTTCCTGGCGTTGAAGGATGCGGGCGGCGTCTATGATCTCGCGGCGCCTGGCGAGTCCGAGCTCGGCGAGATCGTCTATAAGTCGGCGGCGGCGGCGGGCCTCGTCTACGAGACGGACGAGAAGACCGGTCAGCGCCTCGACGAAACCATCCTCGCCTATGCGCAGGGCAAGAATACGCTGCCCTTGCTGCAGTTCGCGCTCGAACGCCTGTTCGAGGAGCGGGTGCAGGTGGGTAAGGAGATCAGGCTGACGGTGGACGCGTATCGGAGGATGGGAGGCCTTGCGGGTGCCATCAACCGAACCGCCGAGGCTGCCCTTGCCCGGCTCGGCAAGGCGGAGGTCGCGGCGCTCCCGCGTTTGTTGCGGAGCCTAGCCGTGCCTGTCCATGACCATGGCGCGACCACGGTCGGCGCAGCGGATCTGACGGTGCGCATCGTTCCGAGGGTCCAGGCGGTTCCCGATGAGGCGACAGGCAGGTTGGTCAAGGCCCTGACCGATGCCAGAATCATCGTCATCACAGGCTCCGAGGGCGGAGGGCGGAGAGATGGCGAAGCCTTGATCGGCATCGCCCATCAACGTGTCTTCGAAAGCTGGGAACGCGCGCGCAAGATCATTTCCGAGCATCGGGAGTTTTTCCGCATCCGCGATGAAGTCGAGACCCAGCACCGACGCTGGGAGAAGGCCAAGCGGCCGTCGGCGCTCCTGCTGGCCAAAGGGGTGCCGCTCGCCGAAGCGCAGAAGATCGTGAGAGCCCATTCCGCCGAATTGTCGCCGGAGGTTTGCGCCTATGTCGCAGCCTCGAACAACAAGGCGCAACGCTTCAACATCTTCATGGGCGCGACAGCCGCCGTGTTCGCCGTGCTGGCCGTGTTGGCCTTTGATCTCAAGCTTGTCGCGGATCGCAATTTCGAAACCGCGCAAGCGAACCAGCGGATAGCCGAGGCCAACCATAGGACCGCGGAAGCCAATTTCGGGGTGGCGAGGGAGACGGCCAACAACATGATCGCGGCGACCGCCCAAGGGCTCCGCAACCTGCAAGGCATCAGCGTTACCACCATCAACATCGTGCTGGGCGCGATCGACAGCGCGGTGCAGAAACTCAAGGATTCCTACCCGGACAATCCCTTGATCGATCTCAGCCGGGCGGCGGTCCGCTTCGAGTTCGGCAAGACCTACCAGGCGACCGGCAATCGCGTGCTTGCCTTCAAGGTGGCGCGCGAAAGCTTCGACATTCGCAGCCAGATCACCAAATATGACCAGAAGGATGCTTCGCCGCAGGCCTTCGAAGCGAGCCCCGGCGATTGGCGATGGGAGTTGTCGAACAGCATCGAGCTCCTCGGCGATCTCTACCGCGAGGACGGCAACGCCGCGGAAGCCCGCAAGCGCTTCCTGGATGTTTTGTGGGTCAGGACTCGCCTGGTTGCGACATCGCCTGACAAGGACGACTGGGCGATGGGCCTGTCGCTGAGCTATGTCAGGCTCGGCGACCTCGAGCGGAGCACCGACCTCGCGGCCGCGCGGAAGTATTATGAATTGTCGCTGCAAAACGCCGCCGACTTCTTCTTGCGCAATCCGACCTCGGAGCGTTGGCAGCGCGAGCTGTCATTCGATTTCAACAAAGTCGGCGATGTCAAATTGCTGAGTGGCGAACGCGACCTGAAGGAGGGTGCGCCGCCCATCGGCCTCGCGAGCGCGCTCGAGGATTTCAACAATAGCCTGTGCATTCGGCAAAGCTTGGCCGCCAAGGACAAGACGGATATGAAGCTGAAGCGCGATGTGTCCTATACGCTCGTGCGCATCGCCGACGCTAAATTGCTGCTGAGGGATGCGCTGGGCGCCGTGGCGGCTAATTTCTACGCCCTCGCGATCAGACGCGAGCTCGTGGACAATGATCGCAACGATGCGCGTTACATCGACGATGTTGCGACCAGCCTGCAACGGATCGCGGGCCTTTATCGGAAGGACGATCCGGAAAAGGCGCTCGCCTTCTACGAGAATGCCGCCAATCTTCGCTCATGGCTCGTGGAGCGCGCCTCCAACAAGAACCAGGCTCAGGCCAATCTGGAAGCGGTTCAGAAAATCATTCAATCCGTCAGAGCGCAGATCGACAAAGACCGACTCGACGCCCTTGCGGGCCTTTGGTGGCAAGCACGCGTCTCCGAGACCGAAGGCGATTTCACGAGGTCGCGGACGCCGATCGATCAAGACATCGCGACCTGCTGGGAGGGCGTGAAGGCGTCCGTTGCAAGCATTGCCGGCCAGCCTAAGGCTGCGACGGCGACGGTGCGTTAGCCGCCTTGGCGACAACCCTCCTAGGCCGCCAACGCCTGATCGAGATCGGCGATGATATCGGCTACATCCTCGATGCCGATCGACAGGCGCACCACATCCGGTCCCGCGCCGGCTTTCGTCTTCTGCTCGTCGGACAATTGGCGATGCGTCGTCGAGGCCGGGTGAATGACGAGAGAGCGCGTATCGCCGATATTGGCGAGATGCGAGAACAGCTTCAACTCGGAGACGAGCTTGATGCCGGCGTCATAGCCTCCCCTCAGGCCGAAGGTGAACACCGCGCCCGCGCCCTTGGGGCAGTATTTCTTCGCCAGCGCATGATATTTGTCGTCCGGCAGACCGGGATAACTGACCCAGGAGACGGCCTCGTGCCCCTTCAGGTGCTTGGCGACCTCGATGGTGTTGTCGCAATGCTTCTGCATGCGCAGCGGCAGCGTCTCGATGCCCGAGATGACCAGAAACGCGTTGAAGGGCGACAGTGCCGGACCGAGATCGCGCAGGCCGAGCACCCGCGCCGCGATGGCGAAGCCGAAATTGCCGAAGGTCTCGCCGAGCACCATGCCGTTATATTCGGGCCGCGGCTTGGACAGCATCGGATAGCGGTCATCGCCCAGCCAATTGAACTTGCCGCCATCGACGATCACGCCGGCGATGGAGTTGCCGTGGCCGCCGAGAAACTTAGTCGCCGAGTGGACGATGATATCCGCGCCATGTTCGAAAGGCCGCCACAGATAGGGGGTGGCCATGGTGTTGTCGACGATCAGCGGCACATTGGCTTTCTTGGCGATTTTCGAGATCGCTTCGATATCGGTGATCACGCCGCCGGGATTGGCGATCGATTCCACGAAGATCGCCTTGGTCCTGGGCGTGAGCGCCGCTTCGAAGGTCGACAGATCGTCGGGATCGGCGAAGCGCGCTACCCAGCCGAAATTCTTGTAGGCGTGGTTGAACTGGTTGATCGAGCCGCCATAGAGCTTGTTGGAGGAAATAAGCTCGTCGCCCGGCTGCATCAAAGTGTGAAAGGTGATGAATTCGGCGGCGTGTCCTGAAGCGACGGCAAGCCCGGCCGTTCCCCCTTCGAGCGCGGCTACCCGCTCTTCGAGCACGGCGCAGGTCGGATTGCCGATGCGTGAATAGATATTGCCGAAGGCCTGCAAGCCGAACAGCGAGGCCGCATGGTCGACATCGTCGAAGACGAAGGCCGTGGTCTGGTAGATCGGCGTCGCCCGAGCGCCGGTCGCGGGATCGGGCTGCGCGCCCGCATGAACCGCCAAGGTCGAGAAGCCCGGTTGCTCTGTCATCGCGAAGCCCTTTTGCGGGGGAAAGGCGGGAGTGTTCTGTTGACGAATGGCGCGCGCCCGTCAAGCGACGTGCCGACGCCCGTGGCCGTTCTGCAAAACATTCATTTTGTTTGACGTAGAGGACGCACCGCCGCAAGTCAATCAACCGGGGTCAATCGGCAAGATGCGGCTCTCCGGTCAAGCTTCTTGCATGCCTGGCCTCCCGGCGCTTGCTTATGGTCTCTGCGAGCAAGGCATTGACCTCGCCGCCGAGAATGAAAATCGAGGCCATGAGGTAAAGGAAGACCAAGGCGATCATGGCGGTCGCGAGGCCCGCATAAGTCGAGAAATAATTGCCCGAGAAACTGTGCAGATAAGCGCCGAAGCCGAAGCCACCGCCCAGCCAAAGCGTGAGCGTGAGGATGATCCCGGGCGCCAGGCGATGCAGTGGCAGAGGCTGGGCAGGGAGCAAGCGATGCGCGACAAGGAGCGCTCCGGTTGCCGCGACCCCGGTCACCGCGTAGCTCAGCAGCGTCACTTCGCGGGTGAACGGCTCGAGCGTCGGTATATGCCGCAGGATGATGCTCCAGATCAGCGGCCCGAGCACGACCAGGAAACCGAAGATCAGCATCACCGCTGCAGCCGCGACGATGAATAGGATCGACTCCGCGCGCAGTACATACCAAGGCCGTGTTTCGACGCCGCCATAGGCGCGATTCAGACCGATGCGCAGGCTCTCGACGCCGCTCGAGGCGAAATAGAAAGCTGCCAGCGTGCCGAGTGTCAGAAGGCCGTGACGGCGCTCCGTGAGCACACGCGAGACCTCATTGGCGATGGGGTCGGCGACCTCCTTCGGCCAGGCGAGAAATATCAGCTTCGCGGTCTCCCTCGCGGTTTCCTCCGAGCCGAGGAAGCCGGCGAGCGCCGTGATCACGATCAGGAAGGGGAAGAGCGAGGTCAACGCCGATAGCGCGATATGGCTCGCGATCGCCCAACCATCATGGCCGGCGAAGCGGTTCGCGGTATCGTAGATGAATTTGAGCGTCGCTCTCATGATGGCTGCAGATAGTCCATGAGCCGGCGCGCTTCCACCACCGAATGGCGTGGCCCTGCGCCCCCCGCTCGCGGCGTCATCGGATTCCGGCTTCGCAGCGTTGAATGTCACGTCGATGACGGCCGGACAGAAGCGAACCTGGCAGCGGACCAATCACGGGGGAGGCCGCATTTTCCAACGACCTTCGCCGCCTTTTGCTCGGATTCCTCTGCGAGAAGTCTGTGCTCGATTCGCGGTCGCGCCGGGCCGTTTCTTGGACTGGAGGCTTGAGGTGATGTTGCATTGGGGAAGGAGAGGCGCATGCCTGAGCGCTTCGCTCCTGCTCGTCGCTTCGGCGTTTCTGGCCCCTGGCAAAGCGGCGGACGATGCCTCGAAGGCGCTTGCCGCGGCTTTCAATGGTTTCGGGCAGCATGTGTTCGCCGCCCTCGAGCGCAAGCCGGGAAACATCGTCTTTTCCCCATATTCCGTCGGTGTCGCCATGGCCATGACGATGTCCGGGGCGCGGGGCGAGACCCAGCGCGAGATGCTCGAGGCTATACGTTTCACCCAGAGCCCCGCTCAGATCGAAAATGCCAATGGCCCGCTTGCGGCGGGTCTCGAAGCCAATGGCCGGCAGCTCGCTGCGCAGCCGGGCCCCGAGGAGCGCTGTGCCAAGGTCAATGTGGTGGACACTCCCGATTGCATCGCAAGGTTCCCGGCGGCCTGGCAATCGCCCGGAGCGCCGGCCGAGCTCGAGATTGCCAATGCTCTCATGGTCACTGCGCATGACGGGCCCAACGAATCGGTCTCTGCGGAATATGTTTCCCTGTTGCGCGAGAAATATGAAGCGGAGATCTTTCAGAATGCCGGCTTGCGCACCGTCAACGAATGGGCGGCGCGCCAAACCAAGGGCAAGATCAACCCGTTGCTCCAACAAATCCCTGAGGACGCGGCCGCCGTCATTCTCGATGCCGTCTACTTCAAGGGGACCTGGGAGGCACCCTTCGACAAGGCGCTCACGAAAGACCGTCCGTTCACCCTGGAATCAGGGGAGGAGATCCAGACGACGACGATGGCGATCACGGGCAGTTTCCCTATGGTCGCGGGCGTCGGCTACCGGGCGATCAGGCTACCCTATGCGACGTCGGGGCTCGGCATGATCATCGTGCTGCCGAGCGGCCCGAAAGGCTTGGCCGCCGTCGGCGCCCAGCTCGATGCAGATGGCCTGCAGAAACTACTGAAATGGCTCGACGAAGCTCCGACGGCTACGCTTATCGACATGAAGCTGCCTTGCTTCAAGGCGGAGTTCGGGACCAGCCTCAAGGAGGCCATGCAGCTTGCCGGTATCGCACTCGCATTCGATCCTGTTCGGGCGAATTTCTCGGGAATAGCGGCGGCTCCGATCCGCCCAGGGGAAAATATCTACATCGGGGATGTCGTTCACAAGGCCACGATCGAGATCACCGAGGAGGGGACGGTGGCGACGGCTGCCACATCGGCTCGGATGAGCAACCTCGTCGGGAGCCTGGTGCTACCCAAACCCGCCCCTTTCGCCGTCGATCATCCCTTCCTCTTCTACATCGCGGACCGGAAATCGGGCGCCATTTTGTTCCAAGGGCGCATCGAGGATCCCCGGCAGACGACCAATCGGGCGATGATCGAGTAGCCGCTCAGGCCGCGGCGCTGTTCGCCCCGAGCCGGCGATCGAGATAATCCTCGACGGTTCCGATCAATTCGTCGACGCGATTCTCGAAGAAATGGTTCGCGCCCTCGACGATAGCGTGCTCGATCTTGATCCCCTTTTGTGTCTTCACCTTCTCGATGATCGGCATCACTTCGGCGACCGGAGCGACGCGATCCTCGTCGCCATGCACGAAGAGCCCGGAAGAGGGGCAAGGCGCGAGGAAGGAGAAGTCGAAGCGATTGGCCATTGGCGCAATGGAGATGAAGCCGTCGATCTCCGGCCGGCGCATGAGGAGCTGCATGCCGATCCAGCAGCCGAAGGATACCCCGGCGATCCAGCATTTGCGGCTCTCGGAATTATTCGACTGCAGCCAATCGAGCGCCGCGGCCGCGTCGGACAACTCGCCTTGACCGTAATCGAAGCTACCTTGGCTGCGTCCGACGCCGCGAAAATTGAAGCGCAACACTGCGAAGCCGCGATTGGCGAAGGTGTAATAGAGCTTGTAGACGATCTGGTTGTTCATCGTGCCGCCCAGCTGCGGATGGGGGTGCAGCAGGAGCGCCACGGGCGAACCCTTCTCCTTGGCCGGGTGGTAACGCCCCTCGATGCGTCCATCAGGGCCTGGAAAAATCACTTCCGGCATATCGGTTTCGTCCTCGTTCGTGGGCCGCGTCGGTGGTCGGCCGCTTGACGCAAGCCCATTCCGACGCCTAGTTGCATGGTTCAAAGCCGGTCGGCGGCAGCGCTCTGCGCCTGCGGCTGGATATCGATCAAACGGGAATGTCGCGCAAGAGCCTGCGATAGCTCGTCAGATAGGGCGCGCGTCTTATCGCTGCAACTACCGACGGGTGCAAGTATTTATGCGCGCAGCGTTTTCGTAGCGGCATGGGGCTGAAATGGATTGAGAGTTTCATGAGCCGGATTTATCTCGATTGGAACGCGACGGCACCCATTCGCGCCGAGGCTGCCGCGCGCGTGGTCGAAGCCTTGTCCGCGACCGGCAATCCTTCCTCCGTGCACGCCGAAGGTCGTGCGGCCCGTATCGCGGTCGAGGCGGCGCGGCGCGATGTCGCAAATCTGGTGAATGCTTCGGAAGGGGCGGTGATCTTCGCAAGCGGTGGCACCGAGGCGATCGCCACCGCGCTCACGCCGGATTGGCGGGTTGCCGGGGAACGCAAGCACCTCGTCCGTGCGCTGATCGGCGCGACCGAGCACGCCGCAGTGCTGGCGGGCGGCCGCTTCCCCGCCGAGGCGTGCAGCATGCTTCCCGTGAACCGTGCCGGGCTCCTCGATATGGCGGCGCTCGAAGCCTGCCTTGCCGCGACGCCGGGCCCGGCGCTCGTCGCCGTTCAGGCGGCCAACAATGAGACGGGCGTGCTGCAGCCGATCGCCGAGATCGCGGCATTGGTGCATGCCCATGATGGCATACTTCTCTGCGACGCTGTTCAGGCGGCCGGCAAGATCCCGCTCGACATCAGGGCAATGGGCGCCGATGCGCTGATCGTGTCGGGGCACAAGATCGGCGCGCCGCAAGGTGCGGGCGCGCTCATCCTGGGCGCCGAGACCACGTCTCCGGCCGAGGCGCTGATCGGGGGCGGCGGGCAGGAGATGGGACGCCGGGCCGGCACCGAGGCCGTGGCTGTGATCGCTGGTTTCGGAGTTGCCGCCGGTCTCGCCGCGGCCGAGCTCGACGAGGCCAGCGCGCGCATGGCGGCTCTCCGAGACAAATTGGAGCACGATGTTCTGTCGCGCGTCTCCGAGGCGACCGTCTTCGGCCGCGCCGTGCAGAGGCTTCCCAACACCACCCTGATTGGCCTCGACGGAGCGTCGGCGGCGACGCTGCTGATGGCGCTTGATCTTTCGGGCTTTGCCGTGTCATCGGGCTCTGCCTGCTCATCAGGCAAGGTGAAGCGCTCGCATGTGCTTGATGCTATGGGTGTACCGAGACGCCTCGCCGAAAGCGCGATCCGAGCGAGCCTCGGGCGCAGCACAAGCGAGGAGGAGGTGGTTCGTTTCGTGGAGGGCTTCGAAACGGCCGCAAAATGTCTATATAAGAGAGGCAATGCGGCTCTAGCCGCGGCGTGACATCAATCCGGCGGTCCTTGAAACCGCGCAGGAGAACGAAATGCCGGCTGTTCAGGAAACGGTCGACCGCGTCAAAGCGATCGATGTCGACCAATATAAATGGGGATTCTCCACCGAGATCGAGTCGGAGAAGGCCCCTAAGGGCCTCTCGGACGAGGTTATCCGTTTCATTTCGGCAAAGAAGGGCGAGCCGGGCTGGCTGCTCGACTGGCGGCTCGAGGCCTATCGTCGCTGGAAGACGATGGAGGAGCCGAATTGGGCGCGCGTCCATCACCCGAAGATCGAGTATGACGAGCTCTATTATTACTCCGCGCCCAAGAAGGGCGGGGGGCCCGCATCGCTCGACGAGGTCGATCCGGAGCTGTTGAAGACCTTCGAGAAGCTCGGCATACCGTTGAAGGAGCAGGCGGTTCTTGCCGGGGTCCAAGGTGCACGGGTCGCGGTCGACGCGGTATTCGATTCGGTTTCGGTCGCCACCACCTATAAGGACGAGCTCGCCAAGGCCGGCGTGATCTTCTCCTCGATCTCCGATGCCGTGCGCGAGCACCCTGATCTCGTGCGGAAATATTTGGGCTCGGTGGTGCCGGTGACGGACAATTTCTTCGCGACCTTGAACTCGGCGGTCTTCACGGACGGCTCCTTCGTCTATGTGCCGAAGGGCGTGCGTTGCCCGATGGAGCTGTCGACCTATTTCCGCATCAACGAGCAGAATACGGGCCAGTTCGAGCGCACCTTGATCATCGCGGACGCCGGCTCCTACGTTTCCTATCTCGAAGGCTGCACGGCGCCCAAGCGAGACGAGAACCAGCTGCACGCGGCGGTCGTGGAGCTGGTGGCGCTCGACGACGCCGAGATCAAATATTCGACCGTGCAGAACTGGTTCCCGGGCGATAAGGACGGCAAGGGCGGCATCTATAATTTCGTCACGAAGCGTGGCGATTGCCGCGGCAAGAATGCCAAGATCTCCTGGACCCAGGTCGAAACCGGCTCGGCGATCACCTGGAAATATCCGTCCTGCATCTTGCGCGGCGACAATTCGCAAGGCGAGTTCTATTCGATTGCCGTGTCGAACGGCTATCAGCAAGTCGATTCGGGCACCAAGATGCTGCATCTGGGCAAGAACACCATGAGCCGCATCATCTCGAAGGGCATCGCGGCGGGGCACTCGGAGAATACCTACCGCGGACTCGTCTCGGCGCACCGCAAGGCGAGCGGTGCGCGCAACTTCACGAATTGCGACTCGCTGCTGATCGGTCAGGACTGCGGCGCCCATACCGTGCCCTATATCGAGAGCAAGAATTCATCGGCGGTCTTCGAGCACGAGGCGACCACCTCGAAGATCGCGGATGACCAGCTTTTCTACTGCATGCAGCGCGGCCTCAACGAGGAGGAGGCCGTCGCCTTGATCGTCAACGGCTTCGTCAAGGACGTGTTGCAGCAACTGCCCATGGAATTCGCCGTAGAGGCGCAGAAACTGATCGCGGTCAGCCTCGAGGGGAGCGTGGGGTGACATGCTTCACAAATATCGGTTCAGGCCCAAGACCTTCGGCTACGCCACCCCTTCGACTTGGGAGGGCTGGGCGTTTACCGGCGCCTATGTATTTGCGGTCACCATTGCGTTCTTCGTGCTGCTCACCTCGAAGCATGAATTGCGCAGCATCGGCGCTTGGGTCGTCTTCATCATCTTCGTTTTGTGCCTGACGGCGATATTCGTCCTCTTCCGCAAGGCCAGTGCGCAGGGCGATTGGCGCTTACGCAGCGGGCAAGACAACCCCTAATTCGACGGATACGACATGCTCGAAATACGCAATCTCCACGCCGAGATCGACGGCAAGCCGATTCTCAAGGGGGTCTCGCTCGCCGTGAAGCGAGGCGAGGTCGCGGCCATCATGGGTCCGAACGGCTCGGGGAAATCGACGCTTTCCTATGTGATCGCCGGCAAGGAGGAGTACAAAGTCACCGAAGGCGAGGTGCTGCTCGATGGCGAGAACGTGCTCGCGATGGAGCCCGACGAGCGCGCGGCGAAGGGGCTGTTTCTCGCCTTCCAATACCCCCTGGAAATCCCCGGTGTCGCGACCATGACCTTTCTCAAGGCGGCGCTCAATGCGCAGCGCAAGAAGCGGGGCGAGGATGAAATCGCTCCGGCCGATTTCATTCGGCGCGTGAACCGGGCAGCCGAAAAGCTCGGCATCTCCAAGGAAATGCTCCGTCGCGCCTTGAATGTCGGCTTCTCGGGCGGCGAGAAGAAGCGCATGGAGATCCTGCAAATGGCGATTCTCGAGCCGCGCATGTGCGTGCTCGACGAGACGGATTCAGGCTTGGACATCGACGCGCTGCGGATCGTGGCGGAAGGCGTGAATGCGCTGCGTGCAGAGAACCGCGCCTTTCTGGTCATCACCCATTATCAGCGGCTCTTGTCGCATATCGTTCCGGACAGCGTCCATGTGATGGCCGATGGGCGCATCGCGAAGTCCGGAGGAGCGGAGCTTGCGAGCGAGCTCGAGGCAAAGGGCTATGCAGACTTCGCCGCGGTGGCCGCGGAGTGACGATGACCGCCCTGACCCCCATTCGGACCAAGGCCGAAACCGCCCTGATGGCGCAGTTCGAAACGTTGCGGCGCGAATTGCCCGATACGGGCGCGGCTTTGGCCGCGCGCGAGGCAGCAATGGCCGCATTCGCGGCGACCGGGCTGCCGCATCGACGGATCGAGGCCTATCACTATACGGACCTGCGCCATCTCTGGCGCGAAGTAGCACCGCTTGCTCGCGAGCCCTCCGCGAAGGCCGGAGAAAGCGTCGAGGCCGGGCGTTTCATGGGCGATCTCGAAGCCCATGAGGCCGTCATTATCAATGGCCGATTGATGACGGGATCGGGCGATGCGCCCCGACTGCCCCCCGGCGTCTCGATTGCGACAACCGCCGATACGGCGCCCGTGATCCTCGACCGGGACGATCCCGTGATCGCCTTGAACACGGCTCTTGCGCGCCAAACCGTCACGCTGGAGATCGACAAGGGCGTCACCGTGCAGCGGCCGTTGCACATCGCCTTCGCCCAGGATGGGGCCGCTCCGCAGGCGGTGTTCGCGAGGCTGCGCGTCGATGTGGGGGAGGGGGCGAAGGTCACGCTTCTCGAAACCCATGAGGGGCCTGATTCGGTCGCCACGCAATCGAATATCGCCGTCGAGATCGCCATCGCGGATGGGGCGCGCCTCGAGCATGTGCGCGTGAACCGCGAAGGCGAGAAGGCGCTGTCATTGTCGAGCCTTGGCCTCTCGCTCGGGCGCGGTGCGAGCGCGCTCAGCCTCAATCTCGCAATGGGGAGCGCCATCGCGCGCCATCAGATCCTGGCACGCTTCGCGGGCGAGCAGGCGAAGCTCTCGCTCGCCGGCGTGACGATGCTCTCCGGCTCCCGCCATTCGGATACGACGCTCGTCGTCGATCACGCCGTCCCAGGGGGGCTGAGCCGCGAATTGTTCAAGGCGGCCGTTGCCGATCGGGCGGCCGGCGTCTTCCAAGGCAAAATCATCGTGCGTCCGCACGCCCAGAAGACCGACGGCAAGATGATGTCGGCGGCGCTCCTCCTCTCGGAGGAAGCCTCGATGAGCAACAAGCCCGAGCTCGAGATTTTCGCCGATGACGTCCAATGCGGCCATGGCGCGACTTGCGGTGCGCTCGACCAGAACTTGCTGTTCT
Organism: Hyphomicrobiales bacterium; assembly: GCA_044445965.1. GTDB lineage: Bacteria > Pseudomonadota > Alphaproteobacteria > Rhizobiales > Beijerinckiaceae > GAS188. The sequence goes on from JBIOEJ010000001.1 coordinate 32,483, forward strand.
ACCTGATGGCGCGCGGCATCCCGCGGCCAGAAGCGCAAGCCCTGCTGATCCGGTCCTTTCTCTGCGACGCGATGGAGGAGGTTTCGGACGCGCGGCTTCGCGAGGCCCTGGAGGGTCTCGTCGACGCGTGGCTGAGCCGGAGGGGTCGGGTATGACCGTCCATGTCCCCACAGCGCCCTATGACATCGTCCGCGTGAGATCGGATTTTCCGATCCTGTCACAGAAAGTCTACGGTCATCGGCTCGTCTATCTCGATAATGGAGCGTCCGCGCAGAAGCCGCGCCAGGTGATGGACGCGATGCGCGATTTGATGGAGACGGGCTACTCCAATGTGCATCGCGGGCTGCATTACCTCGCCAACGCCTCGACCGAGGCCTTCGAGGGGGCGCGCGAAAAGGTGCGCGCCTTCATCAATGCCGCATCGACCGATGAGATCGTCTTCACGCGTTCGGTCACGGGGGCCATCAACCTCGTCGCCTCGAGCTTCGGTGGAACCGAGATCGGCCCCGGCGACGAGATCGTGCTCTCGATCATGGAGCACCATTCGAATATCGTGCCCTGGCACTATCACCGGGAGCGCAATGGCGCGGTCATCAAATGGGCGGGCGTCGACGATGAAGGCGTCTTCGACCTCGATGCCTTCGAAAAGCTGCTGACGCCGAGGACCAAGATCGTCGCCATCGCCCATATGTCGAATGTGCTGGGCACCGTGACGCCGCTGAAGGAGATCGTGGCGCTCGCCCATGCACGCGGCATCCCGGTCCTCGCCGACGGTGCCCAGGCGGCCGTGCATCTGCCTGTCGACGTGCGCGACCTCGATGTCGATTTCTACGGCTTCACCGGCCACAAGCTCTATGGGCCGACGGGCGTCGGCGTCCTTTACGCCAAGAAGACATGGCTCGACCGCATGCGTCCTTACGAAGGCGGCGGCGAGATGATAGCCGAGGTGACGACCGAGACGGTCACCTATAACGACCCGCCGCATAAATTCGAGGCCGGTACGCCTCCGATCGTGCAAGCGGTCGGGCTCGGCGCCGCCATCGATTACGTGAACCGGCTCGGCAAGGACAGGATAGGCGCCCATGAGGAGGCCCTGCGCGACCACGCTCACCATGAGCTCTCGCGCATGAACTCGATCCGCATCATCGGCAACGCGCCCGGCAAGGGCGCGATCGTATCCTTCGAGATGAAGGGCGCACATGCCCATGACGTGGCCACGGTCATCGACCGGGCGGGCGTCGCCGTACGCGCCGGAACCCATTGCGCCATGCCGCTGTTGAAACGCTTCGGCACGACCTCGACCTGCCGCGCCTCGTTCGGCCTCTACAATACCCATGAGGAAGTGGATATGCTGGTCGAGGCCTTGCGCAAGGCCGAAACGCTTTTTGCTTGAGGAGGCGCGCCTTGGAGGCACCGCTCACGACCGACCGCACCGCCGAGGCCCCCAACCGGCCCGAGTTTTCGGCCGAGGGCACACTGCCGGCGCAGGAGACCGAACGGCTGACGGACGACATCATTGCCGCCCTGAAGACCGTCTACGACCCCGAGATTCCGGCCGACATCTACGAGCTCGGGCTGATCTACCGCGTCGACATCGCCGATGATCGCTCGGTCGCAATCGACATGACCTTGACGGCGCCGGCCTGCCCGGTCGCCGGCGAGATGCCCAAATGGGTGCAGGATGCGGTCGAAGCCGTCTCCGGCGTGCAATCGGCCACGGTCAACATGGTGTTCGATCCCCCCTGGGACCAGAGCCGCATGTCGGACGAAGCCCGCATGGCGCTCGATATGTGGTAGGCAAAGCACGATCCAGAAAGTGTCGCTGGCTCTTCGGCCGCGAGCCATTGCGTCGCCTTCTCGCGCTTGGTCATGAAGGTCTCGGTAGGAACGTCCCGTCTCGCCAGGCTCGTCTTGGGCCTCTCGACGCGAGGCAACGAAATGCTTATCTATCCCCCATAGCTCTATCGCCGGGCCTTGAACCCGGTGAATGAGGAGATCGCGATGGGACTGCAACTACGCCGCTTTCAGGTCGTTACGCTCACCGATGCGGCGGCCGAGCGCGTGCGCGATATCGTGGCGCGCTCCGAGAAGCCGATCATCGGGGTGCGCGTCGGCGTGAAGAATGGCGGTTGCGCCGGAATGGCCTATACGGTCGATATCGCGGAGGCCGTAAGGCCAGGCGACGACGTGGTTGAGGATAAGGGTGCGACCGTGCTCGTCGATCCGAAGGCCGTGTTGTTCCTGCTCGGCACTCGCATGGACTATCGCACCGACAAGTTCGCCTCCCAATTCGTCTTCGAGAATCCGAACCAGATCTCGGCCTGCGGTTGCGGGGAGTCGGTCGCGATCGAGCCGGCGAAGCCAGAGGCGCTGCCTGCCTGAGCAGCCCGCTTCCCGGCCATTCGACGTATCTTGACATGGATGCCCAATCGATCGCCGACGTGTTTGCGGGCTTTGCGCCGGTGCGCTTGCGACGGATGTTCAGCGGACACGGCATCTATGCCGATGAGCTGATCTTCGCGCTCGAGATCGGCGGGGAGATTTTCCTCAAAGTCGATGCGCAGACCGAGGCGCAGTTCGCGGCTGTCGGCTCGCAGCCCTTCACTTATGACCGAGCCGGGAAGAGCGCCAGCATGGCTTATTGGCGCATGCCGCAAATTGCCTTCGACGATGAAGAGGAGTTGACGCGCTGGTGCAATCTGGCGCTCGACGCGGCGCGGCGCGCCTCGGTGCGCAAGCAATTGGGGCGCAAGCCCGCAAAGCCCGTCAAGCGAAAGCCGATCAAGCAGCTTGGCGCCGCGCGAAGGGCAGGCCGAGGCCCTGCCAGGTCTCGCTGAGGGCTTCGACGAAGGCCGCGATCAGCTCGGGCGTATGGAAGGGCCCAGGCGTGACTCGCAGCCGTTCGGCTCCGCGCGGCACCGTCGGATAGTTGATCGGTTGGACATAGATATCATGGCGATCGAGCAGGCGATCGCTTGCCGCCTTGCAGAGCAAGGGGTCGCCGACCATCACCGGAACGATATGGGACGGGCTCGCGATCATCGGAATGCCGGCGGCGCCAAGCCCGGCCTTGACACGAGCGACGGCCACGGCTTGGGCTTCGCGCTCGGCCGACGATGCCTTCAGGTGACGGATCGACGCGGTCGCGGCGGCAACGATCGGCGGTGGCAGCGCGGTCGTGAAGATGAAGCCCGGCGCCATCGAGCGGATAAGGTCGATGACGGTCGCGCTTGCGGCGATGTAGCCGCCATGGCAACCGAAGGCTTTCGCCAGCGTGCCTTCGGTCACATCGACGCGATGCAGGGCCGCCTCGCGCTCGGCGATGCCGGCGCCCCGCGATCCGTAGAGGCCGACCGCATGCACCTCGTCCACATAGGTCATCGCGACGTGGCGCTCGGCGAGGTCGCAGATGGCCTGGATCGGCGCGATGTCGCCATCCATGGAGTAGAGGCTCTCGAAGACGATGAGCTTGGGCCTTCGCTCGCCGGCCTGCAGCAGCAAGGCCTGCAGGTGATCGAGATCGTTGTGCCGGAAGATCACCTTGTCGCAACCGGATTGGCGAACGCCTTCGATCATCGAATTGTGGTTGCCGGCATCCGAGAGAATGAGGCAATCGGGAAGCGCCCGCGCGATCGTCGAAATGCCGGTCTGGTTGGAGACGTAGCCCGAGGTGAAGACGAGCGCTGCCTCCTTGGCGTGGAGATCGGCGAGCTCGCGTTCGAGCTCGACGATCGGGGCATGATTGCCGGCGATGTTGCGGGTCCCGCCGGCCCCGACGCCGAGCGCCCGCGCGGCCTCGCAGGCGGCAGCCACGACCTTGGGATGCCGGCTCATGCCGAGATAATCGTTCGAGCACCACACCGTGATGCGTCGTCGGCCTGTCCGCCCGTTATGCATGGCGAAAGGCGGCTCAGCGGCATCGCGGGCAAGCTCGGTGAAGACGCGGTAGCGGCCCTCATCCCTTATGCGGTGGAGATGGGCTCCGAGCGCTGCGCCATAATCGAAGGATGACGATGGAGCAGCCATCGGGCCAGCCTCTCAGGCGCCCGATCTGACCGGACGCAAGAGGAAGCTCGGCACGTGATCGCCGAGACCGAGCACGGCGGGTTCGACTTCGCGCGAAGTCCGGCGCGTCTGCGAATGAGACGCATGCACGGGTCTTGGCGCCGGCATAGGATCATGAGCCGGATGCGGCCCGCTCTCGGCCGCAGCTCTCGCCCCGGGTTTGGCTGTGGTCGCCGCCGCGGCGGCCGGGGGTACCCGGCGTCCCGAACCGCCCCGCGACCGCGATCTCTCCGGTCGCGCCTTGCGAGGCTGCGCGCCGCTCGACATCACCTCCGCGGCCTCGCCCTGGCCCACTGGCGTGCCGGCCCAAGGGATCGACTGGCCGATCAGCTTCTCGATCGCCTCGAGCGACTTCGAGTCCGCCGAAGTCACCAAGGTGATGGCGGTGCCTTCGAGGCCGGCGCGGCCGGTCCGCCCGATGCGATGAACATAGTCTTCCGAATGATGCGGCACGTCGAAATTGAAGATATGGCTAACCGCCGGAATATCGAGGCCGCGCGCCGCGACATCGCTCGCCACCAGAAACTTGGTGTTGCCTTGCCGGAAGCCGTCGAGCGCACGCATGCGCGAGGGCTGGTCCATATCGCCATGCAAGGCCGCAACCGAGAAGTTATGGCGCAACAGCGATCGGTGCAGCTCGACGACCGAGCGCTTGCGGTTGCAGAAGATGATGGCGTTCTTCAGGCCGGGCGCATTGAGCAGCTGGCGCAAGACATCGCGCTTCTCGAAATCGCGACCATGCGCGGCAACGAGCGTCTGCGTGATCCCCTCGGCTGTCGTTGCCGGCCGCGCCACCTCGACGCGGATCGGATTGTGCAGGAATTGCCCGGTCAGCCTCTGGATCTCGGGCGGCATGGTCGCCGTGAAGAACAAGGTCTGGCGCGTGAAGGGGACGAGCTTGCAGATGCGCTCGATGTCGGGGATGAAGCCCATGTCGAGCATGCGGTCGGCCTCGTCGATGACCAGCAGCTCGACGCCCGAGAGGAGGAGCTTGCCCCGTTCCACATGGTCGAGAAGCCGCCCCGGCGTCGCAATGAGCACGTCGGCTCCACGCGAGATCTTGAGATCCTGATCGCCGAAGGAGACGCCGCCGATCAGCAGGGCAACCGACAGCTTGTGATTGACGCCGTATTTGGTGAAGGCTTCGACCACCTGCGCCGCGAGTTCGCGCGTCGGCTCCACGATCAGGGTTCGCGGCATCCGCGCCCTGGCGCGACCCGACTCCAGCATCGTCAACATCGGCAGCGTGAATGCCGCCGTCTTGCCGGTGCCGGTCTGGGCGATGCCGAGGACATCGCGCCGTTCGAGGATATGGGGGATGGCTTGGGCTTGGATCGGGGTGGGGGTGGTGTAGCCGGCTTGCTTGACCGCGCCGCGCACGGCGTCGGATAGTCCGAGATCGTCAAAGGTCATGTGATAGCGCCGGACGTTCCGGCGCGGCGCGATCGCTCAAGGAAAACATGTGAGCCCGGTGCGGCGCGATCGCCTTTTCACGCACGAACTCCGACTTACCACGGCTCACATGATGCTGCAGTTGCGAAATGTCAAGGATCATCTTGACGCGGCATCAGAAAATTCAAGCGGTAACAAAAGCTTGGCGGCTCTTCGCGATGCAGCGGTATGGGGGCGGGCTCGCTTTCCAGACGCGGGCTCGCCGGCGGCGGAAGCGAATCACTTAGACATCTCGGCCCCCTTGACGCGGATGCCATCACGCACTGGAAGGATCATCATGAACGGTGTTTGGTATTTCGACCTGGTTTCGCCCTTCGCCTATTTGGCGCTCGGCGCGGTCGAGGATATTTCCCGGCGGGTTCCGATCGCCTGCAAGCCAGTCCTGTTCGGCGCGATGCTCAAACATTGGGGCCAGCTCGGGCCCGCGGAGATCGCGCCGAAGCGCATGCAGACCTATCGCATCTGCGTGTGGAAGGCCCGCGAGCTGGGCATCGCCTTCCGTTTCCCGCCAGCCCACCCGTTCAACCCCCTCATGCTTTTGCGGGTGCTCACGGCGCTCGACGGGCGCCCCGACGCCGTGCGCGCCCTGTTTGATCTGATCTGGCGCGACGGGCGAGACCCGCAATCGCCCGAGACGCTGCGTGTCGCGCGGGAGCGGCTCGGTATTGGCGATCTCGATGCTCTCATCGAAAAGAGCGATGCCAAGGCCAAGCTGCGACTAGCGACGCAAGCGGCGGTCGCGGCCGGCGTGTTCGGGGTGCCGACGCTCGCGCTCGGCGATCAGTTGTTCTGGGGGACCGACGCCATGCCGATGGCGCGTGCCTATCTCGCGGATCCGCATCTCTTCGAGGAAGAAGAGATGCGTAGGGTCGACGCGCTACCGGTGGGTGTCGAGCGGTCGCGGTGATGGCGGTTTGCATCTCGACGCCTTGAAGCCCGGACTTTGCGGACCCACACTTAGGCGACCCAAGAGGGAGAGCCATGCAGCTCAAAGGCATTCACCATCTCACCGCCGTCACCGCCGACGCGCCCGGCAACCACGCCTTTTTTACAGGCGTGCTCGGCATGCGGCTCGTCAAGAAGACGGTCAATCAGGACGATGTGAGCGCCTATCACCTCTTCTATGCGGATAAGAATGCGACGCCGGGCTCGGACCTCACCTTCTTCGATTGGCCTGTAGCGCGCGAGCGCCGCGGCACCAACGCGATCACGCGCACCGCGCTCAGGGTCGCAGGCGAGGCGAGCTTGAAATGGTGGAGCGAGCGGCTCGAGGCGAACAAGGTGTCGCATAGGCCCATCATCGAAGTGGATGGCCGATTGACGCTCGAATTCGAGGATGCCGAAGGCCAGCGGCTCGCCTTGATCGATGACCGCGGGAGCGGCCCGTCTTACCCTTGGGAGCGCAGTCCGGTTCCTGCCGAGCATCAGATCCGCGGGCTCGGCCCGATCACCCTGAGCGTGCCCGCCTTCGAGCCGACCGACGCCGTGCTGACGCGGGTCTTGGAGATGCGCCATCTGCGCGATTACAGCCTCGGCGGCGCGACCCTTCATGTCTACGAGATGGGGGAGGGTGGTCCGGCGGCCGAGCTTCACGTCGCCGTCGAGCCCGGCCTGCCTCCAGCGCAGCAGGGCGCAGGCAGCGTCCATCATGTCGCCTTCCGCACGCCGAACGAGGAGGAATACCAGGCCTGGATCGACCGGCTCAGAGTGATGCGCATCCCTTCGAGCGGCCCGGTCGACCGCTATTATTTCCGCAGCCTCTATTTCCGTGAGCCGAATGGGGTGCTGTTCGAAATCGCCACCGACGGTCCGGGCTTCACCGCCGACGAGCCGCTCGAGGCGCTCGGCGAAAGACTGGCTCTGCCGCCATTCCTCGAGGGGCGCCGGGCTCGGATCGAAGCCGGCCTCAAGCCGCTCGCCTGAAGGAGACCGCCTTGGGCCTGCTCATCGATGGTATCTGGCGCGACCAATGGTACGATACGGCTTCGACCGGGGGCCGCTTCGTGCGCCGCGACAGCCGATTTCGCAGTTGGGTCACGCCCGACGGCGCGCCGGGCCCGACCGGGGCGGGTGGCTTTGCCGCGGAACCCCGGCGCTATCATCTTTATGTCTCGCTCGCCTGCCCCTGGGCGCATCGCACCTTGATCTTTCGCGTGCTCAAGGGCTTGCAGGAGGCGATCGGCGTCTGCGTCGTCAACTGGCTGATGGCCGAGTATGGCTGGAGCTTCGATGAGGGGCCAGGCGTCGTGCCGGACGCCATCAACGGCGCGCACTACCTCCATGAGGTTTACGCCAAGGCGGATCCGAGTTTTTCGGGGCGCGTGACGGTGCCGGTCCTGTGGGACAAGAAAACCGCGACCATCGTCAACAATGAATCTTCCGAGATCATCCGCATGCTGAATGCGGCGTTCGACGCGGTGGGAGCAGCGCCCGGCGACTACTATCCTCGAGAGCTGCGCCCGGAGATCGACGCGCTCAATGCGCGCATCTACGACACGCTCAACAACGGCGTCTACAAGTCCGGCTTCGCGACCACGCAATCAGCTTATGAGGAGGCCGTCAGACCGCTATTCGAGACGCTCGATTTCCTGGAGCATCGTCTGTCGGCGCGCCGCTATCTGTGCGGGGATCGGGTGACCGAGGCGGATTGGCGGCTGTTCACGACGCTGGTTCGCTTCGATTGCGTTTATCACGGCCATTTCAAATGCAATATCCGGCGCATCGTCGATTACCCCAATCTGTGGGGCTATACGCGCGAGCTCTATCAATGGCCGGGGATCGCCGAGACGGTGAACTTCCAGCATATCAAGAACCATTATTACCAGAGCCATCGCGGCATCAACCCGACCGGCATCGTCCCGGTCGGGCCCGTAATCGATTTCGCGCTGCCGCATGGGCGGGGAGCATAGGCGGGCCAGCTACACTGGCTCGCCGCCCCGTTTGGGAGGATGAGGTAGCGTGCTTTCGCTCGGCGCGAAAATTCGTGCGATTGATTTAGGAGAGCGAATTCAAAAACTAATATCTCGATATTTCAGTACTTTATACTGAATTCTTGATGCAAGCTGCGGTCCCAGCTCCGCCAGCGGGATGGCGAGGCGAAGCCATGTCGCATGGGCGCGGTTGCCCAATGGGATGCCAATATGCCACATCACCGAGATGACCACAAATCCGCCCTTGCAGCTCGGCCAGCATGTGCCCGTCCCGGCTTCGCCCGCCGAAGCCCTGCTCGAGCGAGTGCCGAACCCGCATCCTTCGACGAGCTACCTTGCGCGCTTCACCTGCCCGGAGTTCACCTCGCTCTGCCCGGTGACCGGCCAGCCCGATTTCGGCGTGCTGGTCATCGACTACCTCCCTGGCGAATGGCTCCTCGAATCGAAGTCGCTCAAGCTCTATCTCGCGAGCTTCCGCAACCACGGCGCTTTCCATGAGGATTGCACGATCGGCATCGGCAAGAAGATCGTCGGATTGATCGCACCGCTCTATCTGCGCATCGGCGGCTATTGGTATCCGCGCGGCGGCATTCCGATCGACGTGTTCTGGCAGACCGGCGAACCGCCGGCGGGGCTATGGCTGCCGGATCAGGGCATTCCGCCTTATCGCGGACGCGGATAGGATTTTAGGGAGCTGGCCAAGATCGATATCGGGAGGTGCCGATGAAGACGCTATTCCTGCTTGCCCTTGCCGCGACGCTGGGCCTGTCGACCATGATCGACGGGGTCGCGGCGGCCGGCCTGCCGCTGCGTGTCGGTGAATGCGTGGCGACCCGAGTGAAGACGGTGACGAGCCGCCTCGAGCATATGCCGGGGACCGGCAGCGCCATCGAGTTCGTCAATGGCGGCTACCAGGTTTCCTACGACCAAGTACCGGCAGTCGATCGATCGCGACCGGGCGATCCCGTCACCGTGTGCCTCGTCAGCATTCCGAAGGACTGTCCGCCGGGCGATGATCGCGGGCGGGAATATCGCACCACCAATCGACGGACCGGGCAGTCCTGGACGCTTCCTGACGCGCAGCATATGTGCGGCGGCGCGTGAGCGAGCAGGACCCACGGCCCGCGAAGTCAGGACTATTGCTCCGCGTAGGCGGCGATCGCTCTGAGATAGTCCGAGGCGAGGTTCGCGCTGTTGACGTTGCCCGGGGAATTCAGACCCTCCGCCGCGGTGCCGACCGGCCGCGTCGTGCCGACGATTGCGTTGATGCTGTTGAGCGCCTTGAGGAATTGCGCCTCGTTGTCCAAAAGGCTGGCGGGATGTCGGGCTCCACCGTCGGCGCCGTCGGCTCTGAGGCCGCGAAGCTTCGATAGCAGGCCGCTGGCCTCGGCGAGGGCGCCGTCCGTCCTCTGGATGGCGTTGGCGGCATTCGACGCATTGGCTGCGGGAGCCGCAGGCTCGTCGGCGACCCTCCGGATCCTGAGGCCGGCCGGCAGTTCCTGAGGCAAGCCGCCCAGGGGGGATCGCGTTCGCCCAAGATTGGGCTGCGACATCAATGTCGCGAGATTGGTCAGGAGCGTGAGGGGCACAAGCAATCTCCGTTGGGCGGGAGCACCAAGCTTGGATGCCGACCGAGTGCTACCTCATTAGCCGGCATGTCTTGAATTCCTCCTTCACACGCGCCTGAATTTGAGGGCGCCGCGGTAACCGCGCATTCAGCATCGGCCGCCCGCCGCCGCGCTCACAGCGATTTGAGGAATGTCGCGAGTCGCATCAGCCCTTCCGGCCAAGGGCCGTGACCCGAGGCCACGTTGATGTGACCGGCATTGCCGGCGTCGACGAAAGTCGAGCCCCAGGCCTTGGCCCTGGTCTGCGCCTCCGCGAGCGTGCCGTAAGGGTCCGTGCGGCTCGCCACCAGCACCGATGGGAATGGCAGGCGTTCCAGTGGGGTTGGGAGAAATGCCGGATCGACCTCGGTGAGCGAGGCGACGCTGGCATCGGATGGCGGCGTGATCAGATAGGCGCCTGCGACCTTGGACGCCTCCAATCGCTTCGCCGCATGCGCGACCGCGAGGCCGCCGAGACTATGCGCGATCAGCACCACCGGCCGGCCTGCCTTTTCGGATCGGGCGACCTCATCTGCGATGCGTCCTGTCCATGGCCCGAGCGAGGGCCGCTCCCAATCCTCCTGCACGACCCGCCGCCCGGTCGACAGCTTCTGTTCCCAGCGCGTCTGCCAATGGTCGGGCCCGGAATTGCCAAGGCCGGGAATGAACAGGATGTCGGCGTCGGAGATGCGCATGAGGTATCCAAGATCAGGGAACGATGCATAGCAGCGGAGCGCCAACGCGTCTTGCGCGCCCATCTCCTCGCTTGCCTCGCGGGAGCCAATCCGGTTACGTCGGGGTTTGAGGACGAACTGGCAAGACAGGCCGAAAGGTGAGCAGATGAGCACCGCAACCGTGAAGAAGCCCAAGGCTCCGCCGGTCGAGCATCATATCATCGGCGGGCGCGAGGTCGCCTCGGTCTCGGGCGAGACCATCGACGTCGTCGCGCCCGGAGACGGAAGCGTCTTCGCCGAGATCGCGGCCGGCTCCTCGCAGGACATCGCGCGGGCCGTGACGGCCGCGCGCAAGGCCTTCGACGGCGCCTGGGGCCGCCTCACCGCGACCGAGCGCGGCCGCCTGCTCCTCAAGCTCGCTGATGCGGTCACGGCCCATGCCGGCGAGCTTGCCGCGATCGAGAGCCGCGATACCGGCAAGCCGATCAGCCAGGGCAAGGCCGATGTCGCGGCGCTCGCCCGCTACCTCGAATATTACGGCTCCGCGGCCGACAAACTGCATGGCGAGACCATCCCTTTCCTCAATACGCATCTCGTTACGGTGCTGCGCGTGCCGCATGGCGTGACCGGGCACATCGTCCCTTGGAACTATCCCGTGCAGATCTTCGGCCGCTCGGCGGGCGCGGCGCTCGCGGCGGGCAATGCCTGCGTCGTCAAGCCTGCTGAGGATGCGTCCTTGAGCATCCTCAAGGTGGCGCGGCTGGCGCTCGAGGTCGGATTTCCGGAGGGCGCCCTCAACGTCGTGACGGGGCTCGGCCGCACGGCAGGCGCCGCGCTGTCGTCCCATCCGGGCGTGAATTTCATCTCGTTTACCGGCAGTCCCCAGACCGGGACGGCGATCCAAGCCGCTGCGGCGCAGAACCATGTCGGCGTCACCCTCGAGCTCGGGGGCAAGTCCGCGCAAGTCGTGTTCGCGGATGCCGATCTCGACAGCCTCGTGCCCGTGGTCGTCAACGCCATCATCCAGAATGGCGGCCAGACCTGCTCGGCCGGGAGCCGCTTGCTCGTCGAGCGCGAGGCCTATGAGGGCGTCGCCGAGGCGGTCGCCAAGCGCTTCGCGGCGCTGCGGGCAGGGCCCCCCGAGCGCGATCTCGATCTCGGCCCGATGATCAATGCCGCCCAGAAGCGGCGCGTCGAGACCTATCTCGCGGCGGCTTCCGCCGATCATCTCGCGACGCTCGCCACGGGCACGATCGTGCCCGACGCCCCCAAGGGCGGCTATTATGTGCCACCGACCCTCATCGGGCGCCCGCCGGAGAACCACCGGATCGTGCAGGAAGAGGTGTTCGGTCCGGTGCTCGCGGCCATGACTTTCGAGGACGAGGCTGACGCCGTCCGGCTCGCCAACGGCACGCCGTTCGGCCTCGTCGCCGGCGTCTGGTCGCGCGATGCCAAGCGCGCCGTGCGCGTGGCGCGCAAGATGCGCGCCGGGCAGGTCTTCGTGAATTCTTATGGTGCGGGCGGCGGCATCGAATTGCCGTTCGGGGGGTTCGGCCGCTCAGGCCATGGCCGCGAGAAGGGTTTCGAGGGCTTGCGGGAGTTCACGACGACACAGACGCTCGTCATCGCCCATGGAGAATAGGCGAGGGGGCCGAGAGCTTTCCCTAGTCTGATTGAAGGCTCTATTTGTTTGTTTTTTGCTGCATTATCTGCCGCAAACCGGAGGCGACCCCCGCCTTCGCCGGGGGCAAACCTTGCGGGAAAATGCTCTGACCCCGGTTTTTTTCACGAGGCGCGGGCCGGCACGATGAAACCGCCTGCCGGATCGATGATCGGGGCTTGCGCATCCGGCCGGTCCTGCAGGCGCAGCACCCATTCTCGCGGCGCCGCGCCCGGAACGGCGAGCCTGCCCCGCAACGTCAGCCCGTCATCATAGGGCAGGAACTCGAGCGCGGTGACCGTGAAGCGCGCTCCGGCCGCGATCTCGACGCCGTCGAAATCATGAAACGGCTTGACCACGTCGTAGCTCATGCCGACCCGGAACTGCCGATAGCTCTCGGACATCTGAGAATAGGGCTGCCTTATATGTGGGTCGGCGGATTGCCGACCGGCGGATGCAGGGCGCGCCAGATCCACAAGACAATTATCGAGCCGACGAGGGCGGCGAGGAAATGATCGAGCGAGTTCCTGAGGCCGAAATTAGCGATCTGCGCCAGCTCCGAGCCGACGTAAGAACCTGCGATACCGATCAGGATATTGGTGAAGATCCAGTGCCTCGACCCCATGATCATGCCGGCGATCCAGCCGGCCAGGCCCCCGATGATGATCAGCGCGAAAAACCCCATGGGCTGCGAGCTGCCGATGAAGCCCAATGGCTGGTACATGATCCGCTCCTCGAATGCCCGACGAAAGGTCTAATCCCGTTTGGGCCGGGCCTCGTCAATAGGTCAATTCCGCGACGGTCAGCCTGTTCTCGGCGGCGGGCCAGGCGCGGGCCATGATCTGTTCCTCGTTGAACACGCAATTGACCGCGCGGCCGGCTTCATTGTTCGGCAGCAACAATGTCGAGGTCGAATCGCCGGGGACGCCGCGGGCAATATCGGAGGGCTCGCGGCCATCGACGAGCACGACGTCGCGCCGAATGCCGAAATAGCCGCGTGGCCGCGACATGATGAGGATGGCGCCCACATCCGCCTGACCAGGCGCTTTCGCCGGCCTCAGATCCACGACCGAAGAGGAGCGAGGAAAGGGCGAGCGATAGATATGGGTCGTCGGATAGCCATCCGCGGCCAATACGAATTCGAGGAACCAGTCGGGCTCGACGATGGCCGGCCCGCAGCGCCCATCTGCCTCGGTCAGGCGCCGATGCAGGGGCTCGCCTTGCCGTTCGCCCGTGGCGGGGGACACGCGGTAGATTTCGACGATGGCACCGGCGAGAGGGCGGTTGGTGGCATTGCCGCCGGGTGCGCCCGTCGCGACCCCGTCGAGCGCGACGCGTGTCCCCCGGTCGATGTCGATCCGGTCGGGTTCGCGACCCGCAATGAAGCGGAAGATCTCGCGGAATGCGCGGGGATGGAAGGCAGTCTCGCGATGATCGAGCTGTCCGAGTGCGAGGTTCGTCGCGCCGCGCAAGGTGGGCCCTTCGAAGTTGATGCCGGTCGGGACGCCTTTGCGGCCGACGAAGCGTCCGTCGGGCTGGGCGTATTTGTCGTTGCCGTCGCTTCGCAGCGTGAGGAAGGCGGTACCTGGAACGACATCGCTCTCGCCGCCGTTCAGCCGGTGCAGGAAAGGGCCACGGCCGTTGAACTCGCTGCCTGGATTGTCGGGCCAGTCGAACACGCCGTGGTTCGGCACGCCGCAATGCACCGCATGGCTGACATTCGCGCCGTCCTTGGCCGCGATATAGTTGCGTATGGGATAGCCGCCGCGCGAATTGCCGACGAGAGCGATTTTCGCAGCGCTGCTACGGCTCTTGACCAGGTCGATGACCCGAGAGAGCTCGCGCAGCTGATCCTCGGTCGAGGATCGGCCGGCTTGAGGCACGCCATCGTCGCTGCGCGCCAAGGGGTCTGTGAGGCTGAACGCGGTCAAGCGATCGCGGGCAATACCGTTCGATTCGAAGCGCCACAGCACCGTCGTCCAAATCGCCGCATTGTCCCCATTGCCGTGCAGGAACACGACCGGGGGCAGCGGGCTTGCGGCTCCGCCCGAGCCTGTTTGCGCGCGCGACCCGAGGAGCGGCCAGTGCCGCGATCGGAGCGAGCACCGCTGATTGCAGCAGTCGACGACGGCAGAGCTTCATGACGGTGCTCCCTCGGACGGTCGAACATCGTGATGGTCCGACGGTTCCACACCGGCAGCGCCGCGGCGTTCGAGCCGCGACGGGTAGTCGGCTTGTCGAAATCTACATCCGGCGCGGCTTTCGGCAAGATCGCGATGTCGCAAGGTTGAGTCGCGGTGGATCAGCAGCGGCCCGGATGCATGAAGCACCATTCCCGCTGCATTCGTCGGGGATGCCAATCATCCTCATCGCCGTCGCCGCGACGGCCATAGCGCCGGGCATCGCCTTCGCCGCCGCCGTCGCCGCGATAGCGCCAGCGATCCCCGCCGCGGCGGTAGTCGTCATCTTCGACCAGCCGCAGCAAGCTTGAACTCGAGCCCGGATCTCGCTCGCGTTCGCGACCTGCGAAACCGGCGCGGCCCAGGCGCTGGGAAGCGACGCCAAGCCGCTCAAAGCCGCGAGCGCGGCCGCGATCGATGCGGTTGCAATCTTCATGTCGAATTCCTTCCTTGGCTACGGACGACAACCGCGCCGCCACCGGAAGGTGCCGCGCCAAGGGACGATCAGACCAAGGCGCGATTAAGCCAAACGCCGTAATTCTCGGTCAATAGTCAGTAACCAAGCGCAACTGCAGGCGCCGCCCGAATCGCCGGCTCGGCGGCGGTCGACAGCTCTCGACCACCCCGGCCGGAGAGACCTCTACTTCGACTTCTTGGCAGCTTTGGGCGCGCGCGCTGCTCGGCCTTTCGGCGCCGCACCCTTGCGGGCCGTCCGTTGCGTGGAGGAAGCCGCCAGCTTGGCCTTTTGCCGCAGATTGCCGAGCCCCATGCTCTTTGCCAATTCCGAGCGGGTTTGAGCATAGTTCGGAGCGACCATCGGATAGTCGTAAGGCAGACTCCATTTCTTGCGGTATTCCTCGGGGCTCAAATCGAAGGAGCTACGCAGGTGGCGCTTCAGCGATTTGAACCTTTTGCCGTCCTCTAGGCAAATGATGTAATCGCGCGTGACCGATTTCTTGACCGGCACGGCCGGCGTCAACGGTTGCTCGGGGGATTGCTGAGCGCCGGTGGCGACTTGCTTGAGCGTGGCGTGGATCTGCTGGATGAGAGCAGGAAGTTCGGCGCTCGGTAGCGTATTTTGAGCGACATAGGCCGCGACCACATCGGCGGTCATGCTGACCAAGTCGTTCGTCTCCGTGTTCGTCTGTTCTGCCACCGCAGTATCCTCCATTGAGTGTCCGATCCCCCCGATTGACTAGCATAGAACTGACATAGATTGTAAATCAGCGAAAGCCAATCGGCAAAATTTCTGTGATTCGTGCTTGATGCGTGATTTTTCAGCGGTGCCGAATTGCCGCAACCCCCGTGAAACGCGGATTACGACCCGAATTTTGCAACGCGGGCATGCATTCCCGAGGTGTTCCCGAGCAAGTGGAACCAGCCGCGCAAACGGTAACTCTTTATGGGTGCGACCGAATCACACCGCGTCTATTTCCTCATCTTGTCGATTTGTCTACGGCGAATGGCCCAGTTTCATGACACAAAATTACCCAAATACTCCCCTTGTCACGTGTCCTGGGCCCTTTTGCGCCCATCCGTGCCCACCCAGCCATGCCGGGAAATATCGAAGATGATTCCATCGGGATCCTTGAACTTCCGCTCGAAATTTCCCTTCCGCTCGTCGCCGAGGTCGAAGAAGAACGTTCCGCCCGCGGCCTCGATTCGCCTTTGCGTCTCGGCCAGATCATCCACCTGAAATCCGAAATGATTGGCGCCGGCATGGCCTGTCGGGTCCGCTAAGTCATTCCCCTTGCTCCCGCTGAACTTGAGGAGAGCGAGATTGACCACGCCGTCGCTCATATAGATGGCCGATCCGATCTCGAGATCTTCGCGGCCGACGCGCTCGAGGTCGAATACCTCTTCGTAGAAGCGCGCGGATTTCTCGAGATCCCTCACGCAGACAGCGAAATGTCGCAGACGAGCCATGCGTGCCTCCTGGCGAGCGGCGATGATCCTATGCTAGCACGCCCAAGTAAAGCGCCGGGGACGGAGCGCGCCGAGAGTTCGGCGCGGCGACGAGCGGCCGCGAGGCAACGCCATGGTCGCATCGAGGCGCGCGGAAATCGTCGGAGCCGGCTTC
Source organism: Hyphomicrobiales bacterium (assembly GCA_044445965.1). Taxonomy (GTDB): domain Bacteria; phylum Pseudomonadota; class Alphaproteobacteria; order Rhizobiales; family Beijerinckiaceae; genus GAS188. Next base: position 49,131 of record JBIOEJ010000001.1, read on the forward strand.
GCGGGGCTTGCGGCCGCTTGCGCCCTGGCGCAACGCGGCTGGAGCGTCAGGGTGCATGAGCGCTCGCAGGGCCTGCGAACCGAGGGCGCCGGGATCTACATCTACGAAAATGGGCTGCGTGTCCTCGAGGCGCTCGGCGCCTATGACGAAGCCGTGAAGGGCGCGCCGCTCGCGCATACGCGCGAGGTGCGCGATGAGCAGAACCGCGTCGTATCGGTGCACGAATGGGATCGGTCGGGGCGCGTCTTCAGCATCGTGCGCCAGCGGGTGATCAATGCGCTGGCTGGCGCCGCCACACGGTACGGCGCCGAGATCGTCACCGGTTCGGAGGCGGTCGCGGCAAGCCCGACGGGCGAGCTCAGGCTCGCCGACGGCCGCAGCTTCTCGGCGGATCTGATCGTCGGCGCCGATGGGTGCAATTCGAGATTGCGCGATGGGCTCGACCTCATCGCCACCCGAAAGCACCTGCCGGACGGCGCCATCCGCCTGCTGATCGACCGGGTCGACGGGGAAGACATCAGCCGGGGCCGCACGATCGAATACTGGTCCGGCAGCCGCCGCATCCTCTACACGCCTTGCAGCGATCAGGAGATTTATTTGGCACTGACCATGCTGGACAAGGATACGATCGCGAAATCGACGCCGATCGCAACGCCGGCCTGGCAGCGCTGGTTTCCCCATCTCCAATCGCTTCTCGGCCGGATCGGCGAGCGTGGCCGCTATGATCGCTTCCAGCTCATCCGCTTGAAGCGCTGGTCGCGCGGGCGGGTCGCCATGATCGGCGATGCGGCGCATGCGCTGCCGCCCAATCTGGGGCAGGGTGGCGGTTGCTCAATGATGAACGCGCTTTCGCTGGCGGTGAACCTCGACCGCCGCGCCGACATGGCTTCGGCTCTCGACGCGTGGGAGCGGACCGAGCGGCCGCTCACCGACCATACGCAGCGCATGTCGGTGCTGTTCGGGCTGCCGACGGTTTGGCCCGCCCCGCTGCGCGGGCTGTTCTTCAATTTGGCTGCACGTTCGAAATGGCTGGTCGAGCAACGCACCCGGACGGCGAGGCACAGGCCGACCGGCACGTAGAGCGAGCCATGCTCCAGCAGCCTCCTCAATCGGTCGTGCGTCACCGGCGCGGTGATCGCCGTGCTGGTGATGCTGTCGATCGTCCTGACCGCATCCGTCATCTTTCCCGAGATCAGCGGCGAGACGATCATCGAGATCCTGGCTGGAGGCGCGCTGCTTGCGGTCCTCATCTACCTCCTTGCCGATGGCCTGCTGCGCCGGCGCGGCGAGGTGGCGACATAGGTGATCGGTCGATCCAAGCGCGACAAATCGCGGCGCGACAAATGGCGCATGCCCCCGCTTGCCCAATTGCCGCCGGCAAGGCTCTCGCTCGCGAGCCGCTTCTGGATGTTCGTGCTGCGCGGCTATCTCGTCCTCGCCGCCGGTTTGGTCCTCTTCCGGATCGTCAGCTTGGCGATCGGAAGTGGAGGATAGTTGCCGAGGGTCGCAGGCTGGAAGCGCAGCAGCCGCAATGCGTTTGTCGTCACGAGGACCGTGGCGCCGGTGTCGGCGAGAATCGCCATCCAAAGGGAGGTGAGCCCGGTCAACGTGGTCACGAGGAAGATGAGCTTGAGACCCAGCGCGAGGCCGATATTCTGCCAAATATTTCGAAGCGTCGCCCGCGACAATTGAACGAGTTCCACGACGCCGAGGATACGGTCCTTGAGGAGCGCGGCGTCGGCCGTCTCGAGGGCCACGTCGGTGCCGGCGCCCATCGCCACGCCGACATCCGCGGCCGCGAGCGCCGGGGCATCGTTGATCCCGTCCCCGATCATCGCGACCGGCCCGCCCTCCCCGAGAGCCCTGATGGCGGCGAGCTTGTCGTCGGGTAAAAGCTCGGATCGGGCTTCGAGACCGAGTGCGCCCGCGATCACATTCGCCGCGCGACGGTTGTCGCCGGTCAGCATGACGGGCCGCAATCCAAGCTCCTTCAGCCGCGCGATGCCGACCGCGGCGTCCGCCCGCGGCTCATCGCGCAAAGCGATGAGACCGACGACGCGTTTCGCCAGCAGCACCACCACCACGATCTTGCCTTGCGCCTCCAGTGCCTCGATTTGCCTCGACACCTGATCCGACAAGGCGCGGAGCTCGCCCGCGAAGCGAGGCGATCCGACCGACACGAAGCCTTCCCGGAGGCGCGCGGTAACGGCCTTTCCGGGCAGGGCGACAGCCCCGCCGAATACCGAAGCAAGGGGAAGACCACGGGCCTCCGCGGCGGCAACGATTGCGATTCCGAGCGGGTGGCTCGATTCGCGCTCGACGGCCGCAGCCCTGGCAAGAACGTCATCTGCGTCACCTTCGATCGGTATGACATCCGTGATTTGAGGTCGTCCGCAGGTCAGCGTGCCGGTCTTGTCGAAGGCGATGGTCCTGATCTTCGCGAGCATTTCCAATGCGGCACCGCCCTTGACGAGAAGCCCGTGCCGAGCGCCGGCGGCGAGGCCCGAGGCGATAGCCGCCGGTGTCGAGATCACCAATGCGCAGGGGCAAGCGATGAGCAGCGTGGCGAGGCCGCGATAAAGCCAAACATGCCAGTCCGCCGAAACGGCGAGCGGTGGCCCGATCATCACCAGCACGGCAACGATCATGGCGGCCGGCGTGTAGTAGGCGGAGACCTGATCGATGAAACGGGCAGTGGGCGCTTTGGACGCTTGCGCCTCCTCGACCAGATGGATGATGCGAGCGATCGTGTTGTCCTGCGCCGAATGCGTCAGCCGGACGCGCAGCACGCCATGTGCGTTGATGCTGCCGGCATGGACAACGTCACCGATTTCCTTCGCAACGGGTAGGGATTCCCCCGTGATCGGCGCCTCGTCGACCTCAGAGCGGCCCTCGATCACTTCGCCGTCCGATGGTACGCGGTCGCCGGGTCGCACCACCACGAGATCGCCGACGCTGAGCCGCTCGACGGGGATTTCGCGAACCTCGCCGCCCTCCTCGATCCGAGCCGTGCGCGGCGCGACGTTCATCAGAGCCTCGATGCCTGCCCTTGCGTGGCGCGCCGCGACCGTCTCGAGAAACTCGCCCACCGCGAACAGGAAGATGACGACGGCCGCCTCTTCCGCTGCTCCGATCGCCAGCGCGCCGGCGGTCGCGAGCGTCATGAGCGTCTCGATGCCGAACGGCGTGCCGGACAGAGCGCCGGCGAGGGCGCGTCCGGCAACGGGCACAAGCCCGAACAGGGCGGCTGCGCCATACGCCCAGTAGGAGAGTTCCGGGCGGACCGTCGAAACGGCGAGCGCCGCGACCAGCATCGCTCCCGTGCCGAGGACCACTCTGCTCTTGCGCGCCCTCCACCAGGCTTGGCCGTTCCCAGTCAGCCCCTCGGGTCGGCCGCCGATCATACGGCGATTCCCGATCTCCAAGGGGATCGGCGTATATCCGAGGGCCCGGATCTTGCCGTTGACCCTTTCGCGAGACGTGCGATCCTCGTCGAGCCGCAGGGAGAGGGTCTCGGTCGAGTAGTTCATGTGAATGTCGGTGACGCCAGGCATGCGTTTGAGCGCATTTTCAATCTTGGTGGCGCACGCACCGCAGTCCATGCCTTCGACCCGCATTTTGAGCGCGTTCTCAACGGGGGCAGGCTTCGACTGAACCGCCATAGCCATCGATGGACCTCGAGTTTCCTTGACTTCGGCGGTATATGGACCTTGTAGCGACTACAGGGTCAACCATGCGCGACGAATGGCTTGCGATCGGAGAGCTCGGCCGAGCGACGGGAACCAAGGCGGAGACCATCCGTTATTATGAACGGATAGGTCTCATGGCTGCGCCTGCGCGCACGCGCGGCAATTACCGTGCCTACGGTCCCGTCCACCTGGGTCGTCTGAGCTTCATTCGCCGGGCTCGCGACCTCGGCTTCTCCCTGGCGCAGATACGTGGCCTGCTCAGCCTCGCCGATCAGCCGGACCGTTCCTGCGAGGCGGTCGACGCGATCGCCCGCCAAAACCTGGCCGAGGTCGAGCGCAAGCTCGCCGACCTTGCCGCGCTGCGCCGCGAGCTCGACAGCATCATCAGCCAGTGCGGCCATGGCACGATCGCCCAATGCCGCATCATCGAGGCACTCTCGCCGGTGGAGGCGCCTCGCTAGAGCCCCAGGTCCGATTGAATCGGGCCAGGGGCTAGTCGATTGTTCTTGCCGCATTTTCTGCGGCAAACCGGAGGCCACCCCCGCCTTCGCGGGGGCATGCTTCGCCGGAAAATGCTCAAGCGTCGCCCGGCTATGGCCTATGAGTCCGACAATCCTGGAATTGGCACGCCTAGCGTCTGCAGGATCAGGACGGTGTTGAGAATCAGCACCACCGCGGTCCCGAGCAACGCCAATGCCTGGGTCAGCCGGCTATTGGCGAACCGACCCATGATGTCGCTTCGTCGGGTGAACATCAGAAGCGATATCATCGGAAGCGGGAGGGCAATGCTGAGCACGACTTGGCTGATGACGAGCGCATTGGTCGCGTTGACACCGAGTGCGACCACGACGAAGGCCGGCACCATGGTGACGAGCCTTCGGACCCAGATCGGGATTCGGAACCCGACGAAGCCCTGCATGATCATTTGCCCGGCCATCGTGCCGACCGCCGAGCTCGACACTCCCGAGGCGAGGAGTGACACCAGGAACACGCCCGCGGCCCCGATGCCGAGCAAGGGCGTCAAAGTCTGATAGGCCGTTTCGATCTCCGCCACCTCGCTGTGGCCGGCATGGAAGGCGGCGGATGCCATCATCACCATCGCCATATTCACCAGGCCGGCGAGGGCGAGCGCGATGATGACTTCCTGGTTGGAGAAGCGCAGGACTTTTCGCCGCTCGTTCTCGTCGCGGACCGGCGTGCGGGTCTGCGTCAGCCCGGAATGCAGATAGATGGCGTGCGGCATGACCGTTGCGCCGATGATGCCGACGGCCAGCAGCAACGCCCCGGCATCGGCCAGCTGCGGCATGACCGAATGCACTGCCGCCGAAGCCCAATCGACCGGAGCGATGAACATCTCGACGAGGTAACAAAGGCCGATGATACCGACCAGGGCGCCGATAATCAGCTCGATCGGCCGGAAACCGAAGCCTTCGAACATCAATATGCCGTAGGTCGCGATCCCCGTGACGACCATCCCGGCAAGGAGCGGCATATGGAACAGTAGAGAGAGCCCGATGGCACCGCCGAGGAACTCGGCCAGATCGGTCGCCATGGCGGCGACCTCGCTGACGACCCACATCGCCAAGACCACCGGACGCGGGAAGTGCTCGCGGCACATCTGTGCCAAGTTTCGTCCAGTGACGATGCCGAGCTTGGCGGAAAGGGCCTGGAACAGCATCGCGATCACGTTCGCGAGCAACACCACCCAGAGCAGCCCATAGCCGTATTTTGCCCCCGCCTGGATGTTGGTCGCGAAATTCCCGGGGTCCATATAGGCGATCGAGGCGATCACGGCCGGACCGGCGAAAACCAGATACGCGCGCAGCCCGCCGCGCCGGCCTGCCAGCAGCTGGGAAGCCGCCGAGACGGTTCGTTCGGTCAATGACCCTCGCTTCGGCACAGCTTCGGTGATCGTCGGGGGCATACAGCACCTTCGCTAATTTGTAGCCTTTGCTATATTAGAAGATACATGCGGGCCTTGGAATGTCAACCCACAAAGTGTAGCTATGGCAACAATTTAGTGGGTAGGTTGAAAACCGCGTCCGTTCGGCGCAAGGCTGGGCCCGCCGACATCAGCCAGTGGGGAGGCGCGAAGTTGCAAAATCCGAAGGATGAGCGGGTTACCGCGGAGCTTCCGCCCGAGCTGACCCAGGCGCGCCGGTTCGGGAAGACTCGTTCGGCGCAATCGGCGGCGCTGCTCGAGGACTATGTCGAGCTGATTGCGGATCTGTTGGCCAGCAGCGGCGAGGCGCGCCCGACCGATGTGGCGCGCCGCCTAGGCGTATCCCACGCGACCGCCATCAAGACGATCTCGCGGTTGAAGCGAGAGGGGCTGGCGACGGGCCGCCCTTATCGCGGGGTGTTCCTGACGCAAGCCGGAGAGGCGCTAGCCGAACGGATGCGAGCCCGGCACAGGCTCGTGGTGAACCTCCTTGTCGCGCTTGGCGTCCCGACCGAGATTGCCGAAGCCGATGCCGAAGGCATCGAGCATCACGTTTCCGAGACGACGCTGAGAGCCTTCGCTCACTTCGTGCGATCGCCCGGAGCGCCGATCCCCGGCTTCTCCGCGGATGGCTGAATCTTGAACGAGGCGCTCGAGCGCCGTGACGGGAAAGAACGATTGATGAGAATGTCTCGCGGCTATTGCCATTCAGAATGGCTGGTGGATATGTCGGCATTCTTTTGGTGCATTCGGACGGCATGGCTGGCATGAGATCGAACGCCGTTGTCTCGGCGACCGCGGCGGCGGTTCTGGCCTTTGCCTGGGCTCCGGCTTTCGCCGATACCGGGCCTTGCGACGTGCCGCAAGGGCCGCCCCAATATCCCGACAAGTTCGATTGGAACGGCGGCACCTATCTCCTCGGCGACGCCGGCGGCGTACGCGGCAAGGGGCAGGAGGCGGGCATCAACCTGTGCGCCTGGTTCAATGGCTCGGTCTACGACAATCCGCGCGGCGGGATCAAACACGGCGCCCTGGGAGAGGGGCAGATCTTCTCCTGGATCGATATCGATCTCGGCAAGTTCACAGGCCTCGATCCCCTCAAAGATACCTTCATGCACGCGGCGATGTGGGAGACATTCGGGCGCGCCATGACCTTTCGCGAGGTCGGCGCTTTCTCGACCGTCACCTTCTTCGAGCAGTTGTCCACGACGAGGCTCGCCACCTTCTGGGGGGAGAAGCGCTTCTTCGACGGCAAGCTGAGCATTCGCGCCGGCCAGCTCGACGTCGATGACGAGTTCATCATCTCGCCCACCGCCACCGCCTTCATCAACAGCACCTTCGGATTTCCGGGCTGGACCGCGGCCGATCTGCCGGGCGGCGGCGTCGCCTATCCGCTCTTCGGACCAGGAGCGCGGGTGAAGCTTGCTCCGACCGATGCCGTGACCTTGATGGCCGGCGCCTATACGGGCGATCCGGCCGGAAGAAGCAACCCCGTTCCCCAGCTCGCCAACCGCTTCGGCACGACCTTCAACCTGAACGCGGGGACATTCTGGATCGGAGAAGCGGCGTATTCCACCGCTTATCCGAATTCAGGCGTCTCGTTGCCTGGCACCTACAAGATCGGCGCGTGGTACGAGACCGCGCATCGCTTCAACGACCTGCACATCGACAATTTCGGCATGTCGCTTGCCGATCCGAATTCGACCGGCGTGCCGAGGCGCTACGACAATGATTGGGGCGTCTACGCGATCATCGACCAAACGATCCTGCCGGGAGACAAGGACGGCGTCCACAAGCTTGCCTCCTTCGTGCGCGTCGGTGCGAGCCCCGGCAACCGCAACCTCGTCAGCCTCTTCGTCGATGGCGGCCTCACTTTCACAGGGCTGATCCCATTTCGGCCGAGCGATCTCGTCGCCATAGGGGCGGTCTATGACCGGATCAGCGACGCCGCCGGCGCGTTCGATCGCGACACCCGCCTCTTCGCAGCCGCCGCGGCGATCGCTGATCCATCTTCCTTCGTTTTTGCGCGAACCCCCTTCGCGCCGGTGCGCGATCAGGAGGTGATGGCCGAGGCGATCTACACCATCAATGTCACGCCCTATTGGACCGTGGATTTCGACGCCCAGCACTTCTTCCATCCCGGCGGCCACGTGCTCGTCACCACCGGTCCGAATGCAGGAAAGATCGCGAAGGACGCGACGGTGTTCGGCCTCAACACGCAGATCAAATTCTAAAAAACGCGGGCGCTCGTTCTCGCGCTTCCGGAGTGTTGGCGGGGCGCGCCGGCGGTGCACCTATGAGCCCTGGTCAGCCATGCGTAGATGCCTGCCCATCGCCGCCTCCCCCTTGGCGGTCGGCTCGGCGTATCAGGCTTTGCAGGCGCATATCGAGGGAATCGCGCACCAGTTGGTATGCGAGCCGGAAGGCGTCCATGCCGTCGTCGCTGACGGTGCCGTCCTTGAGCCCTACCAAGACGCGCTTCAGAAGGGCCTCGACCTCATCCTGAATCGCTTCCAGCGCCTCGACCGAGCTCGCCTCGTCGATCTTTTCCCCGATCTCTATGACCGCGGTCGAGAGCTCCACCGCCGGCGTCGGCCTGATGCGCGTGACGGCCGAATAAAGGCCCGCGAAGATCGAGGCGATGATGCTGCCGCTGCCCATCGCCAGGTAGAAGATGTCGCTGTAGCGATCGAAGAAGGTCTTCGTGTCGTCATTGATATATTGGGCAGCGCCCGGATGAGCGACGATGAAGGCGTCCTTGTCGGTATCGGCGGGTTCGATCTTGGTTGCGAATTCCCTCTCGATCGCAAGGTCGGCCTTGTTCTCGTACAATACGCGTGCGAGCTCGCTGACGGTCGCCTCGGATAGCTTGTCGCGCGCCACCAGCATCCATTCGAGGCCGACCGTGTCGAGATCATCGTCGGGAATGAGCGGCGCGGCCGAGAGCAGCCCGGCCTCGAGCGTTTCGGCGAAGGTGCCCGGGCTCTTGCGTTCAATGGCCTTGGCTTCGGCGACCGGGTCGAGCGTGAAGCCGCCGGGACGCTTTGCCAGCTCCTTATAGCGCTTATCGCTTGCGATCCTCGACAAGGGCTCGAGCGTTATGACCGCCTGATAGGCGCCGGGGGCGAGAAGCTTGTCGAGGGCGGCCTCCGGAGGCTGCGCCTCGATCGTCATGCCGGTCGTCGAGATATCGGAGAGTTCGAGCAGTCGCCGCAAGAAGCTCTCATTGCTCCCGTCCGCGCCGATGACCGCGATTTTCTTGCCGCGCAGGTCGGCGAGCGCCTTGATCTTGCTGCCTTTCGGGCCAAGCATGAGCAGCACCTCATGCTCCAGGATGGCCACGGCACGCGCGTGATTTGGGACCTTGGCGTCGGTTCGCAGCACGGCGAGGTCGGCTTGCCCGCGACCGAGGCGGTTCAGCGCCTGGGCGGCATCAGGCGCCGGCACGACCGAGACGCGCAGAGTGCGGCTGTTATCGGCGAGCACCGCGGCGAGGTTTGCCGCGAATTTCGCCTCGATGCCTCCCTCCGGGCCGGCAACGAAGGTCAGGGTGGTGGCGTGACCGATCCAGGCGCGTGCGGCCCAGACGGTAAGCCCGGTCAGGATCAGCGTGAGGAAAGCGAAGAGCACGATCTGCGTGCGATTGCCGATCGGTGCACGCGTGTTGGCCATCGCCTTGCGGGCAGTGATCAGCGTAACGGCGCGACGGCCGGAGAGGGAGCCCATGGCTTTGGTCCTCAGCCTGTCGGCTCGTCCCGCATGGCGCGCTGGATGGGGATGAGCCAGCTCGTGGCGAAAGCCAGGATGGCGAGCGCCAGAACGCCCCAATAGGTCAGGTGCAGCGCCTGGGCGAGGACGCCCCGCAAGAGCGGATCGCCGGCCGTGTCCGATAAGCCGGACGGGCGTTCCAGCACCTCGCGCATCCGACCCGCGGTTTCGCCGCTCGCGAAGCGGGCGATGCCGATATTGAGGATGGCGCCGAGAAAGGTCGCGCCGAGCGTCGTTCCGAGGCTGCGGGCGAAGATGTTGGAGGCGGTCGCGCTGCCCCGCATCGACCATTCGACGCTGTCCTGGATCAGCACGATCGAGGTGAGGCTCAACAATCCCATGCCGGAGCCCATCACGAAGGACCCGACACCTGCAAGCGCAGGGTGGCTTTGCGGCGTCAGCAACAAGAGGAGCGTCGCCCCGAGCGGGAACAGCAGGCTGCCGCCGCGCAAGGTGTTGCGGATGCCGAAGGCTCGGTAGAGGCGGCTGGAGAAGGTCACTGCGAGCGGCCAGCCGACGACCAGCATGGTCAAGGTGAAGCCCGCGACGATCGGCGAGCGCCCCAAGACCCCCTGCACATAGAGCGGCAGGATGGTGGTCAGCCCGATCAGCGCCATGCCGGCGAGCAGGCTCGCCGAGTTGCAGGTCGCGATCAGCCGCCGGCTCCAGAGAGAGAGCGAGATCATCGGCTCGGCGGCGCGTCCTTCATGCCACAGGAACAGGGCGGTGCTCGCCGCGAACAGCAGGCCCAGCGCCGAAAGCGTCGCGGCCGAGGCGCTGGTCTCGGTCAGGATGATCAACAGCGACACCACGGCGACCGAGAACAGCGCCGCGCCCAGATAATCGATGTTTCGCCCGCGATGCTCGACCGTCTCGTGCAGGAACAGCATGAAGCCGGCGATGGCGAGGAAGCCGATCGGAATATTCACCCAGAAGATCCAGGCCCATGAGACATTGTCGACGATGATGCCGCCGGCGAGCGGCCCGACCACCCCGGATATCCCCCAGACGCTCGCCAGGAAGCCCTGTATCTTGCCGCGCTCCTCGAGCGTGTAGAGGTCGCCGATCACCGTCATCGTGACGGGCTGGATGGCGCCGGCGCCGAGCCCTTGCAGCAGCCGGAAGAGGATGAGGGAGGGCATCGACCAGGCGAAACCGCACAAAAGCGAAGCGAACAGGAAGAACAGGATGCCGCCGATCAAGATGGGCTTGCGGCCGAAAATGTCGGACAGCTTTCCGTAGATCACCGTCATCGTGGTTTGCGCGAGCAGGAAGGCCGAGAACACCCAGCTGTAATAGGCGAAGCCGCCGAGCTCGCCGACGATGCGCGGCATGGCGGTCGCAACGATGGTGGCCTCGATCGCACCCATGAAGGTCGCGAGCATGATCGAGGCCACGACGAGCGGCCGCCGGCTGCGAGGTGTTTGCGACGACATGAGGCCCCCATATGCGGCTGTGGGCCGGGCCGGCCAAGCCCTTGGGTCTGATACTCCTCGGGTCCGACAGCCCTTGGGTGCGGAGCCGATCGGCGCAAGCCTTATCGCAGGCTTGCGGCCAATTCGGCAACCTCGCGCACGCAAGGCTTAAGAGATCCGGCTGGAATGCGAGCAGGCGCGCCCTGTGCAGCGAATCCGAAATTCGCATCACATTGGAGCAACGCGCGGGGCGAATTTCGGATTCAAAAGCTGCACTAGCAAGTTATTGTTTCTAGTGTGGTTTTCGAATTTGAAGTGCCTACGGCGCGCATGCCATCCATGTGATAGGGAACTTCAAATTCACCACACTGGCCGATCGCCTCACCGGCACGGCTCAGAAGCGCGGCGGGAACCTCAAAGAATTGCGAGACCTTCGCGGACCACATTGTATGCCCGCGCGTGATCGCACCGCCCGGCGGACATGACAAGAGATCCCCTGCCGAAAATTCCGCAAAGTCTCGCCTGCAGGATAAGGAAGAAGGCGCCGGCGCACAGAAGAGGGCGCCGGCTCCATGGTGGAGGAGGCCTACGAGGCCGGGCTCGTCACCTTGAAGTCGCTGAACTTCCAAGTGTCGCGCTGCGTCTTCTCGGATTCCGCCCGCAAGCCGACCCGACCGCCGCCGTCCGGCACCTGAGCCTTGGCGGTCGCGAACTTCACGCCGTTGATATACGCGGTGACGTTGTTGCCGCTGGTCGTGACGCGCAACTGGTTCTTGTCGCCGGGCTGGGTCTTGATTCCCTCCGCCTTCCGGTAGGCGACGACCGAAATATATTTGCCTTTGACTTTCCGCAGGATGGCTGCGGTGCCGTCCGGCGCGAAGTTGAAGGTATAGAAATTGCTGTAGTCTTGCGCCCAGAAGACCAGGCCGCCGGCGATATCGCCTGCGCTCTTCAACTTGTTCGGCACTTGCGCGGTCACGCACATTTGAAAGTCGTCGAAGGTCAAGCCGCCATATAGCACCGTATAGCCCCCGTTGGGGTCGGCCTTGATCTTCACCTTGCCGTCCTCGACGGTCACGGCGTCCGCGCCGGCGTCGGTGCCCCAAGTATCGTCGACCTGCCGGAAGTCGTCGCTCAAGAGCACTTTCCCGCTGCACGTCGCGGCGCCGGGCTCTGCAACGACGGTCGGCGCCGCCGCCGGGGCTGCGGCGGGCGCCGCCACCGGGGCCGCGGCGGGCGCCGGCGTCGCGGCGGGTGCCGGCGTCGCGGCGGGTGCCGGCGTCGCGGCGGGTGCCGGCGTCGCGACCGGCGTCGGCGCTGGTCCCGGCCCCGGCACCGCATCCGGCCCGGTCTTGAAGAGGACCGCGACCTCCGCCATCTCCTTCGCGGCGACCCAGTTGGGCGCACCCGTCTTCCAGACGAGCGTTTCCGGTGTAATTGCGCCGGCGGCAATCTTCGCCCGAATCTCGGCGAGCGTTACGGGACCGACGGGCTTGCCGCCGGCGCCGTAATAAAACTGCGCGGCAGGCGGCTGGGGCAGCGGCGGCGGCGCCGCCGCCGGCAAGGGCGGGGGCGCTTGCGCGAGGAGGATCGGCATGCCGGCTGTCATCCGCGACGTCTGAGCCTCGGACGATGAAGGGGCGAACGCCAGCAACGCTGCGAAAAACGCGGTGAGAGTGGGTAAGGTCGCCATGTCGCTCTCCGTGAGACAAAAGACAATCCCGCGACACCGGATTGCCGGCCCGCGGACCTAGCTTCTCATGATATCCGCACTGCGGGGTCGTGCACCAGGGGTCATGGCGCCGAGTTCGGCCAATCGGAACCGCGCGCCTGGCGGTCATCGTGGCGCAAGCTCGAGCCTATGATTTCACGAAAGCTACCAGGAGGACTGCGATTTGTCCGTCTGGGCTAATCGGCGAGTAATTCGCTACCGCTATTGCTGGGGCAGCACGAGAGGGTGAAGTTGTTCCGCCACTCACGGGCTGTGAGCCGGCCGGGATCCCCTCTTATTCCCGGTCGGCTCGCCTCACCGCGGGATCGCCGCGAAGCCGAGCCCCTAAATTGAGGTTCGCGCAACGACATCGCACCGCAAGCGAGGCTGCGCGACCGGGCGCAGCCCCGAGAGTTATCGATGAGGCGCCAAACTGGCGATCAGGCGGCTTTCGCCAGCGGGGCCGATGTTTCGAGCGCGTGCAGGTAGACATCGAGGAGCGTTACCTTCTCGTCGCGCTCCTTCTTGTCCTGCTTGCGCACCCGGATCACCTCTCGAAGGATCTTGACATCGAAGCCGCTGCCCTCGGCTTCGGTTTAGATGTCCTTCCGGTCTTCGGTCAGCCCCTTGATCTCCTCTTCGATCCGCTCGATGCGCTCGACGAAAGCGCGCAGCTGATCGCCCACGATCTCACCTGGTCCGCTCATGGTATCCTCCTCGTCCAAATGCCCGCGGGAAAATTCGGGCATTGCGGCCAGCCGATCAAGGCGAGCCGACGAACGTGGTAAGCGGGGTATTAAAGGCAAAGGCATCCGATACCGATCGTCTCAGGCTGCAACAATCCGACGCAATCGCCATTTATTCCAACATGGGGATCTCGGGATCTCCGAATAAGTGTTTGAAGGAGGCCATCATGCGTAGGTCCATAGCTGCCTCGGCGACGGCGATCGCCTTCGGCGCCATGGTGGCGATCGGAGCGGGGGCACCGTCGGCCGCTCAGGTCGCGAGCCTCAGGTTCGGCGGGACCGGTCATCGGCTGATCCAGCTGAGCGGCGCGAGTAGCCGGCACTACGCAGCCCGTCATCGTTATGTGCGGCGCCATCGTGGTATCTCGACAGGGCCGATTGTACGGGGCGTGCTGGCGCAGCCCGGATATGGAGCCGCCCGGCCGACCTCGATCGGTCCGGCCCCCGGCTTGCCGGCGCCGCCGGCCTATGCGCCTCCCACCATGCAGCCGACGCCCCAATATTATACGGTACCCGGCCTGTCGGCCTATTGTGCGAGCCGCTTCCGGACTTACGATCCTGGGACCAATACTCGCCAAGATGCCAGCGGGATTCGCCATCCCTGTCCTTGAGCGATAGCCTCGCGCGCCACGGTCTCGAGCCGGTGAAACGCTGACCGAAATCTTCGCGGGGAGGGGAGGTCGGTGCCCTGGCCGGAGGGGCGAACGATCGGTCATCAGTTCGCCCGCCCCTCTTGCCGATGCCCCTCGGTCGATCAGGATCGCGCTTTCGCGTCGCCACCCCGGGCAAAAAGAAAGCGCCTCGACCGCGAGGGGGGCTGGGGAGGGGGGTGCGATCGAGGCGCAAGCAGCACTACGCAGCTGCCAATTCATCTAAGCCCGACTTTGCCGCGGGCGTCACGCTCCGCTGGTGGAACGCCATGCTGCGCAGACGGCGCATTAACGTTAATCAGGAGCTAACGTTAATCAGGAGCCTTGGCCTTGTGCTCTGCGAGGGCGCTGCGGCCTTCAAAAAGGAGCGCCGTGGCTTTTCGGTTCAGGCGCAGACCGAGAAACCGCTCGGCCAACCTCGAATGGTCCTGCACCCGGCTTGCCATCGCCGCCGACCTATAAGCCTCCCCACCATGCAGCCGCCCGCCAATATCATACGGTTCCCGGCCTGACGGGCCTATTACGCGAGCCGCTTCCGCACCTGCGATCCCGCGGCCAACACATGCCAGGATTCTAGCGGGATTCGGCGTTCCTGCCCTTGAGGGATGGTCTCACGCGCCCTGCCTGGCCTGCCTTGAAGCTACGGCGCCCTTTTCATTTGGCGGTGCCGGCCATTTACCAGGGCCGCTCTTCGAGCTCGACGGTCTTGTCGAAGGGCATGCCCAGGCTCTCGTAGAAAGCGCGGCGCATGCGGCGGTCCTTGTCCTGCACCATCCATGCGCGCCTCGCCGCTTCCTCCGCCTCGGCCTGCGGGACGACGATCACGCCGTCGTCGTCGGCGACGATACCGTCGCCGGGGTGGACGAGCACGCCGCCGCAATTGATCGGCTGATTACATGAGGCAAGCTCCAGCCGACCGGCCATGTGCCGCATCGAGCGGACGGCGCAGAACACCGGCGACTTCTGGCCGATACATTCGCCGGAGTCGCGGCAGGCACCGTCGATAATGAAGCCGACCGTACCTTTGATCTTGGCGTTGAGCACGTTGTTGGAGCCGAGCAGCCCACAGCGGCTGAGCTGGGTGTCGATCACCTGCACCTCGTTGGGAGCGCCCATCGGATGACCGCCCTTCCAGAGCGCGTCAGGCGCGCCCTTGCCGTCGGGACCCTTCTTGTACTGGCGTTCGTCGAACTCCTCATAGCTCAGGCGCGGGATGGGTCTGTTGACCACGCGATACTCGGCAGTCGCAGCGATGCCGGCAAATGAGATGCCCGGGAATATGGGGCGGATGCGCGGATCCATCTCATAGCTATTCATGAACCCGAGCGAATCGAGCGCGTCGGTCACGTCGGACGTGCGCACGTTCCTCAAGATTGCGAGTGTATCCTTGCTGATCGCCACTGGTTTCCTCCTGCTGGCTCTTTCTGGCGCTGACGGATCGGGACGACCCCTTTGCGCGTGTCGGACGGTTGAGCGGCAGGACGAGGCTACTGCAACGCTGCGCGCAATTTTCACGCTGACACAGGAGCTTGCGGACCATCAACTAGTGATTGGCAAGCCGATCTATAGTCCATCGCTATAACCCGGCGGCAGGACGGACATCGCGGTCGGGCAGGCAGCTCAAGCGCCGGACTGGTAGAGGTTGTAAATCGAGGCGGTTTCGCGCTTTGCGTTGCCCGCCTCGACATAGCGCGAAAAGCGCTCACGGGCCGTGGCGACAAGCGGCAGGTGGAGCGCGAGGCGCTCGGCCTCCTGCTCGACGTTCTTCAGGTCCTTGAGCATCTGGCTGGCAAAGCTGGCAGGGGGATCGAAGGCGCGCGCCAGCATTTTGGGATAGGCGAAACGCAACATGGCGCTGTCGGCATGGCCGCCTGCGAGGCAATCGGGAATGCGTGCGGGATCGATGCCGCTCGCCTCGGCGAGCCGCAGCGCCTCGGCCATCAGGACATAGCTCACCCCGCTGATCGCCTGATTGATCACCTTGGCCATCTGTCCCGCTCCTGTCTCTCCCACACGGGTGACGTTTCCGGCATAGCTGACGAGAAGACGGCGGACCCGCTCGATCGCGTCCTCCGGCCCGCCCGCCATTACCGTCAGCCGTCGTTCCCGGGCAAAGCCGGGGCCGCCGGAGACCGGTGCGTCGATCCATGCCATCCCGGTGCGGGCGCGGAGTTCGGTCGCCATGGCTTCGGTTTCATTCGGTATCGCCGTTGAATGATCCACGAGAATCTTGTCCGCGCCGCCATTGACCACGACGCCGTAGCGCCCGAGCACCACCTCGCGCACGGCCTCGGTGTCGAGCACGCAGACCATGACGACATCGCATGACGCGGCCACATCGGCCGGACTCGCCGCGACTGCGACACCTCTGGCGGCAAATGGCGCCAGCAATTCGGGTTCCCGGTTCCATACGACCAGCCGATGGCCGTCGGCGCAAAGCATTTCCGCCATTGCGCTGCCCATCATGCCAAGGCCGATAAATCCGACGGGGTTTTCCGTGCCGGGGGCGGGTGTCGCCATTCTTCCTGTTGTCATGGCTGCAATTGGTAATTACAAGTTTCGCTGTTGTCACGCGTGAAGCGCCGGAACGCCGCAGGCACAAATTGTAAGAGTGGCCGCATGAGGATTCTGGCGCTGACCATGGGCGACCGCTAGGGAGTTGGCCGGGAACTGGTCGCGCGTGCGATTGCAGGCAAGGTCATCCCCGATCCCGACGGCCTTCTCCCAGCCATCGCGGATCGGTGATCGGCTCCCGCATAGCCGACACCGAACCCCCCGTCCCGAATGGAAGGATCACGTCTATCGCAGTTCCATATAGCTCCCCTCGCCATTGACTATTTGTCCGATAGCTCAGCCCGAACGATACTGGCGCTCAACCCCGTGGCGATCCGCGGCGAAGAGATTGAGGCGGGTGCATGGATCCCGGTGGATTGCCGACCGGCGGCAAATGGCAGGGGAGGCAATGTGCCGATGGCTACCATACCTTCGCATTCCCGCGCCGCCGTGCTGCGCAGCTTCGGTGAGCCGGTCCGCATCGAACAGGTGCCGGTCCCGACGGAGATCGAGCCTGGCGCCGTCTTGGTCAAGACCGAGACCTGCTCGATCTGTGGCACCGATGTTCACCTCTGGCAGGGATCGCTGGCGCTGACCGTCGACCTGCCGGTGATCCTCGGGCATGAGATGGTCGGCCGCGTCGCCAAACTTGGCCCCGGCGCGGAAAAGGAAAGTGCCGGGCGGAAGCTGCGCGAGGGCGACCGCATCGTCTGGACCCATACGGCCTGCAATTCGTGCTTCTTCTGCACGGTCGCCCGCCAGCCCACGCTCTGCGAGAATCGGCGAGCCTACATGTACGAGAATATCGAGAAGCCGCCCTATCTGCTCGGCGGGTTTTCCGAATATGTCTACGTGCTGCCGCAATCCAGCCGTTTCCGCGTGCCCGACGCCATTTCCAGCCCGGTTGCGAGCCTCTGCAGTTGCGCGTTGCGCTCGGTGATGAACGCCTACGCCAATCTCGGCGAGATTCAGCCGCATGAGACGGTCGTGGTGCAGGGCTCGGGCCCGCTCGGCCTCCTGGCCACGGCGGTGGCCTCGGTGGCCGGAGCGCGGCGGGTCATAATCGCCGGGGCGCCAGACGCACGTCTCGATCTCGCCGAGGCGTTCGGCGCCACCGACATCATATCGATCGAACGCACCGGCCCGGAAGAACGGCTGGACAAGGTGCTGAGCTGCACCGATGGACGCGGCGCCGATATCGTCATGGAATTCACCGGCCATCCGGGCGCCTTCAACGAAGGGCTCGCCATGGCTCGGCGCGGCGGGCGCTATCTCGTCGTCGGCCAGCTCGGCGAGGGGGAGACCACGATCAAGCCCTCGATCCTCGTCAAGAAGAACCTGCGGCTCGTCGGCTCCTTCTCGGGCGACGCCCGCAGCTACTGGCAGGCGCTGCGCTTTGCCGAGCACTGGCAGGGCCGCATCCCATTCGAAAAGATGATCTCCAACCGCTTCACCATCGACGAGGTCAATACCGCGCTCGGTCGGATGAAGGCGTTTCAGGAGATCAAACCGGTGATCGAGTTCGCATGACCGGCACGACGACCGTCGATGATTTCGATGCCGGCCGCACCGGACCGCTGGAGGGCATACGGGTACTCGACCTGTCGCGGCTGGTGGCTGGCAATATGACGACGCTGCTGCTCGCCGACTATGGTGCCGACGTCATCAAGATCGAGCACCCCGAACGCGGCGATGACTTGCGCCACTGGCGCGTCGACGACACCGACGTCTACTGGAAGGTTTATTCGCGCAACAAGCGCAGCCTCGCGCTCGACATCCGCAAGGGCGAGGGGCGGCAGATTTTCGAGAGGCTCATCGCCGTCAGCCAGGTATTGGTCGAGAACTTCGTGCCGGGGACGCTGGAAGAATGGGGCTTCGCCCCGGAGTTCCTGCATCAACTCAACCGTGACCTGGTGATTCTGCGCATTTCCGGCTGGGGGCAGACCGGCCCTTATCGCGACAGGCCAGGCTTCGGCACACTGGTCGAGGCCATGTCCGGCTATGCGTCGCTCAATGGGTGGGACGACCGGCCGCCCCTGCTGCCGCCGCTGGCCATGGCCGACATGGTCGCCGGGCTCTATGGCTCCTCGGCTGTCCTTGCCGCCATCCGCGTGATCGAGCGAGGGCTCGGGCACGGCCAGATCGTCGACTTGTCGCTGTTCGAGCCGATCTTCTCGCTGATCTCGAGCGAAGTGCTACGCTTTCACGTCAGCGGGCAGGTGACGCCCCGTACCGGCAATCAGGCCAGCCACACGGCACCCCGCAACGTCTACGAATGCGCGGATGGGGAATACTTGGCGCTGTCGGGCTCGATGCAGTCGATGGCGGAGCGCATCTTTGATGCCATCGGCCGGCCGGAACTGAAGACTGACCCGTCCTTTGCCACCAACGACGCGCGCGTGCGCAATCGCGACGAACTCGACACCATCATCGGCGGCTTCGTGCACCGGCGCACGCTACCGCACAATCTTGAGCTGTTCGAAGGTGCCGGCGTCGCCGTCGCGCCCGTGCTCAATATCGCGAGCATCCTGTCCGACCCTTATGTCAACCAGCGGGGCGTCATCACCCATTTGCCTGATGCCGAGCTCGGCTCGATACCGATGCACAATATCGTGCCGCGGCTGTCGGCGACGCCCGGCGTCTTCCGCAGGCCCGCGCCACGCCTCGGCGAACACAGCGCCGAAATCCTCGCCGAAATCGGCTGGGAACGGCGCGAGGCGGCAGCCGAATGACGCCGGCGCTGCCCGTCTGGAGGTCGATGCTGTTCGTGCCGGCCACGAACAAGAAACTCGTCGCCAGCGCCATGCGGCGCGATCCCGACGCCTTCCAGATCGATCTTGAGGATTCGGTTCCCCTCGATCGTAAGAGCGAGGCACGGGCCGCCGTGGCTGCGATCGCCGGACAGCTCGCCGCCACCGGCGCCGATGTCACCGTGAGGATCAACCGGCCCTGGCGCTTGGCGCTGCCCGATATCGAAGCGGCGATCGGTCCGTCGATCCACGCCCTGAATCTACCCAAGGTGCCCGACGCCTCTTACGTGCGCTTCGTCGGCGAGATCGCTTCCGAGCTCGAATGGGAGCGCGGCCTACCTGTCGGTCACACCCGGATCATCGTCATGATCGAGACCGCCGAGGGTCTCCTCAACATGGCCGAGATCGCCCGCGCGTCCGAACGCGTCGTCGCCATCACGATCGGCGCCGAGGATTTGGCGCTTGACCTCGGCATGGAGCCGGAGCCCGACGGCCTCTACGCGCCGAACATGCAGCTGGTCGCCAATGCTCGCGCTGCTGGCATCCTGCCCCTCGGCTACCTTGGCAGCGTGGCGCAGTTCAGCGATCGCGAGGCCTTCCGCGCCATCGTCAGGCGTTCGCGCGCGCTGGGCTTTGCCGGCGGCTTTTGCGTCCATCCCAGCCAGATCGATATCCTCAACGAGGAATTCGCCCCCACCGCCGAACAGCATGCCTTCGCGGCCGAACTGGTGGAAGCTTATGAGGAAGCACTCAGGTCAGGCAAAGGCGCCGTGACATTCCGCGACAAGATGATTGACCGGCCGGTCGCCGACCGGGCCCGGGCCATGTTGGCGCGGGGCGCGGTGATCGCGCAGAAGAATCGCGCGAAACAGGCCGTCGCCGACCGACGGCGCGATTGATACCGCCTGTGGATCTGCTCGATCTCCGCTATTTCGTCGTCATCGCCGAATGCGGCTCGATTCTAGCGGCGTCCGAGCAGCTGCATATCGCCCAACCGTCATTGAGCATCCGCATCAAGGCCCTGGAGCAGGAGCTCGGCGTGATGCTGTTCGAACGCCGCTCGCGGGGCGTCGCGCTGACCGGCGAGGGCCAGGAGCTCCTGAGCCATGCCCGGCAGATTCTGCATGCCGCCGAGACCGCCCGCGAAAGCGTGCGGCTGCACGCCAATACCGCCGTCGGCACCGTCAATTTCGGCGTGCCGACCTCGTTGGCCGCCGTGCTCTGCGTGCCGCTCGTCGAGACTGCGCTCGGCGAATTGCCCGACGTCAAGCTGCGCATCGTCGAATCCATGTCGGGCTATATCATCGATTGGCTGCGCGAGGGGCGGCTGGATCTCGGCCTCGTCTTCGGCGACAAGGCGATCAGCGGCGTGCAGCTCGAACCGCTGCTCGAGGAGGAACTTTACCTCGCCGCCGACAGCGCAGCAGCCCTGGCGCCGTTGATCGACGAGAAAGGGGAGATGCCGCTGGAGAAACTGGACGGGGTGCCCCTGATCCTGCCGACCGGCCATCACGGACTGCGCCAGTTGCTCGACGATGTCGCCCGCCGCAACGGCATTGCCCGGGCGCCGCGCATCGAGATCGACTCCTTCTCGCAAATCCAGCGGTTGGTGCAGCGCAAGATGGGCATGACCATTCTGTCGATGGCCGCCCTGCACGAGACCGCGCTCGATCCGCCGCTGGTCACCGCACGCATCAAGAATCCGGCGATCACGCGCACCATCTCGCTCGCCTACAGCGAAAGCCGGTCGCTGACCAAGGCGACGCGCGAAATCGCCAAGCGCGCCCGGGGCATCCTGCGTGCGCAGGCAGCCACCGGCAGCTGGCTGGCCAAACCCCTTTGACGCGCGGGTCGGACAGTTGCCCATACCGCACCCCCATGGGAAGAATCGCACGACAGAGTTCGCCTTCTCAAAGGCCCAATCCGCCGCACAACGACAACGTGAAATCAACTGCCGAGAATTGGCAGCGGGTACGGAATCGACGGAAAGCCGCCGATTCCAGATGGTCAACGATCCTGCAATGCGTAATTATAGATTGTGCCGAACATGGCTCAAGCCATGAACCATCATAGGGGAGGAAGCCATGAACAAGCCTTCGATTCGCGGCCGGATAGCTCGCGCGGCATTCGCGGCGCTGGCTATCTGTCTGATTTCGGCGACGATGATCTCGGGCAACGCCTTTGCCCAGGACTTGCGCGGCAACATCCGCTTCACCTGGTGGGGCGCGACGACCCGCAATCAGAAGACCGACGAAATCATAAAGCTGTTCGAAGCCGAGCATCCCGGCGTGACCATCACGCGCGAGCCGGGCGAATTCTACAGCTATTGGGACAAGCTCACCGTGCAGTCGGCGAGCCGGAACCAGCCATGCGCCATCACCATGCAGTCACGCTGGCTCAACCAGTATGCCGACCCGGCAATCCTCTTGCCGCTCGACGATCTCGTCGCGAGCGGCAAGCTCAAGATTGAGGGCGTCGAGAAGTCGGTCATCGACTCGGCACGCGGACCGGACCGCAAACTGTATTTCATTCCGAGCGGCGTTTTCTATTTCGGGCTGCTACTGAACAAGACGGCGATCGCGGCGGCCGGCGTGTCGATACCAGGCAATGATTGGACCTGGGACGACTATGGCGCCTTCGTCCGGAAACTGGCCAAGAAACTGCCGCAAGGGACCTATGCGGCCGGCAATCTCGGCCGGAGGATGGATGGCTTCACGAACTGGGTGCAAGGCCGGGGAGAGGTGCTCTTCAAGCCTGACGGCTCTGTCGGCGTGACGAAGGGGACCATCGTCGCCTATTTCAAGTTTTGGGAAGCGCTCCGTCAGGAAGGCGTCACCGAAACGGCCGATCTGATGACCGAAATTCCGGACAACATCATCGAGGGCACGCTTCTGGCCAACGGCGGGATTCTTGTCGATGCCCGGCCGGCCAATCAGCTCGATGCGCATCAGAAAACTCTCAACACCGCGAAGCCCGGCGAGGAATTGATCATTCATACCTACCCGGTCGGCCCCGCGGGCGCGGGTGACGACTTCGGCTCGAACGGCTTCGCCATCGGGGCCAATTGCGACGCCAACAGCGTCAATATCGCCGCGGCCTGGTCCAACTTCTTCCTCGAGGACCCACGCGCCGCACAGATCTACCTGTCCGACAACGGGGTCGTGGCCGTCGACCGCTTCCAGAACCAGCAGGCAAGCGATCCCAAGGCCACGCCCGGCCAGCGCCAGCTGATCGAGGTCTTCAGGGAAGTCGCCCCGCGGGCCAAGTCGGCATATTTCCCTGCCGGCGGTTATGCCGCCGTAGTCGGCGCCCTGACGCCGGCTTACGAGTCGGTGGCATTCGGTCGCGCCACGCCGGATCAGGCCGCCGACGCGATGCTCAGCCAAATCAAGCGCGTTATGCGCTGAGCATGATGGCCGCGGCGCCATCCTGGCGTCGCGGCCGCTGATGCGAAACCATCACGGCCGCAGGTTGTCGCAAGCACCGCCGCCCGCGCCGGGGGATTTCTGCGAGATGGCGAATTTGCACGAACCCTCGGCCGCCGGATCCGCCGGAACGCTGCCCGCAGGCGACACGCGGCGGGCGGCCGCGCGCGCCAGACGTTCCAAATTGACGCCCGCGCAACTGGAGAACCGCACCGCCTATCTCTTTCTGCTGCCCTGGTTCATCGGCCTCATCACCGTCACTATCGGGCCTGTGCTGGTTTCCCTCTACCTCTCCTTCACGCGCTACAATGTGTTGCGTCCGCCACGTTGGATCGGGCTCGACAACTATGTCGAGATGTTCACCGAGGATCCCCAGTTCTGGGCGGCCGCGCGAGTGACCTTCTTCTATGTCGGCTGGTCCGTGCCGCTGGTCCTCGTCGTGTCGTTGTCCGTCGCCGCCTTGCTCAATCGCGGCCTGTCGGGTCTTACCATCTACCGCTCCATCTTCTATCTTCCCTCGCTGATCGGGGGCAGCGTCGCCATCGGCCTGCTGTGGCGCGAGGTCTTCGGCTCGCGGGGGATTTTCAACAATCTGCTCAAGCTCTTCGGGATCGCCGGCCGCAGCTGGATCGCCTCTCCCGATTCGGCGCCGTGGACCTTGGTCGCGCTCCACCTCTGGACCTTCGGCGCCTCCATGGTGATCTTCCTTGCCGCGCTCAGGCAGATTTCCCCCTCGCTCTACGAGGCGGCCTCGATCGACGGCGCCTCCGCCTGGACCCGGTTCCGGCGCATTACCTTGCCGCTGCTCACGCCAGTCATCTTCTTCAACGTCATATTGCTGACGATTCAGTCTTTTCAGGCGTTCACGCAGTCCTTCATCGTTTCCAACGGCACCGGCGGGCCGGCGGACAGCACTCTGCTCTATACGCTCTATCTCTATAAGCGCGCCTTTGTGCAGTTGGACATGGGATATGCCTCCGCCATGGCCTGGATCCTGCTGATCGTCATCGCGCTGTTCACCGCTCTCCTGTTCTGGTCCGCACGATTCTGGGTCTATTATGGCGACGACTGAGCTTATCGAGACCACTCCGGCAAGGCGCAAGGTACGCCGCAAGTCCGGCAAGTTGTCGCGGGCGCGCCGGTTGCTTACGCATGCCGCCCTCTGCCTGCTCGCGGCCGCGATGATCTATCCGGTGATCTGGATGGTCTTGTCGTCGCTGCGGCCGCAAGGCGAGATCTTCGCCAATTTGGGGGTCATCCCCAGGCACTGGACGCTCGAGAATTTCGTCACCGGCTGGAACTTCTTCGGCAATTACACCTTCGCGACGTTCTTCATCAATTCCTTCGTTATTTGCGGGCTGGCGGTGATCGGCAATCTCGTCGCCTGCACTCTCGCCGGCTATGCCTTCGCGCGGCTCAACTTCCGTTGGAAGGGATTCTGGTTCGCTATCATGATAGGCTCGATCATGCTGCCCATCCACGCGCAGCTGATCCCGCAATATATCGCCTTCGTCCGGGTCGGCTGGGTGAACACCATCCTGCCGCTCGTCGTACCGAAGTTCCTCGCCACCGATGCATTCTACGTCTTTCTGATGGTGCAGTTCATGCGCACTCTGCCGCGCGAGCTCGAACAGGCGGCGATGCTCGACGGCGCCTCCTATTGGCAGTGCTTCACCCGCATCATCCTTCCGCTCTGCGTGCCGGCCATTGTCACCACGTCGATCTTCACGTTCATCAACACTTACAACGACTTTCTCGGACAGCTCATTTATCTGTCCGGCCTGGACAAGATGACGGTTCCGCTGGCGCTGCGCATGTTCGTGGATGCCGGCGGCGGGCAGTCGTCCTTCGGCGGCATGTTCGCCATGGTGACGCTGGCCATCGGTCCGGTGCTCGGCTTCTTCATCGCCGCCCAGCGCTACCTGGTGCAGGGCGTGGCGACGCAAGGGTTCAAATAAGCGTTTCGGAGCATCTACGTGGCCAAGGTCGTTCTCGACAAGCTGACCAAGCATTATGGCGACGGCCGCATCACGGCCGTCAATCAGCTCGATCTCGATATCGCCGACGGCGAGTTTCTGGTCCTCGTCGGCCCGTCCGGCTGCGGCAAATCCACGGCGCTCCGGATGATCGCCGGGCTGGAGGAGATCAGTGGCGGCGAGGTGCGTATCGGCGACGAAGTCGTGAACGACTTCCACGCCAAGGACCGCGACATCGCCATGGTGTTCCAGAACTATGCGCTCTACCCGCATATGAGCGTCTACGACAACATCGGCTTCGCACTGCAGATCGCCAAGCGCCCGAGGCAAGAGATCGACCGGCGCGTGCGGGAAGTGGCGCGCATTCTGCAACTGGAGCCCTATCTCAAGCGTCGCCCCGGCCAGCTCTCCGGCGGCCAGCGCCAGCGCGTCGCCATGGGCCGGGCGATCATCCGCGAGCCGGCCGTCTTCCTGATGGACGAGCCGCTGTCCAATCTCGATGCCAAGCTGCGCGTGCAGATGCGCTCGGAGATCGCCCGCATCCAGGATCGCCTGAACGTCACCACCATCTACGTCACCCACGATCAGGTCGAGGCCATGACCATGGGCGACCGCGTGGCGCTGATGAAGGCGGGCGTGCTGCAGCAGGTCGATACGCCAAGCGCCATCTACAGCCGGCCGGCCAACACTTTCGTTGCCGCGTTCATCGGTTCTCCCGCCATGAACCTCTATCACGCAAAGCTGGGCGCTATCGAGGGAGGGGGAACAACCCTGATCCTGGGTTCCCGCACCCTCCATGTGCCGGCGGTCGTATTCGAACACCGTCCGGCGCTGCGCAGCCGTGCCGGGCAGGATGTCATTGTCGGCATCCGTCCGGAAGATATGGAGGACGCGCGGCTCAAGCCCGACCATCCGCCCGGCCAGACGCTCGATGCCGATGTCTATCTGAGCGAAGCGCTAGGCTCGGACAACATCATCCACTTCAATCTCGACGCCGCGGTCGCCGAGATCATCGATCCCGACACGCTCTCCGACATTTCCAAGAGCCTCGACGGTGGCAAGTCGAGCGCCTGTATCGCCCGGTTCGACGCCAAGTCGGAGGCGCGAACCGGCACTTCCGTTAAGGTTACAGTGGATTGCGAGCGTCTGCATTTCTTCGACCCGGGTAGCGGCCTTGCCATTTGGGGTGTTTGACCGGAGTACGACGACGGGCCATTGAGCGGCGTATCTAGGCCACCCATGGCCAATCCGGGCGGCGGTTCGCGTTGCACTTGAAAGGAGCCGGGATGCAGCCGATAAAACGCGTATCGCTACACGAAGAAGTTCTGTGGCGGACGCGCGAACTTGTCGTCGAAGGCGCCTGGCGGCCCGGCGACGTCATCCCCGAGATGGAGATCTCGGCCGCCCTGCATGTGTCGCGCACGCCCGTGCGCGAGGCCCTCAAGGTGCTGGCTGCCGAGGGTTTGGTCGAGGTCTCCCCGCGGCAAGGCGCCATCGTCAAATTCGTCGAATCGCGTGAAGCCCGAGAAATACTGTTTGTCACCGGCGAGCTCGAGGCCGCCGCGGGACGTCTCGCCTGCCGCCATGCCTCCGATGCGGCCATTCGCCGGATCGCCAAGCTTCACGCCGAGATGGTCGCCGCTTACAGCGAAGGCCGCCGCCGTTCCTACTTCGAAGCCAATCAGGCGATCCACCGCGCCATCGTCGAAGCCAGCGGCAACAGCGTGCTGTCGAGCCTTCACGCCACGCTCCTCGGACGGATGCGCCGAATCCGCTATGCCTGTACCAACCGGCAGGAAAGCTGGCACGACGCCATGGTGGAGCATGAGCTCATTCTCGACGCGCTACGGCGTCGCGACCCGGATGCGCTGGCGGCCATTCTCGTTGCCCACATGGCGGGCGGTTGGGAGCGCGTCAAGCAATTCGTCGAGGCCGAAGCGGGGCGCATGCGGCAACCGGCCTCACGGCCGGCCCGCAAGCCGCGCGCACATGCCGGCACGGTCGGAGAGGGCGCGGGCTGATCGCCGGTCCCTTGCCATGTTCACTCAGTCGTCGACGCGTTCGAGCAGCAGGCCCCAGTCACGACCATCAGGACGCGCCGGGAGCTTCAGCATCGTGTCGATGGCGACGGTCACGACTTCGCCCGGCGTCTGCCATTCCCCGCTCCGCGGATCGAACCAGGCCGGACGGTACCTGGCATGGCCAGTGGCGCCGCGCAGCTTGACGGTTTCGGCGCAGGCCTCTTCGAAATAGATGAGGTACCAGCTCTTATCGGGCGCGCCGGCCGCATAGCACCAGCCCTCATAGGCAAGGTCCGGCGCATTGCGGCTCGGCGTCAACGCCTCCGCGCAAGGAATGAGCGTGCGGTAATCGGCGCCCCGCACCAGGGCGAAGGTCTTGAGGTGCCTGACGGTCCTGGCCGAGCTCCACTGGAACGCGTCCCACATGAAGACGCGCGATCCCTCCTCGACCGCGGACTGCCAGACGCCCTCCGCGCCGTAGATGTATCCGGCGTAGCCGCCCTGCAGCAGGCTGCCATACATGCCGGAGCGGACATAGGCATCGTCCTTGGGCGTATTGCCCTCTCGACCGAGTGTGTAGGGCGTGCCCAGCGCATACAGGCCCGAATAATACGGCTCACCGGCGAAGGCCGGCTTGATCGGTTCTGCATGATACATCTCGGCCATCCACCAGTACGAATGGTGCTCGCGGGTATTGCCGGTCTGGTGCACGTCGAGCCAACGACCCTCTTCGCCGAAATTGGCCAGTGTCGAGGGGTTGGCATTGGCGCTGAGCAGCGTGCCGAAGGGCGGATGCCCGTAGCGATCGACGACGGCGTTGCACGCTTCGTTATAGTCCTGCGCCGGGATCGTCATCATATAGGAATCGTAGTGGATCGGGCTGAAGATGGCGTTATGCGCCTGGTAGCGCGTGAACACATAGTGGATGAAGCGGACATAGGAGCTCGGCCAATCGTGGTATTTCTGCCAGGCCGGACCGGTATCGCGCCGCGCCACCTCCAGGAAAGGCACGAAAGCGAGGTCCCAGGCGATGTCCATCTTGGTGTCGAGCACCTTGAAGAACTCCGGATTGATCCGGTCGTAGTCGGGCACCACATCGGCAAATCCCGGCACCTTGCCTGGGAACAGAAATGGTCGCCCGCCCTCATTGTGCATGTTCATCGCCGATTCGCTGCGCGGCGCCTTCCAGGCGTTGCGCAGCAGCGTGCCGTCCTCGTCGTATAGCGTGGAGGGATGCCCGTCGGTGGCCCAGGCAGGCATGGCGGCCAACAGGGCGACACTGTTGAAGCCCTGCTTGCCGCGATACTCGAGATAGTCGCGCAGGTCGGCATCCGGCCCGATCGCATGGCGCGGCTCGCCCGTCGGCAACGGAAACCTGAAAGTGGGTAGCGACCACCACGTGTCGGCAAGCAGAAAAAACGGCGTGCCGTCCGCATATTGCAGCCCGCGCCGGTCAGGCGTGATGCCGATCATGCCGTGCAGGTTGGGATAGGCGCCGAGTACGGCCGTACCGGCGGCTTCGGCGACAAAGCTACCGCTGACGGAATTGAGGCCCTTGTCGTTCTGATTGCTGCCGCTGGTCCAGCGCCATTGGCCCGGCGTGACCGCGGTCATTCGGACCTTGAATGTCGCACCTCCATCCCAGAAGCCGTAGACGCGCTTCTTGAAGGCCGGACCCTCCAGATCGACCCAGGCTTCGACGTCCGTATATGGATTGGCATACCCGCCCTCCGCGGCGAGTTGAAGCTCGAGCCCTTCCCACACCGTCACGCCGGTGGCATGCCCAGCCGCGAGCCTCGTCCAACGCATTTCGTTCCCCATTCTGTGATTTGTAATTACGGATTTGCAGAGTTTTGATCGGTGTGCAAGGGAGTCTCGGACCGGAGAAGCGGCGGATGAACCGGCCGAATGGCCGCTTGCGGTGCCGCATCTGGTTCGGTGCGAAACTCGGGATTCGAAACGTCGCGTGCGCATCATTGACGCTCACCAGCATTTCTGGGACCTGCAAGCCAATTACCTGCCTTGGCTGTGCGACGAACCTCCGATACGGTTTCGCTATGGCGACTATTCGGCGCTCAAGCGCAACTATCTCCCGGAGGACTACCGCCGCGATACCGCGCGCTTCGAGGTCGAGGGAACCGTATTCGTCGAGACCGAGTGGAATCCGGACGATCCGGTCGGCGAGACCGAATGGGTGCGAGATCTCGCAGCGTGCGCCGGCCTGCCCAGCGTCATGGTGGCCCAAGCTTGGCTCGACCGTGCCGATGTTGAAGCGGTCCTTGCCAGTCACGGCCGCCATCCGCTGGTGCGCGGAGTGCGGCACAAGCCGGCGGCGGCGTCAAACCCCGGTGCGGTGACCACCGATAACCTCGGCTCGATGAGCGACCCGGCTTGGCGGCGAGGCTACGCGTTGCTCGAGCGCCATGAACTGAGCTTCGACCTGCAAGTACCCTGGTGGCAATTGGCAGAGGCTAGGAAACTGGCAGATGATTTCGGCGGCGTGCCGATCATTCTCAACCATACGGGACTACCCGCCGACCGCAGTCCGGAAGGCCTGGCCGGTTGGCGAAAGGGCCTTGAGGCGCTCGCTGGCGCGCCCAACACCTTCGTCAAGATTTCGGGTCTCGGGGTGCCCGATATGCCATGGACGGCCGAAAGCAACCGGAGAATCGTTCTCGATGCGGTCGAAATCTTCGGTACGGACCGCTGCATGTTCGCCAGTAATTTTCCGGTCGATGGACTCGTAGCTGATTTCGAGACAATTTTCTCGGGCTATGACAGTATCACCGCGCACTTCAGCGAGAGCGAACGCGCGTCGATGTTTTCCGAAAACGCCCGACGGATATATCGCTTTCCCCAGGTTCGGTCAGCTCTTTGATTTCCTCTTCGATCCGCTCGACGAATGCACGGAGCTGATCACCCGCGATCGTGCCGGTCCGGTCATCGTTCATTCTCGTCAACAAGATGGGCCGCCAGGAAGCCAGTAGGCGGGCGTTATGGCTTAGCGGCCTCCACAGCTTTGCGCTCGGGCGGCCTTGCTGAGACCATGGCTAGAGACCGAGGCACTCATAGCCAATATGGTTCGCTATGATCCAAATAAACCCCGGCAGCCGGACGCGGCGCTCGTGCAGGGGCCTTCGGTGGGCGGCCGTGGGCGCCGCCTTGTGGTTGTCGATCGATCCAGCAGGGGCGCAATACGGCGGACTCCAGCCTGGCGAAGCACGCGCGACAAGCTTCTCGAGCGTCGCGCAGCGCCCTACGATCTTCGCGCTGCGTTCCGCCCGCCCGCCCCCCGAGGCCTCGCCGCTCCTCATGCTCGCGGCGGACGCCCTTGAAGTCGGGATCGACCGGCCGGGCATGGACTATCAGAATTTCGACTTGCCGGCGCCCGATCCGGCGCCCTGTAGAGCAGCCTGCGAGAAGGATGGCCGATGCCGGGCATTTACCTACGTCAAACCGCGCATCCAGGGCCCAAACGCACGATGCTGGCTGAAGACGGCCATCCCCGACCCACGCCCCAATGGGTGCTGCATTCCAGGGATCAAGGATGGCAGCGTGGCGGAACCTCTCGCGCCGCCGCGGTCGGGCGCGCCGCGACCCCCGCCGCCGCTGCCATCGCCATCGCCTCCAGCGATAAGCCCCATTCAAGGGGCTTGGCGGCTCACCTCGACCTGCGACAAATGGCTGCCGGGAAATGAGCTGTGGGGAAACGTCCTCATTCTCTTCGAGGCGGCCGACGGATCGTTGAGCGGCTCTGCGGTGAACGACCGACTGCGGTCGGAGCTTAAACCCGATTCGACCGGTTACGGGCCACCCGTAAAGTCGCGGCGCAGCGACAACAGCATCACGCTCGTACTTCACCCGGCGGACTGGAAATCGATTCTCGTGCTGAACGGCCGGTTCGATGGATCCGCTGTCGCCGGGGCGGTCCATCACATGGGAACCGACGACTGCAGCTTCCACATGGTTCGCGGCGGGGGTTAGCGTCGGCGGAAGAGGCTGGTTTCCTGGATGGGTTCCGCGCCTTGTCTCGATGAACGCGGCCGGCGGCGAGAGTTTGAAATTGATGCGCCGCAACCGCCCCGCCTCCTGGAAGGAGCGCGGGGCTTTTTCGTGCGCATCGACGCACAAAAGCGCCGCGCGGCGTGAACCTCGGCCGATGTCGCCGCGACCAAGGGTTGGACCGATCCGGTCCTCATGGAAAAAGGAAATCATCTCATGCGCACGATCAATCTCAAATCCGCCCTCGTTGCCGCGACGCTCGCCGTCGGGGCGCTCACCGCGACCACGATCGCCACAACGGCGCCCGCTCAGGCGCATGGGTTTGGCTTCGGCGGCCATGGCTTCGGCGGCGGCTTCGGGCATGGCTTTGGCCATGGCTTCGGCCATGGTTGGGGCTTCCGCAGCTACGGCGGCTACGGCTACGGCTATTGCTACTGGCATCCCGATGCATGTTACGGAGACGACGACTGAGATCACCCAATCGCCGAAGGCCTCCATCAGGCCTTCGGCGGCTCCCCCCTCAATCGATCCGCCTTCCTGGCCTCGCGGACGAGCGATTCGGGCTTTTCCAGCATCCGCGGATCGAAGCCCGCATCGCTGTCATCCGCCGATTCGGCAATGAAGCTCATGGACGATGCGAATACCTCACTGTCATGATCAATACTTCGCTGGATAGGCGCGGCCTGTCGAGTATTATGAACGATCCTCCGTTCCAAGTCGTTGATTTTGTTGGTGAGCGCGCCGGGGCTCGAACCCGGGACCTACTGATCAAAAGCAATGCGCGTCAGGGCTTGCTGCGGAATGCAGGGAATTGCGCCGGGGGCGCAGCGCCTTAGCCTTCAGCAAGCGCGCGGCCGGTGCAGGGCTCGGAGGAGGGTCAGTATAGCGGTCGCCGATGCGAGAGCCGGACCGACTGGCCCCGGCGAGGGGCTCAATCTATAACGGGTCGGTCGCGGTGGGGCGGTGTCCGAGATCGCGCCGGTCGGCGTGCGGGTAGGAGGCGAACATGACGCTGGAAGGTGGTTGCTACTGCGGCAAGGTTCGCTATGAAGCGGCGGGAAAGCCGATGCTGAGGGCGCAATGTCATTGTCGTCCTTGCCAGTATTTTTCCGGCGGCGCGGCGAACATGTTCTTGCTGATGCCGGTCGACGGTTTTCGGTACACGAAGGGCGAGCCTCGCCAGTTCAAACGCGACGATCTCGAACGCGCGGTCACGCGAGAATTCTGCGGCGATTGCGGCACGCAGCTCATTACGCGTCGCCCCGGCCTAAACGCCATCGTCCTCAAGGCCGGAACGCTCGATGATCCGACCCAATACGGCGAGTGCCAGATGGCGATCAACGCCAGCGACAGGCAGGCGTTCAACTGCATCCAAGAAGGGTTGCCGATCTACGAGGGTTTGCCGCCACGCTGAGGCGAGTGGCGATCATCCGGGTCAATATGTCTTGCGCGAGGGATCGAAGTCGAAGGGCCATCCAGGCACTGTAATTGATTTTGCTGGTGAGCGCGCCGGGGCTCGAACCCGGGACCTACTGATTAAAAGTCAGTTGCTCTACCGGCTGAGCTACGCGCTCCGGCGGCGTGGTGGTAGGCCGGGCCTCTGCGCCGGTCAATAGCGTTTGCGGGAGCCCAATCCCGAGCGGCCCCTCCCGCCTCGAACCACAGATAGTGCGTGCGCGGCGTTTTTGCACCGCTGCCGGCCGGCCCGCCACTTGTTGCCGGCCCAACCACTCGATATTTTAGGTTTCAAATATCGGAGATCGGGATGGATGGCGCGTTGAGCAGACATGCGCTGGTGACTGGGGGCGGCAAGGGCATCGGCCTTTCGATCGCGGCCGCGCTCTCGGCCGCGGGCATCGCGGTGAGCATCGCCGGGCGCGACCTTGCGGCGCTCGAGGCGGCGGTGACGCGCGGAGAGGCGCTGGCCGCCATCGTCGCCGATGTCACGGACGAGGCTTCGGTTCGAGCGGCGGCCGCAGAGGCCGCGCGGCGTCAACCGATCGATATCCTCGTCAACAATGCGGGCGGGGTCGAGACGGGGCCGTTCGCGCGGCTCGACGACGCCGCCTTCGAGCGCCAGCTCGACCTCAATCTCAT
Organism: Hyphomicrobiales bacterium; assembly: GCA_044445965.1. Classification (GTDB taxonomy): domain Bacteria; phylum Pseudomonadota; class Alphaproteobacteria; order Rhizobiales; family Beijerinckiaceae; genus GAS188. The sequence continues at coordinate 81,876 of JBIOEJ010000001.1, forward strand.
GGGCGCGGTGCGCATGACGCGCGCCGTGCTGCCCGGCATGGCGGAGCGGGGTTTCGGCCGCGTCATCAATGTCGCCTCGACCGCCGGCCTCAAGGGGTATGCCTATGTCACGGCCTATGTGGCGGCAAAGCACGCCGTCATCGGCTTCACCAGGGCGCTGGCGCTCGAAACCGCGAGATCCGGCGTGACCGTCAACGCGCTCTGCCCCGGCTATGCGGACACCGATCTCGTGCGCGCGAGCGTCGCGCGCATCAGCGCCAAGACCGGCGGCGCGCCAGCGGATGTGCTGGCCCAGTTCGTTGCCGTCAATCCACAGCGTCGCCTCGTGCGGCCGCAAGAGGTGGCCGCCGCCGCCGTCTGGCTAGCGTCGGAAGCGGCGGCCTCGGTCAATGGCCAGGCGATCGCCATAGACGGGGGAGAGAGCGTGGCATGACGGCCTTGGTGCATTACCCGCTCGACGCCGAGACCAAGGCGCATGAGCATGAGGATGGGCACGAGGCCGAGTTGCGCCTGTGGCTGCGGCTGCTCACCTGCACGACCTTGATCGAGAGCGAGATCCGCCGACGGCTGCGCCAGGGATTCGGCACGACCTTGCCGCGCTTCGACCTGATGGCGCAGCTCGAACGCGCCCATGGCGGCATGACGCTGAACGAAGTCTCGAAACGCATGATGGTGACCAACGGCAATGTGACCGGCCTCGTCGAGCGCCTGGTGGCGGAAGGATTGGTCGACCGGCGTCCGGCGCCCAACGACCGGCGTGCGCAAGTGGTGCGCCTGACGCCGAAGGGGCGGCAGATATTTCAGCGCATGGCGACGGCCCATGGCGAATGGCTCGCCGCCCTGTTCGCCGGCCTCGACGAGGATGAGATCGCGAAGATGATGGCGCTCTTGAGCAAGACCAAGCTGTCGGCGCGCGAGGCGATATGGCGCGAGAAGGCGCGGGGCGAAGGCCGATGAGACCCTTCCCCGTCGTCGAGCCGCCGCTCGCGCGCTACGCCGCGCGGCATTTCAAGTTCGCCGTCGCCGGCAAGGTCGCGACGCTGAGCCTGAACCGGCCGGAGCGCAAGAACCCTTTGACCTTCGACAGCTACGCCGAGCTTTCCGCGCTGTTTCGGACGGCCGCGCATGATGACGGCGTGAAGGCCATCGTCGTCACCGGGGAGGGCGGGAATTTTTCCTCCGGCGGGGACGTGCACGAGATCATCGGCCCCTTGACCAAGCTCGACACCAAGGGGCTTCTCGGTTTCACGCGCATGACGGGCGAGCTCGTCAAGGCAATGCGCGCGGCGCCGCAGCCGATCGTCGCGGCGGTCGACGGCATCTGCGCCGGGGCCGGCGCCATCGTCGCCATGGCGAGCGACATTCGGCTCGGCACGGCGCGGGCGAAAGTCGCCTTCCTGTTCAACCGGGTCGGGCTTGCCGGCTGCGATATGGGCGCCTGCGCCATCCTGCCGCGCATCGTGGGGCAGGGCAGGGCGTCCGAGCTTTTGTTCACCGGCCGCGCCATGCCGGGCGAGGAGGCGGAGCGCTGGGGCTTCTTCAACCGCCTTTGCGCGCCCGAAGCCCTGCTCGATGAGGCCGCGAAGCTCGCGAAGGCGCTCGCCGACGGCCCGAATTTCGGCAACGCCATGACCAAGCGCATGCTCGATATGGAATGGGCGATGTCGATCGAGGCGGCCGTCGAGGCCGAGGCGGTGGCGCAGGCGCTGTGCATGCAGACCGAGGATTTCCGCCGCGCCTTTCGCGCCTTCGCCAAGAAGGAGAAGCCGGTGTTCGAGGGCAATTGATGAGCGACCAGGCCTTGCTCGACCGAGCCTTCTTGCGCCTGCCTTTCTTCGAGGAGCGCCATCGGCGCTTCGCCGCGGAGATCGCCGATTTCGCGGCGGGCACGGTCGCGGGGCTCGTCGATCATCACGATGTCGACGCCTCTTGCCGGCGACTGGTGCGGGCGCTCGGAGAAGCCGGCTTCCTGCGCCATGCGGTGGTCGCGCCTTATGGCGGGGAGGCGCCCTCGCTCGATGTGCGCACGCTGTGTCTGGCGCGCGAGACGCTCGCCGCCACCGCAGGGCTCGCCGATTTCGCCTTCGCCATGCAAGGCCTCGGCATGGGGCCGGTGTCGCTGTTCGGCACGGCGGAGCAGAAGCAGCGCTGGCTGCCTGGCGTGGCGGGCGGCGAGCGCATCGCAGCCTTCGCGCTGTCTGAGCCCGAGGCAGGCTCGGACCCCGCCGCGATGACGACATCGGCGGTCCCCGACGGCAACGCCCATCTGCGGCTCGACGGCGTCAAGACCTGGATCTCGAATGGCGGCATCGCGGACCATTACGTCGTCTTCTGCCGCACCGGCGAGGCTCCTGGCGCGAGGGGGCTTTCGGCCGTCATGGTCGAGGCTGGCGCGCCCGGCTTCACGATCGCCGAGCGCCTCGAGACGATAGCGCCGCATCCGCTCGCCACTCTGTCCTTCGAGGGGTGCCGCGTGCCGGTCGGCAACCGCATCGGCGGTCCTGGCGAAGGCTTCAAGGTTGCGATGGCGACGCTCGACGTGTTCCGCTCGACGGTCGGCGCGGCGGCGCTCGGCTTCGCGCGCCGGGCGCTCTCGGAAGCGCTCGAGCGCGCCGCCACCCGCAAGATGTTCGGCGCGACGCTCGCCGACCTGCAGCTCACGCAAGGCGCGCTCGCCGAGATGGTCGCCGATGTCGAGGCCTCGGCGCTGCTCGTCTATCGCGCCGCCTGGGTGAAGGACCAGGGCGCCGAGCGCGTCACCAAGGAGGCTGCCTTGGCCAAGCTCGTGGCGACCGAGGCGGCGCAGCGCGTCATCGACAAGGCCGTGCAGATGTTCGGCGGCGAGGGCGTCAGGAGCGGCGTCAAGGTCGAGGAGCTCTATCGCGAGATCAGGGCGCTGCGCATCTATGAAGGCGCGAGCGAGGTGCAGAAGATCGTCATCGCGCGCGCCGCGCTCGCGGCGCGCGTCGGCAAGGAGGGACGGGCGATATGACCATCACGACCGCGGCTTACACGGCCCATATCGACCATTTCGCGAAGGATCATTTGCCGCCGCCCGAGGACATGCCGGACTTCATCTTCACCTTGCCGGAGCTGCGCTATCCCGATCGGCTGAACTGCGTCGCCGAACTCGTCGATAGCTGGCTCGGCAAGGGGCATGGCGCGCAGCCCTGTTTCCGCTCGCTCGACAGGAGCTTGAGCTATGCCGAGTTCGCGGCACTCGTGAACCGCATCGCCAATGTGCTGGTGACGGAGTACGGGCTGGTGCCGGGCGGCCGCGTCCTCTTGCGCTCGCCGAACAACCCGCTGATGGCGGCGGCCCTCTTCGCGGTGATGAAGGCCGGCGGCGTCGCCGTGACCTCGATGCCGCTGCTGCGCGCCAAGGAGCTCGCCTTCATGAGCGACAAGGCGAAGGTGGCCTTGGCGCTTTGCGATCACCGCATCATGGAGGAACTGGAGAAGGCGAGACTCGCAACGCCCGGCCTCGACACGATCCTGCCCATGGGCGGCCCGTCGAGCGCCGACCTGATGCGGCGCGTCGAGAAGGCCTCGCCCGAATTCGCCGCCTGCCCGACCGCCGCCGAGGACATCTGCCTGATCGCCTTCACCTCGGGCACGACCGGTGTGCCCAAGGGCGCGATGCACAATCATCGCGACCTCGTCGCCACTTGCGACACCTATGGAAAATATGTGCTCGAGCCGCGCGCCGACGACGTGTTCATCGGCTCGCCGCCGCTCGCCTTCACTTTCGGCCTCGGCGGCGGAGCCTTGTTCTCGCTGCGGGTCGGCGCCGCCTCGATCCTCCTCGAGCAGGCCCAGCCCGACAGACTGATCGAGGCGATCCGCACGCTGAAGCCGACGGTCCTGTTCACCGCGCCCATCGCCTATCGGGCCTTGCTCGCCAGGGCCCAGCCTGGCGACCTCGCCAGCCTGCGCGTTTGCGTCTCCGCGGGCGAAGCCCTGCCCAAGGCCACCTGGGAGGCCTGGTACAAGGCGACCGGCATCGAAATCCTCGACGGCATCGGCTCGACCGAGATGCTGCACATCTTCATCGGTGCGCCGACCGGCAAGACCAAGCCAGGATCGACCGGCATTCCAGTGCCGGGCTATGAGGCGAAGATCGTCGACGAGCAAGGCCGCGACTTGCCGCGCGGCTCCGTCGGCCTGTTGGCGGTGCGCGGCCCGACCGGGTGCCGCTACCTCGCCGATCCGCGCCAGAAGGCCTATGTCCGCAACGGCTGGAACTTCACCGGCGACACCTATCGCCTCGACGAGGACGGCTATTATTGGCACCAGGCGCGCTCCGACGACATGATAGTCTCGGCCGGTTACAATATCGCCGGACCCGAGGTGGAGAGCGCGTTGCTCAGCCACCCGGCGGTGCTCGAATGCGCGGTGGTCGGCGCGCCGGACCTCGCCCATGAGACCACGATCGTGAAGGCCTATGTGGTGATCCGCCCCGGGCAACAACTGGACGAGGCGCTGATCGGCCAGTTGCAGGAGCATGTGAAAGCCGAGATCGCGCCCTTCAAATGCCCGCGCTCCATCACCTTCATCGAGGCCCTGCCGCGAACCGAATCCGGCAAGGTGCAGCGCTTCGTGCTGCGCGAGCGCGCCAAGGCGGAAGCCGGAGCGGCGCGATGAGCCCGCCGCGCAAGCCGATCGTCATCCCGAACCTGGTTCCGGAGGAGGAGGCTCAGCCGGTCAGCCTCAACCCGCCCGGCTGGCCGCGTCCGAAGGGCTACGCCAACGGCATGGCCGCGCAGGGGAGGGTGGTGCTGACCGGCGGCGTCGTCGGCTGGGACCAGATGGGCCAGTTTCCGGAAGGCTTCGTGGCGCAGGCGGCGCGCTGCTTCCTCAATATCCGCGCCATCCTCGCGGAAGGCGGCGCCGAGCCGCGCCACCTCGTGCGCCTCACCTGGTACGTGACGGATGTCGAGGCCTATATCGCCCATCCGAGGCAGCTCGGCGACGCCTATCGGGCAGCGTTCGGCCGGCATTTCCCCGCCATGGCGGTCGTCGAGGTGAAGCGCCTGGTCGAGAAATCGGCCCTCCTCGAGATCGAGGCGACCGCGATCGTGCCGGTGTGAGGTCCGTCCCCTTGCGAGACCATGGCACAATTTGAAAGCCCACGGGTTTGGCACCAGCTCAGAGCAAATTTGCGGAGGTCTTCTTGCGGAGAGGTGGATAAAATCGGACGCTTGGTACCTTGATGACGCCCGACTGCCAACCCAAGTGCACATAACCCAACCGCGCACGACCCCAGCAGTGTGCGCTCTCGGATCAATTGGCGTTTCGCTTCAGCTTCGCCCTGAGGATTATGAGATAGGCGACATAGGTCGTTGCCAGACCGGTTGCCGCCATCCCCAGCAAAATAATCGGCGGATTGGCGATCGGGCGACTTTCCAGGATCGCGGCGGCCAAATTCATCGCATTCCCGACAAATCCCGCCGCGGCGCCGAGCCCCATCACGACAAGCAGCTTGAATGACGCTTTGGCGGCAAAGCCCTCGATTCCTTCCCGCAAGGTGATCCGCTCCTCGGATCGCGGCAGGCCGGCGATCAGCGGCCGCAGCCTGCGCATGCTGTAGGCGTGCATCAGCGCGATGTAGGGCACGAACATCCCGAACGTCAGGAGCATCGCATCAAGCATGACGGCGCCGGGTGTCGAGCCTGTTCGACCAATCAAGGTTGCGCTGCCGACGACGTGGCCGCTCGCATCCGCGAAGTTGATCTTTGCTCCAGCCGGGCCGAATTGGGCGACGCAGGGAGCGCTGGCTTTGCCGGTTGGACCGACGCCGGTAAAGGTGACCGTGGCGTCCTTGCCGGGAGGTCCGCTCACCTTGAAGATTGCGGTCGCGCCCGCGGCGCCGGCCAAGGTGCCGGTGGCACCGGTCGGACCGATCGGTTGGGTGTAAGTGGTGGATACGCCGGCTGCATCAACCGTGGTCACGCTCAGCGTGCAGCCCGCGCAGGCGAGCCACAAGACCGCAGCTACGAGCACGAGCGGAATGAGAACCGCCGAGGCGAGCGCAAACGGCTTGATGCGCCGTAGCGTCTGCCGGATGCACTCGGCGATCAGCGCCTTCTGGGCCTCGTTCACGAAATAGCGGCGTCGAGGGCCAATGAGCCACGGATTGTTCGACACGAACAGGTAGCCGTCGGCGATGCGCTTGAACGCAACCTCCTCGAGCCCCTCGTACAATCCGGCCATGACTTTCTCCCTTGCGGCGTCGGCACTCGCGAAAAGTGCCTCCACAAGGGTAGTCGCCCGCGTCGGTCGCTTGGTTCAGGAACCGGCTGAAACGAATAGTCAGCCCCGATCGATCGTATGGGATTCGGGAACGCCGAAGGCAGAGCAGCGATACGTGCCGGTGGGGAAACGCTGCTCGCTCCACATGGCGATGCCGAAAAGGCCGTTGGGCTGGACTCGCCCCTCGACCCGAGCCGTCCGCCCGAAAGATGCCTGACCTCTTGGCCGCGCCACGGCAATCCTCGAGGCCTTTGGTTCGCTCCGTAGGCCGGTCCCTAGGCCCGGTCCTTGAACAGCACCTCGCGGTCGGGTGCGAAATTGGCGAGCATCGGCAGCGCGGCCCCGCCCATGGCGCGCGCTCCGTGGCCGATCGAGCCTTCCTCGACCACCACCGGCGACAATCCCTGGCGGTCCATGCGTTCGAGCAGCTCCGCGGTGCGCCGCGCCACACGGGTGCGTATGGCGGCCGGATAGGCGCCGTCGATGATGACGGCCTGGAAATCGATGACGGAGGTCGCGGCGAGCGCCGCCAGCGCCAGGCCGCCCGCGGCCTCCTCGATCCATTCATCGAGCGGCCCGCCGAATTCCGGCCAATCCTCCGGCGTCCTCCAAATGGCCGAAGGATCGAGCTTCGCGGCGATCAGCTTCTGCTCCAGCACGTAAAGGGAGGCCCGACGGATCAGCTGGAGGCTCGTGACCCCCCCTCGACCGTTCGGGGCTCCGATCGGCATCGAGCCGACCGCGCCGGCATTGCCGCCGCGCCCCGGAAACAGGCTGCCCTTGAGCACGACCCCCCCGCCGACGAAGGAGCCGACGAAGAAATAGATGAAGTCTTGATGGCGTCCGCCATGCCGAAAGAACATCTCGGCGGCGCAAGCGGCCGTCGCGTCGTTGCACAATATGACCGGCCAGGGGCAAAGGCGCGCGATCTCGGTTTGAATCTCGAAGCTTCGCCACCGGTCCATGGCTTGGCGCGGCGCGCCGATCTCGGCTTCCCAGTTCCACAGCTCGAACGGCGCTGCGATGCCGAGCCCGGCAATGCGCGCCAGCAGCGGTTCGGGAAGGTCGCGCGTGAGGGCGGCGAGATCCTCGCGGACGAAGGCCGTGATCTCTTCCGGCAGCGGGTAGGTGTAGAGGTGGGTGCGCCGCGCCCGGACGGCGCCGGCGAAATCCACGAGATAGAGGTCGCAGCTGCGCCGGCCGATCTTGAGCCCGAGCGAGAGCGCCCCATCCGGATTGAGGGTGAACGGCACCGAGGGTTGGCCGACGCGGCCCCGCTGCAGATCGCCGCGAACCAGTAACGCATCGCGCTCGAGCCGGTTCACGATGCCAGTCACCGTCTGGGCCGAGAGGCTCGTGAGCCTTGCAATCTCGGCCTTCGGGAGCCGGCCTAGGCGGCGAATGAGCGTGAGCACGAGGCGCTCATTATAGAGCCGCACCCCGTTCTGGTTGGTGCCGCGATCGAGGTCGACGGTGCGCAACGGGCCCGTTGCCGCGCCCGGGGCCTCCTGAGTGGGCTCACTACCGTATTCGTGCATTCGCGATCCCGCGGCGCCATCGCCGAAATCGGGCTGATTACCAACACCGAGCCGGTGCTGTGTCAATAGATAAGTCCGATGGATTTATTTATTGACAGGACGGATCGGCGGTGTTTGGATCATCGTGTTTCGGATATCCGGCCCGTCAAGGCCGGCACTCGAAGGCCAATTGCGAGGCGCATCGACGATCCTCGCGTCAACGAAACTCAAGGGAGGCATGATGTCCCAAACTTCTCGACTGCTCGCCAAAACTTCTCGACTGTTCGCTGCGTCCGCCGCCGTGCTCGTCGCATGCGCCGCGATCAACGCCGCGAGCGCGCAGCAGGTCACGGTCGGCCTGATCACCAAGACGAACACCAACCCGTTCTTCGTCAAGATGAAGGAGGGCGCCGAGGCCAAGGCAAAGGAGCTGGGCCTCAAGCTCTCGACCTTCGCCGGCAAGGTCGACGGCGACAACCAGTCTCAAGTGGAGGCGATCGAAAGCCTGATCGCTGCGGGCGCAAAGGGAATTCTCATCACGCCCAACGACTCGGCCGCGATCGTGCCCTCCATCAAGAAGGCGCGCGATGCGGGCTTGCTGGTGATCGCGCTCGATACGCCGCTCAACCCGGCGGACGCCGCGGACGCCACCTTCGCCACGGATAATTTCAAGGCCGGCGAGCTGATCGGCACCTGGGCCAAGGGCACGCTCGGCGACAAGGCCGCGACCGCGCGCATCGCCATGCTCGACCTCAGCAAGAACAACATCACGGTCGATGTCTTGCGCGATACCGGCTTCCTGAAGGGCTTCGGCATCGCGGTGCCGGACCCCAAGGTCGACGGAAGCGAAACCGACAAGCGCGTCGTCGGCCACGACGTCACCCTCGGCAACGAGGAGGGCGGCCGCAAGGCGATGGAGAACCTCCTGCAGAAGGATCCGCAGATCAACCTCGTCTACACGATCAACGAGCCTGCCGCGGCCGGTGCCTATGAGGCGTTGAAGGCCGTGGGAAAGGACAAGGGAACGTTGATCGTGTCCATCGACGGCGGCTGTCCCGGAGTGAAGAATGTCGGCAGCGGCGTGATCGGCGCGACCTCCATGCAGTTCCCGTTGCTCATGGCCTCGAAGGGCGTCGAGGCGGTCGCCGAGTTCGCCAAATCCGGCAAGAAGCCGGCGAAGACGCCAGGGCTCGACTTCTTCGATACGGGCGTCGAGCTGATCACCGACAAGCCGGTTCCGGGCCTTCCCTCGACGACCTCGCGGGACGGCCTGAAGAAGTGCTGGGGCTGACCCGGCCGGGCAATCGCGGTAAGCTCCAAGCGGCCTCGGTCGGCCGTTCCGGTCCGGGGCCGCATGCTGGCGGGTCGCATGACGAACACTTCGATTGCCGGGGACGGCACCCCCGGCCGCGAACGAGAAGTTGGGAGTGAGGAGGGCGTCGTCGAGCCCGTCGAGCTTGACGACGTCTCGCCCATACGGCGCCTTCAGCACCTGCTGCACAGTCATCCCTCGACGATCCCGGCTCTGGTGCTGGCGCTGAGCGTCCTGACCTTCGGGATGCTGGTCGGCGCGCGTTTCTTCCAGCCTTTCAACCTGTCCCTGATCCTGCAGCAGGTCACCGTCATCGGCTGCGTGGGGGTCGCGCAAACTCTCGTGGTCCTGACCGCCGGCATCGACCTGTCGGTCGGCGCCATCATGGTTCTGTGCTCCGTGGTCATGGGCAAGCTCGCCGTGCTCGCAGGCGTTCCGGCACCGCTCGCGGTCTGCGCCGGGCTCGCCACGGGAGCCGCGGCAGGTTTCGTGAACGGATTCCTCGTTAGCGCGGTCAGGTTGCCGCCATTCATCGTGACGCTCGGCACCTGGAACATCTTCTTCGCGCTGAACCTCTGGTATTCGCATAGCGAGACCATCCGTTCGCAGGACATCGAAACTTCGGCGCCGCTGCTGCAATTCTTCGGATGGGCGGTCGATATCGGCGGGGCGCGCTTCACCAACGGCTCGATCTTCATGATCTTGCTGTTCGCGCTCTTCTGGTACGTGCTGAACTGGACCGCCTGGGGCCGCCGCGTCCATGCGGTCGGCGACGATGTGGAATCGGCGCGGCTCGCCGGCATCCCGACCGGCCGCATGCTGATCACGGTCTATGTCACGGGCGGCGTGATCTGTGCGATGGCCGGCTGGGTGCTCATCGGGCGCATCGGCTCGGTCAGTCCGCAGAGCGGCCAGACCGCCAATCTCGATTCGATCACGGCCGTCGTCATCGGCGGCACCAGCCTCTTCGGCGGGCGCGGCTCGATCATCGGCACGCTGCTCGGCGCCTTGATCGTCGGCGTATTCCGCAACGGCCTCGCGCTCTCCGGGGTCGACGTGCTCTGGCAGGATTTTGCCGTCGGCCTCCTCAGCATCGCGGCGGTCGCCATCGATCAATCGCTCAGAAGGCTCTCGATGTGAGCGCCGTGCCGCAGCCGATCCTGCAGGCGCGAGGCCTTGTCAAGCGCTATGGCCGCGTGACCGCGCTCGACGAGGCCGATTTCGACCTCTATCCCGGCGAGATCCTGGCGGTGATCGGGGACAACGGCGCGGGCAAAACAAGCCTCATCAAGGCGCTGACGGGTGCCATCGTGCCCGACCATGGCGAGATCCGCCTCGATGGCGAGGTCATTCATTTCGGCTCGCCCCAGGATGCGCGCGCCGCCGGGATCGAGACCGTGTATCAAAATCTCGCTCTCTCGCCGGCACTCAGCATCGCCGACAACCTCTTTCTCGGCCGCGAGCTGCGCTTGTCGGGCCTGGCCGGCACTCTGTTCCGCACGCTCGACCGGGCCAGGATGCGGAACAGGGCGCGAGCAGCGCTCGCCGAGCTAGGTTTGTCGACCATCCAAAACGTCAATCAGCCCGTCGAAACCCTGTCCGGCGGCCAAAGGCAGGGGGTCGCGGTGGCGAGAGCCGCCGCCTTCGGGAGCCGGATCGTCATCATGGACGAGCCGACAGCGGCGCTCGGCGTCAAGGAAGCGCGCCGCGTGCTCGAGCTGATCCTCGATGTGAGGAGGCGCGGCTTGCCGATCGTCCTCATCAGCCACAACATGCCGCATGTGTTCGAGGTCGCCGACCGCATCCACATCCATCGGCTCGGCCGCAGGCTGACCGTCATCGATCCGCGCGCGTGCTCGATGTCCGACGCCGTGGCGATGATGACCGGCGCCATGCCGCCGGCGGCCGCGGGCGCGCATCAGGCTTGACAAGGCAAAGCGTTGATGCGCCTTGCCGGCGCCGCACCCCGCCTCGAAGTCATCACCACGTCATCCCGTGTCCCTCACCCTACGCCCCGCCATTTCGTCCGACACAGAGCTGGTCTTCAGCCTGGTGCGCGAGCTCGCGCAATACGAGCGGCTGCTCGATGAGGTCGATGCGAGGCAGGAGATGATCGGCGATGCGCTGTTCGGCGATAATCCGCGGATTTTCGCCGATATCGCCGAGTGGAACGGCGAGCCTGCGGGCTTCGATCTATGGTTCTACAATTTCTCGACCTTTCGCGGCCGGCACGGCATCTATCTCGAGGATCTGTTCGTGCGGCCGCAACTGCGGGGCCATGGCATCGGCAAGGCCCTGCTGCAAAGCTTGGCGAGCCGCTGCCTCGCCGAGGGGCTGGCGCGGCTCGAATGGTCGGTGCTCGATTGGAACGAGCCCTCGATCGGATTCTACCGCTCGCTCGGCGCCATCGCCAAGGACGAATGGACGGTGTATCGGCTGAGCGGAGATTCTCTGGCGCGGCTTGGGGCGAAACTTGCATGAGCGGGTTTCGTCCCCGTCTCACTCCGACTATCTAAGGGCGGCGGCGGCGCTGCTCAAGACAATTCAGGACATATCGACATGGCAACCGAAATCCGCGTTCCGACGCTCGGCGAGAGCGTCACCGAAGCGACGATCGGACGTTGGTTCAAGCAGCCGGGCGATGCCGTCATGGTCGATGAGCCGCTCCTCGAGCTCGAGACCGACAAGGTCACGCTCGAAGTCAACGCTCCCGCCGCGGGCGTGCTCGGCGAGCAGCTCGCCAAGGAGGGTCAGACGGTCGCGGTGAACGCCGTGCTCGGATCGATCAGCGATGGCGCGGCCGCGGCCCCCGCCAAGGCACCGGAGCCGAAGAAGGCGGCGGCGCCTGCCCCCGCGTCCGCCAAGGCCGTGCCGAAGCCTGCCGCGCCCAAGCCTGCGGCGATCCTGCCCAGGACTCCCGCCGTGGCAAGCGGCAATGGTCCGGCGGTCGGGCGGCTCGCGGCGGAGAGCGGCTTCGATCCGGCGAGCGTCGTGGGCTCCGGCAAGGATGGGCGGGTGACCAAGGGCGATATGCTCGGTGCCATCGCCGCCGGCGCGCCATCGCCGCTGCAGATCGGCTCGGCGGTGCTCGCTCCCGCGCCCGCGATGCCTGTCCAGATGCGGGCGCCTTCCCCGCCGGACGATGCTTCTCGCGAGGAGCGGGTGCGCATGACGAAGCTGCGCCAGACGATCGCGCGCCGCCTCAAAGAGGCCCAGAATACAGCGGCCATGCTGACGACCTTCAACGATGTCGACATGTCGGAGGTGATGAAGCTGCGCAGCCGCTACAAGGACGCCTTCGAGAAGCGCCATGGCGTCAAGCTCGGCTTCATGGGCTTCTTCGTGAAGGCCTGCGTGCAGGCCTTGAAGGAGCTGCCGGCCGTCAACGCCGAGATCGACGGCGACGACCTCGTCTACAAGAACTACTACCACATCGGCATTGCTGTCGGCACCGATAAGGGTCTGGTTGTGCCTGTGGTGCGCGATGCCGATCAGCTCTCGCTCGCCGGCATCGAGAAGACGATCGCCGATTTCGGCAAGCGGGCCCGCGACGGCAAGCTCAAGATCGACGAGATGCAGGGCGGCACCTTCACCATCACCAATGGCGGCATCTACGGCTCGTTGATCTCGACGCCCATCCTCAACGCGCCGCAATCGGCGATCCTCGGCATGCATCGCATCGAGGACCGGCCGGTGGCCCGCGGCGGCCAGGTGGTGATCCGCCCGATGATGTATCTCGCCTTGAGCTACGACCACCGCGTCGTCGACGGCAAGGAGGCCGTGACCTTCCTGGTGCGGGTCAAGGAGGGGCTGGAGGATCCGGCGCGGTTGATCCTGGAATTGTGACGCCGCAGGACCATATCCCGGCTGAGACATCGTCGATGTAGCGAAGCCAGGATATCCGGATGCGCTCCATTCTTTTCCCCGTCATGCTCTGCCTGCTGCTCGGCGCCTGCCAGAGCTCCGGCGGGCGCCCTTCTCGGCCCGGCACGCAGGAATACGGGCTATCCGGCAGCGCCTATGCGACGCCTCCGCCCCGGCGGGGCAGCGATCACGAGGTCGCGAGGTGAAACTGCCGTCGGAGGCTCGGCATGGTCGATCTCGATCGATACGGCCTTCAGACGGGCAGAGGCCGGCGGCTGCGTCGTCTCGATGCCGCCCGCAAGGATGTTCTGGGGCGATTATTACGGCAGGCTGCGCGGCAAGTTCGGCCATGTATGGGCGCCGGGCGGGTCTGCGTGATTATCTCGGCTCGTTCCGGCGCAGGCGCATTATCGGACGGGGTGACGCGAGCGGCCCGAGCCGAGGCCGCTGCGTAAGCTTTGCGTTTCTACGGCGGCGGCGGACGTGTAGAAGGTTCGCCAGCCACGCCGCCGCAGCGCCGGAGACAACGCAATGCCCTACGACCTGATCGTCATCGGAAGCGGCCCCGGCGGCTATGTCTGCGCCATCCGCGCGGCGCAGCTCGGCCTCAAGACCGCAGTCGTCGAGAAGCGCGCGACCTATGGCGGCACCTGCCTCAATATCGGCTGCATCCCCTCGAAGGCCTTGCTGCATGCCTCAGAGCTGTTCGATGAGGCCGGTCACGGCTTAGCCGCCTTCGGCATCGATATTCCCGCGCCCAAGCTGAACTTCAAGGCCATGATGGCGCATAAGGACGCGACCGTTAAGGCGAATGTCGACGGCGTCGCCTTCCTGTTCAAGAAGAACAAGATCGACGGCTTCCGCGGCACTGGCCGCATCGCTGCGCCCGGCAAGGTCGAGGTCAAGCATGAGGGCGGCGCGATCGAGATGCTCGAGGCGAAGTCGATCGTCATCGCCACGGGCTCGGAGGTGATGCCGCTGCCGGGCGTCGCGATTGACGAGCAGCGCATCGTCTCCTCGACCGGGGCGCTGGAGCTCCCGGCGGTGCCGAAGCGGCTCGTGGTGATCGGCGCCGGCGTCATCGGCCTCGAGCTCGGCTCGGTATGGCGGCGCCTGGGGTCGGAGCTCCAGGTGATCGAATATCTCGACCGCATCCTGCCCGGCATCGATGCCGAGACGGCCAGGCAGTTCCAGCGACTGATGGAGAAGCAGGGCGCGAAATTCCATCTCTCCAGCAAGGTGACGAAGGCCGAGGTCAAGAGGAGCGGCGTCACCGTGACGGTCGAGCCGGCGGCTGGCGGGGAGGCCACCACCATGGAAGCCGATATCGTGCTCGTCGCCATCGGCAGGCGGCCCATGACCGAGGGGCTCGGCCTTACGGAGCTCGGCGTCAAGCTCGACCAGCGCGGCCGAGTCGAGATCGACGGACATTTCCAGACGAATATGCCCGGCATCTACGCCATCGGCGATGTGGTGCGCGGGCTGATGCTCGCCCATAAGGGGGAGGATGAGGGCATCGCCTGCGCCGAGCTGATCGCCGGCAAGGCGGGGCATGTGAACTACGACGTCATCCCGAACGTCGTCTACACCGATCCCGAGATCGCCTCGGTGGGGAAATCCGAGGAGGAGCTGAAGGTGGCCGGCATCGCCTATAAGACCGGCAAGTTCCCCTTCACGGCGAATGGCAGGGCGCGGGCGAACCGCACGCCGGAGGGTTTCGTCAAGGTGCTGGCCGATGCGGCGACCGATCAGGTGCTCGGCGTGCATATCCTCGGCGCGGGGGCGGGCGAGATGATCGCGGAAGCCGCGGTGCTGATGGAGTTCAAGGGCTCTTCGGAAGATCTAGCCCGCACCTGCCACGCCCATCCGACCATGACCGAGGCCGTGAAGGAAGCCGCAATGGCTGTGGAGAAGCGGTCGATCCATATGTGAGAGCGGCCCATCGCGAGGCAAGTCAAATGAACGAGACCACCGACAGATCCAACGTGGTCATTCATCCGCCAGTCGCGTGGGCGCTCGCGATCGTTGCGGGTCTCGGAGCCGATTGGCTCTATCCATTGCAGTTTATCCCAAAGGCCGTTCCGCGCGCTTCGGTCGGCGGCGGTGTGTTCGCGGTCGGCTTCGTGCTCGCCATTTGGGCGATCGTAACCATTCGCAAGGCGGGCACACGCGTAGAAACCCATATGCCGACGACGACGATCGTCGCAAACGGACCCTACCGCTTCACCCGCAACCCGATTTACATCGGCATGTTCCTGGGCCAGATCGGCCTCGCAATCGGCTTCGACAATCTCTGGGTACTCGCCACGCTCGTACCCTTCTATCTCGTCATCCGCTACGGCGTGATCGCCCGCGAAGAGAACTATCTCGAGCGCAAGTTCGGCACCGTCTATCTCAGCTACAAGTCCCGTGTTCGCCGCTGGCTGTAAAGTGCAGCGCCCAAGCCTTGTGCGAGAGACCTCGACGCCAAGATGCAAGGGCAGGTCGCGGCGCTGGGCGCTGACGATCGAGGGGACGGCGCCGGGGTGGTCCGGGCAAGAGCTACCCAAGCACGTTCGCCCCCGCCACGCCTCACCTCGACCGCACGAAGCCGACCACGTCCTTCACGGCCTCGACCACCGGATGCGCGATGGCGCTGGCGCGCCGCGCGCCGTCCGCGAGCACGGCGTCGACATGGTCGTGGGCGGCCGAGAGCCGCGTCATCTCGGCGCGCAAGGGGCCTAGCCTCTCGACCGCGACATCGACGAGGGCGCGCTTGAACTCCGAGAACTGTGCTCCCGCATGGTCCTTTAGCACTTGCTCGGGCGTCGCGTCGGTGAGGGCCGCGAAAATGCCGACGAGATTCTCGGCCTCGGGCCGCGCCGCGAGCCCCTTGACGGTTTCGGGCAGAGGATGCGGATCGGTCTTGGCCTTCCTGATCTTCTGGGCGATGGCGTCGACATCATCGGTGAGGTTGATGCGCGAATAATCGGAAGGGTCCGATTTCGACATTTTCTTCGAGCCGTCGCGCAGGCTCATGACGCGGGCCGCCGGCCCTCCGATCATGGGCTCGGTCAGCGGGAAGAAGGCGTCGCCATGCCCGTTGGCGGCAATCGATTCCGCATAGTCGGTATTGAACTTCTGGGCGATGTCGCGCGTGAGTTCCAGATGCTGCTTCTGGTCCTCGCCGACCGGCACATGCGTCGCCTTATAGGCGAGGATGTCGGCCGCCATCAGCGTCGGATAGATGAAGAGCCCGGCCGAAACGTTCTCGCGGTCCTTGCCGGCCTTCTCCTTGAACTGCGTCATGCGGTTGAGCCAACCGAAGCGGGCGACGCAGGAGAAAATCCAGGCAAGCTCGGCATGTTCATGAACCTGGCTCTGGTTGAAGAGGATCGAGCGCTTGGGATCGAGGCCGGCCGCGAGATAACCGGCCGTGACGCTGCGGATGCCCGCGCGCAGCTCCTCCGGCGTGCCGAGTATGGTCAGCGCGTGCAGGTCGACGACGCAATAGATGCAATCGACCTTGTCCTGCAATTCGACGAAGCGCTTGATGGCGCCGAGGTAATTGCCGATATGCAGCAGGCCCGTCGGCTGCACGCCGGAAAAAACCCGCTCCTTGAAGGCCGCCATCGCTGCGCTCCCGTTCATGTGGGGGCAGGCTTATGGCAGCGTGGCGAGGGCGAGGCAAGGCCGGCGCGGCCGGCCGCCTCCACAGGCCGGCGCCTCTGCGTCAGCGGATCTGGATCGAGACCCGCGAAACCGCCCTGTCTACTGGGCGCGGCGCAGGTTGTGCAACCGCATCACCTGTAAACAACAGGCGATTTACAGAAGACTGTGCATCCGGTTGCAACCAGTGACTGTAAAGACCGCAGGGCCGGAAATTCGTTCGTCCGCCTCCCAACGAGGACGGTTTGGGCCCCGGCTCGACGAATACCATCGACGCGCCGAGACGATCTCGGCGCGACTGAAATGAACGAAAAGGGAACATATTCCCGTTCTTCCGCCAAGGCAAGGGACGGCCTGTCGCAGGGGTGTCGCAGGGGCCGACACCGTATTCCACGGTCGTCGCTTCCGGATCGGTCATCGGAAGATGCAGCCGGAGCCGGAAGCATTCCGGCCCCCGGACGCAACGGGGCCCGCGCTACCCCGCGAACGCCTCGTCCAGGAAGGACTGGATCTGGGCGAGGTGCTTCGCCATCACGCCGGCCGCGGTCGCCGCGGTCGCCGGGCGGCCGGCGTAGCGGGCGCGCTTGGCGTTGATCCCCGCCTGGCCGAGCACCCATTCGAGATAGGGCTCGACGAAGCTCCAGGCGCCCATGTTCCTCGGCTCCTCCTGGCACCAGACGAGGTCGGCCTTCTTGAAGCGCGCCAGCTCCTGGGCGAGCGACTTCAGCGGGAAGGGATAGAGCTGCTCGACGCGCAACAGACGAATATCGTCGAGACCGCGTTTCTCGCGCTCCTCATAGAGATCGTAATAGACCTTGCCCGAGCACAGCACCACGCGGCGGATCTTCTTGTCCGCGGCAAGCTTGATCGCCTCGCCCGCAAGCCTGTCCGCATCGTCCATCAGCCAGCGATGGAAGGTGGAACCGGGCGCGAATTCCCCGATGCTCGAGACGCAGCGCTTGTGGCGCAGCAGCGATTTCGGCGTCATCAGGATGAGCGGCTTGCGGAAGTCGCGATTGAGCTGGCGGCGCAGCACATGGAAATACTGCGCCGGCGTCGAGGCGTTGACGACTTGCATATTGTCCTCGGCGCACATCTGCAGGAAGCGCTCCAGGCGCGCCGAGGAATGTTCCGGCCCCTGGCCTTCATAGCCATGCGGCAAGAGGCAGACGAGACCCGACATGCGCAGCCATTTGCGCTCGCCCGACGAGACGAACTGGTCGAACACCACCTGCGCGCCGTTGGCGAAATCGCCGAACTGCGCTTCCCAGAGGGTCAGCGCGTTCGGCTCCGACAGCGAATAGCCGTACTCGAAGGCGAGCACTGCCTCTTCGGACAGCATCGAATTGATGACCTCGTAGCGCGCCTGGCCCTCCTCGATATGGTTCAGCGGGGTCAGGCGGTGCTCCGTGTTCTGATCGATCAGCACGCTGTGGCGCTGCGAGAAGGTGCCGCGCTCGCTGTCTTGGCCCGACAGGCGCACCGGATGGCCGTCGAGGCAAAGCGAGCCGAAGGCGAGCGTTTCGCCGGTCGCCCAGTCGATGCCCTTGCCGGTCTGCAGCGCTTCGCGGCGGCTGTCGAGGAAGCGCTGGATGGTCCGGTGCACGGCGAAGCCCTTCGGCACGCTCGTGACGCG
Organism: Hyphomicrobiales bacterium; assembly: GCA_044445965.1. Lineage (GTDB taxonomy): Bacteria > Pseudomonadota > Alphaproteobacteria > Rhizobiales > Beijerinckiaceae > GAS188. The sequence goes on from JBIOEJ010000001.1 coordinate 100,105, forward strand.
ATCGCCGATCAAGCGCAAGGTCTTTTCCTCGACGCCGGTCTGGCCGCGCCGCGCATCGTCTTCGTCGAGCTTGACCGCTTGCATCCCGGTCCAGGCGCCATCGAGCCAGTCCGCCTTGTTCGCCTTGAAGGACTGCGCCGCCTCGAATTCCTCATCGAGCCTTTGGCGCCAGCCGGTCTGCATCTTCTCGACCTCGCCCTCGGCGATGATGCCTTCGCGGACGAGCTTCTCGGCATAGAGCACGAGCGTCGTCTCATGGGCGCGGATGGTCTTGTACATCAGCGGCTGGGTGAAGGCCGGCTCGTCGCCCTCGTTATGGCCGAACCGGCGGTAGCAGAACATGTCGATGACGACAGGCTTCTGGAAGCGTTGGCGGTATTCGGTCGCGACCTTGGAGACGAAGACGACGGCTTCCGGGTCGTCGCCGTTGACGTGGAAGATCGGCGCCTCGACCATCTTGGCGACGTCGGAGGGGTAGGGAGAGGATCGCGAATAGCGCGGATAGGTGGTGAAGCCGATCTGGTTATTGACGATGAAATGCACGGAGCCGCCGGTGCGGTGGCCCTTCAGCCCGGACAAGCCGAAGCATTCCGCCACCACGCCCTGGCCGGCGAAGGCCGCGTCGCCATGGATCAAGAGCGGCATGACGGCGGTGCGCTGATCGGGCGGGCAATGGTGCTGGTCCTGCTTGGCGCGCACCTTGCCGAGCACCACGGGGTCGACGATCTCGAGATGGGACGGGTTCGCCGTCAAGGACAGATGCACGCTGTTGCCGTCGAACTCGCGGTCCGAGGAGGCGCCGAGATGATATTTGACGTCGCCCGAGCCCTCGACCTCGTCCGGCGTGAAGGAGCCTCCCTTGAATTCGTGGAAGATGGCTCGCGTCGGCTTGTGCATGACGTTCGCGAGCACGTTGAGGCGGCCGCGATGCGGCATGCCGAGCACGATCTCGCGCACGCCCAGCGCGCCGCCGCGCTTGATGATCTGCTCGAGCGCCGGGATCATGGCCTCGGCGCCGTCGAGCCCGAAGCGCTTGGTGCCGCGGTAGCGCAGATCGGCGAATTTCTCGAAGCCCTCCGACTCCACGAGCTTGTTGAGGATGGCGCGCTTGCCTTCGGGCGTGAAGGCGATCTCCTTGTGCGGCCCCTCGATGCGCTCCTGCATCCAGCCTTTCTCTTCGGGGTTCGAGATGTGCATGAACTCGTAGCCGATGGTCGAGCAATAGGTGCGCTCGAGCACGGCCAGCATCTCGCGCAAGGTCGCGTATTCGTAGCCGAGCACGTTGTCGATGAAGATCTTGCGGTCGTAATCGGCCTCGGTGAAGCCATAGGAGGACGGGTGCAGCTCCTCATGGTCGCGCTTGGGCACGAGGTTCAGGGGATCGAGATTGGCGTGCAGATGCCCGCGCATGCGGTAGGCGCGGATCATCATGATGGCGCGCACGCTGTCGCGCGTCGCCTGGGCGATCTCGGCCGCCGACAGCCCGGGCTCGGAGATGCCGGCCCTCGCTTCGATCTTCTTGCCGACAGCCGTCTCGATGGCGTGCCAATCGCCGTCGAGCGCCGATACCAGCTCGCCGTTCAGGGCAACCGGCCAGCCCGGCTGCTTCCAGGAGGCGCCTTCGGCATTCCTCTCGACGAGCGAGCTTTCGTCCTTCAGCCCCTCGAAGAAGCCACGCCAGCTCGCATCGACCTGCGATGGATCGCGCCGGTAATCGTCATAGAGCTTTTCCACATAGGCGGCGTTGCCGCCATAGAGGAAGGAGCTCTTCGAGAAAGCGTCATTTTGGTCTTGGCGCGCCATCGTCTGTTCCTTGAAGCATGAGCCGCCGCCCCGCGGGCGTAAGGAAATCATCTCCGTGATGCTCGATGCACGAAGATATAGGGAGTGTGTTTTGTCGTCCGCATAGCCGATCGGGCTTACCAGATCGTAGCCGACGCTCGGCGAGGCTGAGCCTGTCAGCCCTTCAAGACCTCCACCAAGGTTTTTCCGAGGCGGGCAGGGGAGGGCGACACCTTGATCCCCGCCGCCTGCATGGCGGCGATCTTGTCCTCGGCGCCGCCCTTGCCGCCAGAGATGATCGCGCCTGCATGGCCCATCCGGCGACCGGGGGGAGCCGTGCGCCCGGCGATGAAGCCGACGACGGGTTTCTTGCGCCCGCGCTTGGCCTCGTCTTGCAGGAACTGTGCCGCATCCTCCTCGGCTGCTCCGCCGATCTCGCCGATCATCACGATCGACCGGGTCTTGGGGTCGGCCAGGAACATCTCGAGGATATCGATGAACTCGGTGCCCTTGACGGGGTCGCCGCCGATGCCGACGGCCGAGGTCTGGCCCAGGCCCTCGCGCGTCGTCTGGTAGACGGCCTCATAGGTCAGCGTGCCCGAGCGCGACACGATGCCGACCGAGCCGCGCTTGAAGATCTGGCCCGGCATGATGCCGATCTTGCATTCGCCCGCCGTCATGACGCCCGGGCAGTTCGGTCCGATCAGGCGCGACTTCGATCCGCATAGCGCGCGCTTCGCCCGGACCATGTCGGCGACCGGAATGCCTTCCGTGATGCAGACGATCAGCGGCACTTGCGCATCGATCGCCTCGCAGATGGCGTCGGCCGCGCCGGCCGGCGGCACGTAGATCACGCTCGCATCGGCGCCGGTCGCCTCGCGCGCCTCACCGACGGTATCGAACACCGGCAGATTGAGATGCTGCGCCCTCCCTTTGCCGGGCGCCACGCCGCCCACCATCTTCGTGCCGTAGGCGATCGCCTGCTCGGAATGGAAGGTGCCGTTCTTGCCGGTGAAGCCCTGGCAGATGACCTTGGTCGAAGCATCGATGAGGATGGGCATCTAGCGGTCTTTCTGACTAGTTCGGAAGGAAGAGGTTCGAGCGTCCCGCCGCGGCGTGAGCATGTCGGCGCCGAGGATGCCTCAACGCTCATGGCAATCTTCGCGATTCCACGTGTAGTCGGGGCCGAGCTCCGCCGGGGATGTTTCGCTCATCCGCCGTAACTTGGCGACGACTTCCCGCAGGCGATCCTCATTCTTCGCGATTTGAGCCAAATGCTCGCGGATGATGGTGTCGACCGTCGTGTCATGCGCTGCTGTGTAGCGTCTGACCTTGCTCGAGATTTCATCCCGTATGGCGAGGGAGATGCTTTTCATGGCCGGCCGTTCCTCACCGCCTTGACGATCTTCTGCGCGGCGTCGTCGAGATCGTCGGCCGAAATGACGTTGAGCCCGGATTTGTTCAAGATCGCCTTGCCGAGCTCGACATTCGTGCCTTCGAGCCGCACCACGAGGGGCACTTTGAGCCCGACCTCGCGCACCGCGGCGACCACGCCCTCGGCGATGATGTCGCATTTCATGATGCCGCCGAAGATATTGACCAGGATGCCCCTCACCTTCGGATCGGCGGTGATGATCTTGAAGGCGGCCGTTACTTTTTCCTTCGTGGCGCCGCCGCCGACATCGAGGAAGTTCGCCGGCTCTTCGCCATAGAGCTTGATGATGTCCATGGTGGCCATGGCAAGGCCCGCGCCATTCACCATGCAGCCGATGGTCCCATCGAGCGTGACATAGGAAAGATCGTGCTTGGAGGCTTCGATCTCCTTGGCATCCTCCTCGCTCACGTCGCGCAGCGCCAGGATATCGGGGTGGCGAAAAAGCGCGTTGTCGTCGAACGAGACCTTGGCGTCGAGGCAGACGAGCCGATTATCCTGGGTGATGATCAGCGGGTTGATCTCGAGCAGGCTCATATCCTTGGCGAGGAACGCGGCGTAGAGCTGCGCCACGAGCTTCTCGGTCTGCCTGGCGAGATCACCGTTCAATCCGAACGCCTTGGCGACCTTGTGTCCATGATAGGCCATCGCGCCGGTCGCGGGGTCGACCGAAAAGGAGACGATCTTCTCGGGCGTCTCATGCGCCACCTTCTCGATATCCATGCCGCCCTCGGTGGAGACGACGAAGGCGACGCGCGAGGACTGCCGGTCGACGAGCATGGACAAATAGAGCTCGCGCGCGATCGCCGAGCCATCCTCGACATAAATGCGGTTGACCTGCTTGCCGACGGGGCCCGTCTGCACGGTGACGAGCGTATGGCCGAGCATCTCCTGCGCGAAACGCCTCACCTCCTCGACCGATCTCGCGAGCCTGACACCGCCTTTGTCGCCGGCCTCGGGCTCCTTGAACTTGCCCTTGCCGCGTCCGCCGGCATGGATCTGGCTCTTCACCACGAATAGCGGGCCGCCGAGCTCCTTCGCCGCCACCGCCGCTTCGTCAGGCGTGAAGGCCGGCTTGCCGCGCGAGATCGGCACGCCGAACTCCTTCAGCACCGCCTTGGCTTGATATTCGTGGATATTCATGGGGGCTCACCCGTTCAGCGTCGGATTGATGCCCTTGCAGGCATCGATGAGCCCTCTCACCGAGGCGACCGACTTGTCGAACATCGCCTTTTCCGCGCCATCGAGGCTGATCTCGACAATGCGCTCGACGCCCGACGCTCCGATGACGATCGGCACGCCGAGGAACATGCCCTTTTGCCCATATTGGCCGTCGAGATAGGCGGCGCAGGGTAGAACCCGCTTCTTGTCCCGCAGATAGCTCTCGGCCATCGAAATCGCCGAGGCGGCCGGCGCATAAAAGGCGGAGCCCGTCTTCAGCAGGTTGACGATCTCGCCGCCTCCCTTGCGGGTGCGGTCGACGATGGCGTCGATCCTGGCCTGCGTGGTCCAGCCCATCTTCACGAGATCGGGGAGGGGGATGCCGGCAACTGTCGAATAGCGCACCAGCGGCACCATGTCGTCGCCATGGCCGCCGAGCACGAAGGCCGACACGTCTTCGATCGAGACGCCGAGCTCCTGCGCCAGGAACAGGCGGAACCGCGCCGAATCGAGTATGCCGGCCATGCCGACGATCTTCTTGGGCGAAAGGCCGGCGAACTTCCGCAGCGCCCACACCATGGCATCGAGAGGGTTCGTGATGCAGATCACGAAAGCCTTCGGGCAATACTGCTTGATGCCGTTGCCGACCGCCTCCATCACCTTGAGGTTGATGCCGAGCAGATCGTCGCGGCTCATTCCCGGCTTGCGCGGCACGCCGGCCGTGACGATGACTACATCGCAGCCTTCGAGGTCGGCATATGATTGCGTGCCCTTGTAGTTGGCGTCGAAGCCGTCGACCGGCGAGGATTCCGCGATGTCGAGACCCTTGCCCTGGGGAAGGCCCTCGGCGATGTCGAACATGATCACGTCGCCGAGCTCCTTGAGTCCGACGAGATGGGCAAGCGTGCCCCCAATCTGGCCTGCCCCGATGAGGCCTATCTTGCTGCGCGCCATGGAGATTTCCCAAATTGCGGAATCGAGGCGCCTGCAATCGTTGGAGGCGACCGCGTCTCGACCCGATGATTCCATGAAGCGGACAAGGCCGGACGCGGCCCTTCTAGCCGGGGGGCCTGGGAGGTTCAAGCGCGTGCGGCGGTCAGTGGCGTGCGGCGGTCAGGTGGACGCTATCCGGATCGCAATTGCTCGGCGGTTCATAACGCGTTCGCGTCACGCGTTACGCCCATCGGAGAACATCATGGCGGTGCCGGGCGCTAGCCTTCGAAACGGGGCTCGCCGATGGAGGCTCGGTCTCGAAAACAACAAATAAACCCTGCATTTCGGGCTCGCCGGGTAGTCGGAGGTGAAACGCGCATCGGTGCCATGCGCTGGTTGTGCCCAGATTTTCATGCGGCGCCCTCTTGGCAAAAGGCCACCGAGCGGCTATGAGACCCGCTTCCGTGAAGACTCAAAGGCGAGTTTTTTCGGGCGCGTCGCCGTGGCGGCATGCCTTGACGATGCGGCTGCCCGCTTCGCTCCGGTGCGGATGGCGCTCCAATTTCATGCATATGTCAAGTGCCTGTTCGGCTTTGGCGCATGAGGAGCGCTCTCGGGGTCGGCGGGACGATACCTGTCCAAGACCGCAGGCGCCGGGCTCGCCCGGCTGAAAATCGCTTCGCCTGCGCAGATGGGATGAGCAAGGCCGCGGACGGACCATTGGTCCGGGCGTGGCTGTGGCTTTGACCGACTGGACCGAGGCGCGGGTTCTCCCGCCCGGCCGGACAGGCACTGGTAACCGGCCGCTCGTGGCATCGCGGGCTGGCTCAAGTGCAACCCGGCGGGCAGGGAGCGAAAGTTCCCGACCGCCCTCGTCGACGAAGAGAGCCCACGTGGAACGTGCGCAAAAGCAGGAATTCGTAACGGCGCTACGCTCGACGTTCCAAGCGAACGCGGCCGTGGTCGTCGCTCACTATGCCGGCCTTACCGTCTCCGACATGCAGAAGCTGCGCAAGCAGGCGAAGCTTGCCGGTGTCTCGGTGAAGGTCACCAAGAACAGACTGACCAAGATCGCCCTTGACGGCACGGATGCGGCTTCCATCGCCTCCTTGCTCAAGGGGCCGACCTTGCTCGCCTATTCGACGGACCCGGTGGCGGCCGCCAAGGTCGCGACCGATTATGCGAAGGCGAATGAGAAGCTCGTCGTGCTCGGCGGGGCCATGGGCAAGACATCTCTCGATCCGAACGGGGTCAAGAGGCTCGCCACCCTGCCTTCGCTCGACGAGTTGCGAGCCAAGCTCGTGGGCCTCATCCAGGCGCCGGCGACCAAGCTCGCCCAGCTCGCCAATGCGCCGGCAGCCAAGCTGGCGCGTGTCTTCGCGGCCTATGGCGACAAGGCCGAGGCGGCCTGAAACGTCTCTTGGAATTCATCGAACCCATCCTAAATAAGGGAATACCTCTATGGCTGATCTCTCCAAACTCGTAACCGAACTGTCCGGCCTCACCGTCCTCGAGGCCGCCGAGCTCGCCAAGATGCTCGAGGAGAAATGGGGCGTGTCGGCGGCCGCGGCCGTCGCGGTCGCCGCTGCTCCGGGCGCGGCCGCCGCCGCCCCCGCCGTCGAGGAGCAGACTGAGTTCTCGGTGGTGCTTGCCGCCATCGGCGAGAAGAAGATCGAAGTGATCAAGGAAGTGCGCGCCATTACCGGCCTTGGCCTGAAGGAAGCCAAGGATCTGGTCGAGGCCGCGCCGAAGGCCGTCAAGGAAGGCGTCGGCAAGGACGAGGCCGCGAAACTGAAGGCCCAGCTCGAGAAGGCGGGCGCCAAGGTCGAGTTGAAGTGAGTTTGGGGCCGGCTCCGGCCGGCGGAACAGGCATACGCGGTATCGCTCGAGCGGCGCCGCGGACGTCATGCGGGGCGCCATAGGAACGCCTCTTTTCAGTGAGCCCTGAAGCCTTTCGGCTCCGGGGTTTTCGCGTTGTGATTCGTTGGTTCGTGAAAGCGGATCGGCAGCGACCGGCGAAGTCCGATCGCGAGGCGGGCAAACTGGCGATGGGCGAGCCAGCGATGGGCAAGAATCGCGCTGGCGACTCGATGCCGGTGACTTGCCCGATCATTTGGCGGAGGCCGACCAGGGCGTCCGTTCGACGAGGGTAAGCGTATTCGCGGTCCGGTGTCGAGCCCGGACCATGGGAAGGCAAGAGGAGCGACATGGCTCAGACGTTCACAGGCCGCAAGCGTATCCGGAAGTTCTTCGGCAAGGTCCGCGAGGGTGCGGTGATGCCGAACCTTATCGAGGTGCAGAAGGCTTCCTACGACCAGTTCCTCCAAATTCACGAGATCGGCGCCAACCGGACCAATGACGGTCTGCAGGCGGTGTTCAAATCCATCTTCCCGATCTCGGACTTCGCCAAGACCGCCCAGCTCGATTTCGTGAAATACGAATTCGAACCGCCGAAGTTCGACGTCGATGAATGCCGGCAGCGCGGCATCACCTTCGCGGCGCCCCTCAAGGTGACGCTGCGCCTCATCGTGTTCGATGTCGATCCCGACACGCAGGCGAAATCCGTCAAGGATATCAAAGAGCAAGACGTCTATATGGGCGATATGCCGCTGATGACGTCGAACGGCACCTTCATCGTCAACGGCACCGAGCGCGTGATCGTCTCGCAGATGCACCGCTCGCCCGGCGTGTTCTTCGATCACGACAAGGGCAAGACGCATTCGTCGGGCAAGCTGCTCTTCGCCGCCCGCATCATCCCCTATCGCGGCTCCTGGCTCGACATCGAGTTCGATGCCAAGGACATCGTGCACACCCGCATCGACCGCAAGCGCAAGATTCCGGTCACTTCGCTGCTTTACGCACTCGGCATGGACGGCGAGGGGATCCTCGCTCATTTCTACCAAGAGATCATGCTTAAGCGCGACGGCGAGGCTTGGCGCCAGCCTTTCGACCCGGAGCGCCTGAAGGGCGTGACGCCGGCAAACGACATCATCGACGCGGATTCCGGCCAAGTGGTCATCGAGGCCGGCCGCAAGATCACCGCGCGTGTCGCTCGGCTCGTCGCCGAGAAGGGCGTCGAGGCGATCAAGCTGACGGATGAGGATCTCGTCGGCCAATATATCGCCGTGGACATCGTCAACCCGGATACGGGCGAAATCTACGCCGAAGCCGGCGCCGAGATCGAGCCCAAGCTGCTCGCGACCTTGATCGAGCAGGGGGTGGAGAAGCTGCCCATCCTCGACATCGATCATATCAATATCGGCGGCTATATCCGCAATACGCTTGCGGTCGATAAGGCCTCGACGCGCGAGGAAGCGCTGTTCGACATCTACCGCGTCATGCGTCCGGGCGAACCCCCGACGCTCGAAACCGCAGAGACGATGTTCAACTCGCTCTTCTTCGATTCGGAGCGCTACGACCTGTCGGCCGTCGGCCGGGTCAAGATGAACATGCGGCTCGATCTGAAGGCCGAGGACACCGTGCGCGTGTTGCGCAAGGAGGACATCCTCGCCGTCGTCAAGGAGCTCGTCGAGCTACGCGACGGCCGCGGCGAGGTCGACGACATCGACCATCTCGGCAATCGGCGCGTCCGCTCGGTCGGCGAGTTGATGGAGAATCAATTCCGCGTCGGCCTCTTGCGCATGGAGCGCGCCGTGCGCGAGCGCATGTCGTCGGTCGAGATCGCGACTGTGATGCCCCAGGACCTGATCAACGCCAAGCCGGTTGCCGCGGCGGTGCGCGAGTTCTTCGGCTCATCGCAGCTGTCGCAGTTCATGGATCAGATCAACCCCTTGTCGGAAATTACTCATAAGAGACGGCTTTCCGCGCTGGGGCCTGGCGGCTTGACGCGCGAGCGCGCGGGCTTCGAGGTGCGCGACGTGCACCCGACGCATTATGGCCGCATCTGCCCGATCGAGACGCCGGAAGGGCCGAATATCGGCCTCATCAACTCGCTCGCGACCTTTGCGCGCATCAACAAATACGGGTTCATCGAGAGCCCCTATCGCCGCGTGGTCCATGGCAAGGTCACCGACCAGGTGAACTATCTTTCCGCCATGGAAGAGGCGAAGCACCACGTGGCCCAGGCCATGTCGGCGGTCGACAGGCATGGCAAGCTGACCGACGACCTCGTCGTCTGCCGGCATGCGGGCGACGTCATCGTCGTGCCTCCCGAACGCGTCGACTATATGGACGTGTCGCCCAAGCAGCTCGTCTCGGTCGCGGCCGCTCTCATCCCGTTCCTCGAGAATGACGACGCCAACCGCGCCCTGATGGGCTCGAACATGCAGCGCCAGGCCGTGCCGCTGCTCAAGGCGGATGCGCCCTTCGTCGGCACCGGCATGGAAGGCGCGGTGGCGCGCGATTCGGGCGCCGCCATCGCGGCGCGGCGCACCGGCATCATCGATCAGGTCGATGCCTCGCGCATCGTGGTGCGCGCCACCGAGGATCTCGATCCGACGAAGCCCGGCGTCGACATCTATCGGCTGATGAAGTTCCAGCGCTCCAACCAGTCGACCTGCATCAACCAGCGTCCGCTCGTGAAGGTCGGCGATACGGTGCAGAAGGGCGAGATCATCGCCGACGGCCCTTCGACCGAGCTCGGCGAGCTCGCGCTCGGACGCAATGTGCTCGTCGCCTTCATGCCCTGGAACGGCTATAATTTCGAAGACTCGATCCTCCTTTCCGAGAATATCGCCAAGGAGGACGTGTTCACCTCGATCCACATCGAGGAATTCGAGGTGATGGCGCGCGATACCAAGCTCGGGCCGGAAGAGATCACCCGCGATATCCCCAACGTGTCCGAGGAGGCTCTGAAGAACCTCGACGAGGCGGGCATCGTCTATATCGGGGCCGAAGTGCAGGCCGGCGACATCCTGATCGGCAAGATCACGCCGAAGGGCGAAAGCCCGATGACGCCGGAAGAGAAGCTGCTGCGCGCCATCTTCGGCGAGAAGGCGTCGGATGTGCGCGACACCTCGCTGCGGGTGCCGCCCGGCGTGCAAGGCACGATCGTCGAGGTGCGCGTCTTCAACCGCCACGGCGTCGAGAAGGACGAACGCGCCCAGGCGATCGAGCGCGAGGAGATCGAGCGCCTCGCCAAAGACCGCGACGACGAGCAGGCGATCCTCGATCGCAACGTCTATGCGCGCCTTGCCGAGCTTGTGAACCACAAGAAGGCGGTCGCCGGCCCCAAGGGTTTCAAGAAGGACACGAAGCTCGAGAAGGACGTGCTGACCCAGTATCCGCGCTCGCAATGGTGGACCTTCGCCTTTGCCGACGACGCTCTGATGAGCCGGATCGAAGCGATGCGCAGGCAGTACGACGAGTCGAAGAAGGGCCTCGAGCAGCGCTTCCTCGACAAGGTCGAGAAGCTGCAGCGCGGCGACGAGATGCCGCCCGGCGTGATGAAGATGGTCAAGGTCTTCGTGGCGGTGAAGCGCAAGATCCAGCCTGGCGACAAGATGGCGGGGCGCCACGGCAACAAGGGCGTGGTGTCGAAGATCGTGCCGGTCGAGGATATGCCGTTCCTGGAGGACGGCACCTCGGTCGACATCGTCTTGAACCCGCTCGGCGTGCCGAGCCGCATGAATGTCGGCCAGATTCTCGAAACGCATCTCGGCTGGGCTTGCGCTGGCCTCGGCAAGCAGATCGGGGCCGCGGTCGACGCTTATCGCAAGGCCCATGACGCCAAGAAACTGCGCAAGGCGATCGACAGGGTGTTCGGCAAGGACAACCTCGCGACGGCCGATCTCGAGGATGACGACCTCGTCGAGATGGCGAGCGGCCTGCGCCGCGGCGTCCCGATCGCCACGCCCGTCTTCGATGGAGCCAAGGAGAGCGACATCGAGGAGATGTTGGAGATGGCCGGGCTCGACAAGTCCGGGCAGGTGACGCTCTATGACGGGCGCTCGGGCGAAGCCTTCGATCGCAAGGTGACGGTCGGCTACATCTACATGCTGAAGCTGAACCATCTCGTGGACGACAAGATCCACGCGCGGTCGATCGGCCCCTACAGCCTCGTCACCCAGCAGCCGCTCGGCGGCAAGGCGCAATTCGGCGGCCAGCGCTTCGGCGAAATGGAGGTCTGGGCGCTCGAAGCCTATGGGGCGGCCTATACCTTGCAGGAGATGCTCACGGTCAAGTCGGATGACGTGGCGGGCCGCACCAAGGTCTATGAGGCGATCGTGCGCGGCGACGATACTTTCGAAGCGGGCATTCCGGAGAGCTTCAACGTGCTGGTCAAGGAAATGCGTTCGCTAGGCCTCAATGTCGAGCTGGCGTCGAAGCGCATTCCACCCCCCGCGCCGCCGCCTGCGGAGGCCGCCGAGTGAGAATCGGCGAAAGCGCGGTTCCGTAAGGTCAGTTGCATAAGGCCTCTCTCGCTTCGCGAGAGGGGACGACATCAGTTTTCCCGCTGCGGCCCGGCATGTCCGGCGCGGCTCAGATTTGAGGAGATGGCGATGAACCAAGAGGTCATGAGCATCTTCAACCAGCCGGCCCAGCCGGTGACGTTCGATCGCATCAAGATCGCGCTGGCGAGCCCGGATAAGATCAAGTCCTGGTCGTTCGGCGAGATCAAGAAGCCGGAGACGATCAACTATCGCACCTTCAAGCCGGAGCGCGACGGGCTGTTCTGCGCCCGCATCTTCGGCCCGATCAAGGACTATGAGTGCTTGTGCGGCAAGTACAAGCGGATGAAGTACAAGGGCATCATCTGCGAGAAGTGCGGCGTCGAGGTCACGCTCTCGCGCGTGCGGCGCGAGCGCATGGGCCATATCGAGCTTGCGGCGCCAGTCGCCCATATCTGGTTCCTGAAGTCGCTCCCTTCGCGCATCGGGCTGCTGCTCGACATGACGCTGAAGGACATCGAGCGCGTCCTCTATTTCGAGAACTACATCGTCATCGAGCCCGGCCTCACCCCGCTGAAGCAGTATCAGCTCCTCTCAGAGGATGACGTGCTGCGGGCCCAGGACGAGTATGGAGAGGATTCGTTCACGGCGCTCATCGGCGCAGAGGCGGTGCGCGAGATCCTGATCAGCCTCGACTTGCCGAAGATCGCGGTCGATCTGCGCCAGGAGATCGCCACCACGACCTCCGAGCTGAAGCCCAAGAAGCTGATGCGGCGGCTCAAGATCATCGAAGCCTTCATCCAATCGGGCAACAAGCCCGAATGGATGATCTTGACGCAGGTGCCGGTGATTCCGCCGGATCTGCGCCCGCTGGTGCCGCTCGACGGCGGTCGCTTCGCGACCTCGGACCTCAACGATCTCTATCGGCGGGTCATCAACCGCAACAACCGCCTCAAGCGGCTGATCGAGCTGCGCGCGCCCGACATCATCATCCGCAACGAGAAGCGCATGCTGCAGGAAGCGGTCGACGCGCTGTTCGACAATGGCCGGCGCGGCCGCGTCATTACCGGAGCGAACAAGCGCCCCCTGAAGTCGCTTGCGGACATGCTGAAAGGCAAGCAGGGCCGCTTCCGCCAGAACCTTCTCGGCAAGCGCGTCGACTATTCGGGCCGGTCGGTGATCGTGGTCGGCCCGGAGCTCAAGCTGCATCAATGCGGCCTGCCGAAGAAGATGGCGCTCGAGCTGTTCAAGCCCTTCATCTATTCGCGTCTCGACGCGAAAGGGCTCGCCGCGACCGTGAAACAGGCGAAGAAGCTCGTCGAGAAGGAGCGCCCCGAGGTGTGGGATATCCTCGACGAAGTGATCCGCGAGCATCCGGTGATGCTCAATCGCGCCCCGACCTTGCACCGTCTCGGCATCCAGGCCTTCGAGCCGATATTGGTCGAGGGCAAGGCGATCCAGCTGCATCCGCTGGTCTGCGCCGCCTTCAACGCCGATTTCGACGGCGACCAGATGGCGGTGCACGTGCCGCTGTCGCTCGAGGCGCAGCTCGAGGCGCGCGTGCTGATGATGTCGACGAACAACATCCTGCACCCGGCGAACGGCCAGCCGATCATCGTGCCTTCGCAGGACATCGTGCTCGGCCTCTATTACCTCACCATCATGTCGGATGGAGAGCCGGGCGAGTTCAAGTTCTACGAGCTCGAGGAGCTCAGGAAGCGGGTCAAGCCGGAGGAGTTCAAGAGATACAAGAACGCCAAGATCCCGAAGCAGGGCTTCTATAGCGACCTCGGCGAGCTCGAGCATGCGCTCGACAACAAGGCGGTCACGCTCCACGCCAAGATCAAGTTCCGCTGGACCGGGCTCGACGAGAAGGGCAAGCGCGTCTCGAAGATCCACGACACGACGCCTGGCCGCGTGCTGCTCGGCCAGCTCCTGCCCGACCACGTCAAGATCTCCTTCGACATCGCCAACCGCCTGATGACGAAGAAGGAAATCTCCAACCTGATCGACATCGTCTACCGCGAATGCGGGCAGAAGGAGACGGTGATCTTCTGCGACAAGATCATGAATCTCGGCTTCACCAACGCCTTCAAGGCGGGCATCTCCTTCGGCAAGGACGACATGGTGGTGCCCGACAACAAGTGGAAAGTGGTGGAGGAGACGCGCACGCTCGCCAAGGATTACGAGCAGCAGTTCCAGGACGGGCTGATCACCCAGCGCGAGAAATACAACAAGGTGGTCGACGCCTGGTCGAAATGCTCGGACCGCCTGGCGACCGAGATGATGCAGCGCATCTCCACCGTGAAGAAGAACGCCGAGGGCCGCGACATGCCGGTCAACTCGATCTACATGATGTCGCATTCCGGCGCGCGCGGCTCGCCGACGCAGATGCGCCAGCTCGCCGCCATGCGCGGCCTGATGGCGAAGCCGTCGGGCGAAATCATCGAGAGCCCGATCATCTCGAACTTCAAGGAAGGGCTCGACGTGCTCGAGTATTTCAACTCGACGCATGGCGCGCGCAAAGGCCTTGCCGATACGGCGCTGAAGACGGCGAATTCAGGCTATCTGACGCGCCGCCTCGTCGACGTCGCGCAAGACTCGATCATCACCAGCTATGATTGCGGCTCGACGAACGGCATCGTCATGCGCGCCATCGTCGATGCCGGGCAGGTGGTCGCCTCGCTCGCCTCGCGCATCCTCGGGCGTACCGCGGCGCAGAACATCGTGGGCGCGGACAGCAAGAAGGCGATCGTCAAGGCCGGCGAGCTGATCGACGAGAAGCACATGGCGGCCATCAACGCCGCCAACATCCAGGAGGTGAAGATCCGCTCGGTGCTGACCTGCGCCTCGCGGGACGGCGTGTGCGGCTCCTGCTACGGGCGAGACCTCGCCCGCGGCACTCCCGTCAATCTCGGCGAGGCGGTCGGCGTCATCGCGGCCCAGTCGATCGGCGAGCCGGGGACGCAGCTCACCATGCGCACCTTCCACATCGGCGGTGCGGCGCAAATCTCGGAGCAGTCCTTCATCGAGACGAACTTCGAGGGCAAGGTCACGGTCAGGAACCGCAACGTGGCGCGCAATTCGGCCGGCGACCTCATCGCCATGGCGCGCAATCTGGCGATCGTGATCGTCGGGCCCGACGGGACGGAGCGTGCCATGCACCGCATCCAGTTCGGCGCCAAGCTCAAGGTGGACGAGGGCGACGAGGTGAAGCGCGGCCAGCGCATCGCCGAATGGGACCCCTATACGCGCCCGATCCTTACCGAGATCCCGGGCAAGATCGGGTTCGAGGACCTGGTCGAGGGCGGTTCGATGACCGAGTCGATCGACGAGGCGACCGGCATCGCCAAGCGCGTCGTCATCGATTGGCGGGCCAACACCCGTTCCTCGGCGCTGCGTCCCGCGATCGTCATCAACGGCAAGGACGGCAAGATCGGCAAGCTCGCGCGCGGCGGGGAAGCCCGCTACGTGTTGCCGGCCGAGGCCATCCTCGCGGTCGATCCCGGCAACGTGGTGAAGGCCGGCGACGTGCTCGCCCGCATCCCGACCGAAAGCGCCAAGACGCGCGACATCACGGGCGGCTTGCCGCGCGTGGCGGAGCTGTTCGAGGCGCGCCGGCCGAAGGAGGCGGCCATCATCGCCGAGAAGGCCGGCACCATCCAGTTCGGGCGCGACTACAAGAACAAGCGCCGGATCAACCTCATCGCCCATGACGGCTCCGAGACGGTCGAATATCTCGTGCCGAAATCGAAGCACGTCTATCATCAGGACGGGGACCTCATCGAGAAGGGAGACTTCATCGTCGACGGCAACCCCGCGCCGCACGACATCCTGGCGATCAAGGGCGTGGAGGAGCTCGCAGCCTATCTCGTCAACGAGATCCAGGAGGTCTACCGGCTGCAAGGCGTGAACATCAACGACAAGCATATCGAGGTGATCGTCCGCCAGATGTTGCAGAAGGTCGAGATCGCCGATGGCGGCGATTCAGACCTCTTGGACGGTGAGCAGATGGACCGCATCGAGCTCGAAGTGCTGAACGAGGAGCTCGTGCGGCAGGGCAAGAAGCCCGCCATCGGTCATCCGGTGCTGCTCGGCATCACCAAGGCCTCCTTGCAGACGCGCTCCTTCATCTCTGCCGCCTCCTTCCAGGAGACGACGCGCGTCCTCACCGAGGCTGCCGTCAACGGCAAGGAGGACATGCTCGAAGGTCTCAAGGAGAACGTCATCGTCGGCCGCCTGATCCCGGCCGGCACCGGCTCCATGATCACCCGCATCCGCGAGGTCGCGGCGCACCGCGACGAGCTGATCCTCGAGCAGCGCAACAAGGCCGCGGAGGCCGCGGCTCTCGAGGCGGCGGCCGAGCAGCCGCTCGAAGCCCTGCCGCCGGCCCGCGTGGGCGCCCGCTGAACACCTGCGGCAGGGAGGCATTCCCTGCCGCCGGCTTCAAGTCTCGAATCTCGTGCCTCGATTGCGCGCGATTCGAGACCGCCGTCGACTCATCCAATGTGATGCGAATTTCGGATCGCTGCACTGGGGCGCAGCAACGGGTAAGGCTCGAAAATGGAGCCCTTCACAGCATTTAGCTGTTGACGTTTCGGAAATCGAACGTTAGAGCCGGCACAACGTTTTCGGCAGGTCGTGGACCTCGCCTGTTCGAGCGCGCCTCGCGCCCGATGCAAGAGCGTCCAAACACTGCCCATCTGCGGTTGAGACAATCGATGATGGCATGACCGGGGTGACCTGGTCCTCTGCATTGGAAGGCGGACCTGATGCCCTGACGGGCAGATGGTCCGTTTGGCTTTGCGCCGTTTGGCTTCGTGCCATTCTTGGCGTCGTGATGGAAGGCGATCATGCCGACGATTTCGCAGCTGATCCGGAAGCCCCGGCAGCCGAAGACCTATCGGGACAAGGCGCCCGCGCTCGCTGCTTGTCCGCAGAAGCGGGGCGTGTGCACGCGCGTCTATACGACGACGCCGAAGAAGCCGAACTCCGCGTTGCGCAAGGTGGCCAAGGTGCGGCTCACCAACGGCTTCGAGGTCATCGGCTACATTCCGGGCGAGGGCCATAACCTGCAGGAGCACTCGGTCGTGATGATCCGCGGCGGGCGCGTCAAGGACTTGCCCGGCGTGCGCTATCACATCCTGCGCGGCGTGCTCGACACCCAAGGCGTGAAGGACCGCAAGCAGCGCCGGTCGAAATACGGAGCAAAGAGGCCGAAGTAGTCGGCCTCTTTGCGAAGATCCCCGGGCGAGGCGCAGCCGAGACTCGGGGAACTCGAAGCAACCAAGGCGTGGATGGCCCGACCGGCCATGCGAAAGAGACGGAAGACGGAGCCGATCAAATGTCCCGGCGTCACAGTGCCGAAAAGCGCGAATTCGTTCCCGATGCCAAATACGGGGACCTCGTCGTCGCGAAATTCATGAACTCGATCATGTACGAGGGCAAGAAGTCGGTCGCCGAGTCGATCGTCTACGGCGCCTTCGACCAGATCGAGCAGA
>JBIOEJ010000002.1:0-107902 GCA_044445965.1 Hyphomicrobiales bacterium
CCCCCGTAACCGCGCTGATCGCCAGCCCGCCCCCAACCTCCGCATCCGGAGCCAGATCATGCTTGGTTGCGACCCGCATCACCCTCAAGGCCCCGGAAGGCGCTTCCTTGCGCCCCTCCCCGATCGGCTCGAGCCAGAGCACGAGGTCGGCGCGCGCCACGCGGTCTCTGGCGCGCTCGACCCCCATCGCCTCCACGACATCACCGCCTTCCCTCAACCCTGCCGTATCGACGAGCGTGACGGGGACGCCGCCGAGGTCGAGCTGCACCTCAATCGCATCACGGGTCGTTCCCGCGAAGGGAGATACGATCGCCGCGTCGCGACGAGCCAGGAGATTCAGCAATGTCGACTTGCCGGCATTGGGCGGGCCCGCAATGACGATGGTGACGCCGTCGCGAAGCCTCTCGCCCCGCCCGCCATCCGCGAGCACCCCCTCGAGCTCGGCCAAGACCCTTGCCGATCGCTCGGCCACGCTGCGATCGGCATCCATCGCAACGTCGGCTTCGTCGGAGAAATCGATCACAGCCTCCGTCAGCGCCATCGCCGACAATAGCTCTCGTCGCCAAGCCTCGACGCGCTCCGACAACCCGCCGGCAGCCAGCCTTTGCGCCAGCCTCAGCTGCCCTTCGGTCTCGGCGTCGATCACATCACCCAACGCTTCGACCTCCACGAGGTCCAGCCTGCCGTTGACGAAGGCGCGGCGCGTGAACTCGCCGGGCTCGGCCGGCCGCATTCCAGGCAATTCCAGCAACCGCCGAAGCAGAGCCGCCACCACGGCGTGGCCGCCATGCACCTGAAACTCACCCATATCTTCGCCCGTGAAGCTGCGCGGCGCTCGGAAGTACAAGCACAATCCACGATCAATCACGCGGCCGTCGGCCGGGTCGCGAATGGCCAACAGGCGCGCCACGCGCTCTGCGGGCCTCTTGCCGCATAGTCGCCGAAACGCATTCTCGACGGCGGGGCCGCTCATGCGGATCACCGCCACGCCCGCCCGGCCCTGACCGGAAGAAAGTGCGAAGATCGTGTCGCTCATGAAGATCGGCCGCTCGCAAGGCCGCGCTCGCTATTCTCCTCGCTGCATTTACAGCGGCGGCGCGGCGCCATGGGGCGAGCAACGCTCAACCCCGCCCCAGTGCTCGGTTCAGGTGTTCATCGACTCGAAGAAGTCGGCATTGGTCTTCGTCTGCCGCAGCTTGTCCAACAGGAACTCGATCGCATCGACCGTGCCCATCGGATTGAGGATACGCCGCAGAACATACATCTTCTTGAGCACTTCAGGGGGCACCAACAGCTCTTCCTTGCGCGTGCCCGAACGCGTGATGTCGAGCGCCGGGAAGGTCCGCTTGTCCGAGACTTTGCGGTCGAGGATGATCTCGGAATTGCCCGTGCCCTTGAACTCCTCGAATATCACTTCGTCCATGCGGCTTCCCGTATCGATCAGCGCCGTCGCGATGATGGTCAGCGAACCGCCTTCCTCGATATTGCGCGCCGCCCCGAAGAAGCGCTTCGGCCGCTGCAAGGCGTTGGCGTCCACGCCGCCGGTCAGTACCTTGCCCGAAGAGGGCACGACCGTGTTGTAGGCGCGCCCGAGCCGCGTGATCGAATCGAGCAATATGACCACATCCCGCCCGTGCTCGACGAGGCGCTTGGCCTTCTCGATCACCATCTCCGCCACCTGCACATGCCGCGAGGCCGGCTCGTCGAAGGTCGAGGACACGACCTCGCCGCGCACCGAGCGCTGCATATCGGTCACTTCCTCCGGCCGCTCGTCGATCAAGAGCACGATCAGATAGCTTTCCGGATGGTTGGTGGTAATCGATTGGGCGATGTTCTGCAGCAGGACCGTCTTGCCGGTCCGCGGCGGCGAGACGATCAGCGCGCGCTGTCCCTTGCCGATCGGCGCCACGATGTCGATAACCCGCGCCGAGAAATCCTTCTTGGTCGGATCCTCGATCTCCAGACGCAGCCGCTTATCGGGATAGAGCGGCGTCAGATTGTCGAAATGAACCTTGTGGCGGACCTTCTCGGGATCCTCGAAATTGATCGAGTTGACCTTGAGCAGCGCGAAATACCGCTCACCCTCCTTAGGGCTCCGGATCATCCCCTCGACGGTATCGCCGGTCCGCAGGCCGAAGCGCCTGATCTGCGAAGGCGACACGTAAATATCATCCGGCCCCGCCAAATAGTTCGCTTCCGGCGATCGAAGAAATCCAAAGCCGTCCTGCAGGACCTCGACCACCCCCTCGCCGATAATCTCGACC
Organism: Hyphomicrobiales bacterium; assembly: GCA_044445965.1. Classification (GTDB taxonomy): domain Bacteria; phylum Pseudomonadota; class Alphaproteobacteria; order Rhizobiales; family Beijerinckiaceae; genus GAS188. Next base: position 2,265 of record JBIOEJ010000002.1, read on the forward strand.
TGATTGGCCGCCTGTTGTTTCAAAATAGCAAACAATAACTCCTGCTTCCGCATGGAGTTTGCATTTTCAACTTTGAGCTCCTCGGCGAATGCCAAGAGCTCGGTCGGGCTTTTGCCCTTCAAATCATGAAGTTTGATTTCCGCCATTGTTTAGACCTTGGACGCTTCGTCGCCAACGACGCAAGCGTGACTGGAATCCGGGAAGATCGCAGGAAATGAAGTTCAGGAGCCTCGAGGCTGCTGCGGCTGGGGGCCGCCGAACTCCATCGATCGATGAGAATCACGGCCGACGCACCGGCCGCGCTCCCTATACATAGCGTTTCTGCGTGCGTCGCACAAGGTGGGGATTTTCCCAACGCGCCTTTCCCATCACAGCGCCCCGCCGGCCCAGCCTCGCCCTCCGGCTTCCCCAAGCGCCTCGACGCCAACCGGCGGCCGTGTCACGTCGTCCACGGCTTCACCACCACCAGCACCACGACAAGGATGAGGATGACGGTCGGCACTTCATTGACGATACGATAGAATCTCGGCGCCCGCGCCTTGCCTCCTTGCGCCAGGCGCCGCGCCTCCCGCGCCAGGAAGCCGTGCACGCCCGAAAGCACCACCACCAAAGCGAGCTTCGCATGCAGCCAGCTCTGCGTCCACGCTCCGAGCAGCGTCGCGATCCAGAGGCCAAAGGCCCAGCTCGCCAGCATCGCAGGCAGCATGATCGCCTTGAGGAGCCGCCGTTCCATCGTCACGAAAACGCCGCGTGCCTCGGATCTCGCCGGCAGTTCCGAATGGTAGACGAACAAACGCGGTAAGTATAACAGCCCAGCCATCCAGGCCACTATACTGATAATGTGCAACGACTTCACAATATTGTAAGTCACCACGCCGCCGCCCGATCCGCTACCTGTTCAACGCCGCGCACGATCCGCAGCAAGCGCTCGACGTTCTCGATCGGGGTCTCCGGCACGACGCCATGCCCGAGATTGAAGATATGCGGCACGTCCCTGAAGCCGATCAGCACGCGCGCCACGGCCTCGTCCATCGCCTCCCCGCCGGCTGCCAGCATGAGGGGATCGAGATTTCCCTGAAGCGCCGTGTGCCTGCTCCATTTGCCAACGTCCAGCGGATCGATCGACCAGTCGATACCGACCGCATTCGCGCCCGTTACCGTCGCGACTTCCCCGGCGGTCGCCGCAATCCCCTTGCCGAACACGACCATCCTCGCCCCCGGAACAGCCGCCCGCACCCCTTCGATGATCCGACGGATCGGCCGCAGCGACCAATCGCTGAGAAAAGCTTTAGGAATGGCGCCGCCGAAGCTCTCGAATATCTGCACCGCATCTACGCCCGCCTCGAACTGGCGCACCAGATACGCGATCGAAGCCGTCACCAGGCGTTCGATCAGCTCCTTGAACGCCTGCCGGTGCCGATAGGCAAACAGCCGCGCCGGACCTAGATCAGGCGTGCTTCGCCCTGCGATCATATAGCTCGCGACGGTCCAAGGCGCGCCGCAAAAGCCGAGCATGGCGCAACCTTCCGGCAACTGCTTCTTCGCCAGGCCGATCGCCTCGAAGACCGGAGCGAGCCGTGCGAAATCAAGCTCCCGCGAAAGGCGCCTCAGGCCGTCCGCATCGCCGATCGGGGAGAGCCTCGGCCCCTCGCCCTCCACGAAGCTCACCGCGCAGTTCAGCGCATCCGGCACCACCAGGATGTCGGAGAACAAGATCGCCGCATCGAAGCCGAAACGCCGGATCGGTTGCAGCGTCGCTTCGGCTGCCATCGCAGGATCATAGGCCAACCCCATGAAGCTCCCCGCCTTCGCCCGCAAGGCGCGATATTCCGGCAGGAACCGCCCTGCTTGCCGCATCAGCCAGATCGGCGGCGGATCGATGCGCTTGCCGTCGAGAACGGCGAGCAGTGGTTTTGTCGAGGACATGGGAGGTCAATGCGCCAAGCCCTACTAAGAATCAAATCATGTCTAAAAGCTTCTATTTTTGTTATTAGACAGCGAAAATCGGTGACCAATTTCATTCAAGCGTTATGCACCGTCCGCGCTCGGACCAAGGCATGTCGCGGTGCAGGGCATGCCGATGCCTCAGTCTGTTAAAGAGATGTTCTGTCAGCGACTTGGCGGGTTCCTCATTCGGGTTGTCGACATCCTGTGCACAGCCCGTTCCTTGTCCATCCAAGTCCTTGCGCGGGCGGGAAGGACCGACCCGGAAGTGATCCTGTTGAAGAGTTCCGCCCGCCATGCAAGGGAAGACGCCATGGCCAACTCCTCAGCCCATCTATCCACAGCGATTCACAGCTTGTGCGTGAACGGCGCGTCCGATCCTTCACCCTGATGAGCCGAAACTATTTTCACCTGCATCTCGTCTCCGATGCGACAGGGGAGACGCTGATCGCCGCAAGCCGGGCGGCCTCTGCACTCTACCCCGGCGTCTCGGCCATCGAGCATGTCTATCCGCTGGTGCGGACACGCGACCAGCTCAGCCGGGTGATCGGCGAGATCGAGCGCGAGCCGGGCATCGTGCTCTACACGCTCGTCGATCCTGAGATCTCGGGCCAACTCGAAGAGGAGTGCCGAACGCTCGGTTGCCCGTCGCTCTCGGTGCTGAAGCCGGTCTCCGATCTGTTCGGGGCCTATCTCGGGACCGAGACGACGCCGCGGGCGGGAGCCCAGCATGTCCTGAATGCCGAGTATTTCAAGCGCATCGATGCCTTGAACTACACTATGCTGCATGATGACGGGCAACTTCCCGAGGATTTCGAGACGGCCGACGTCATTCTCGTCGGGGTGAGCCGCACCTCGAAGACCCCGACCAGCATCTATCTCGCCAATCGCGGCATCAAGACCGCGAATGTGCCACTCGTTCCGGGCATTCCGGCCCCGAACGGCATCGAGAACGCCAGGCGGCCGCTGATCGTGGGCCTTGTCGCGACCCCCGAGCGGATCGTGCAGATCCGGCAAAACCGGCTCTTATCCCTCAACGCCGCCAATGATACATCCTATGTGGACCGCGATGCGGTTGCCGAGGAGATCGCGGCGTCCCGGCGGCTCTGCGCGCGTCATTCCTGGCCAGTGATCGACGTAACGCGCCGCTCCATCGAGGAGACCGCCGCGACCATCATCGATCTCTATCGAGCCCATCGCATGAAGTTCATCGTCGAATGAGCAAGCGCGGTGGCGGCCGAGCCTGGGCCGGCGAGAAGCCGCTTATCCTGGCCTCGAGCAGCGCCGCGCGACACGCATTGTTGTCGAGCCGCGGCATCGAGGCCGAGCTGCGGCCGGCGGATCTCGATGAACGCATGATCGAGGCCGAGGAGACGATGAATGGCGCGCTTCCCGGCATCGTGGCGCGCCGCCTCGCCGCCGAGAAGGCGCGCGCCGTCTCACAACGGTCGCCGCACCGCTTCGTGCTCGGAGCTGATCAGGTGCTCGCCTTCGAAGACCGGTGCTGGGCTAAGGCGGTGGACCGGAAGGAGGCCGCGTCGCGCCTCGGGCAACTCGCCGGCCGCAGGCACATGCTCATCAGCGCCTGCGCCGTCGCCTATGGGGGCTCAGTTCTGTTCGAGGCCGCCGAGACAGCCGAACTCGCAATGCGCGCCCTGTCGACGGCCGAGATCGATACCTATCTCGATGTCGTCGGCGACGAGGCGCTCGCGAGCGTCGGCGGCTACCGCATCGAAGGCATCGGCCGGCTGCTGTTCGACCGCATCGAGGGGGAGCATGCGACCATTCTCGGCCTGCCCTTGTCCGGCTTCCTGCGATATTTCCGCTCGATCGGCCTGCTGCGCCTATGAGAGGCCCCCGAAAATGCTCTAATATGTCGCCTCGAGCCGTTTCCAGGCGAGCCTGAGGCGCTCGCGGAGGCCCTGCTCATGAAACGCGCCTGCGTCATCGGCGATCCGGTTTCGCATTCGAGATCGCCGCTGGTGCATGGCTACTGGCTCGCGGAACTGGGAATCCAAGGCAGCTATGGCCGTGAGCGCGTGATGAGCGATCGGCTCGCCCACTTCATCCACGGTATGCGCGACCACGGCCTTCAAGGCTGCAACGTCACCTTGCCTCACAAGGAGGCCGCCTTTCGCCTCGTCGAGGAGACGACCGACCTCTCCCGCGCGCTCGAGGCCGTGAATACCATCTGGCTCGACGAAGACGACCGCTTGCACGGCGACAACACCGATGTGCATGGGTTCGTCGCCAATCTCGATCAGGAGACGCCGGGCTGGCGCGAGACGACCGCAACCGCCCTCGTCCTCGGCGCGGGCGGCGCGGCCCGAGCTATCGTCATGGGGCTCCTGATCGGCGGTGTAGAGCGGGTGGTCATCGCGAACCGCTCGCTCGCTCGCGCCGAAGCTCTGGCGGCCCGCCAGCCGCGTCCCGTCGAGGCCGTGGCCCTCGACCGACTGCCGGGCGCGTTGCCGCAGGTCGATCTCCTCGTCAATACGACCACCCTCGGCATGATCGGCCAACCCGACCACGCATTTCCAATCGATGGGCTCAAACCGTCGGCATTTGTCGTCGACATCGTCTATGTGCCGCTCGAAACCGAGCTGCTGCGCCAAGCGCGCTTGCGCGGACACCGCACCGTCGGAGGGCTCGGCATGTTGTTGCATCAGGCCGTGCCGGGTTTCGAGCATTGGTATGGAACGCGGCCTTTGGTCACGCCGGCGCTCTATCGTCATGTCGCCGCCGATCTCGCGGCAGGCATGGCCTGATCCCGGTCCCGGCGATGCATTCAAAGCCGTTCATTCTCGGTTTAACCGGCTCCATCGGCATGGGCAAGACGACGGCGGCCCAACATTTCAGGCACGTCGGAGTGCCGGTATTCGACGCTGATCGCGCCGTCGCCGACCTCTACGGCGCGGAGGCCGCGCCCTTGATCGAGGCCGCCTTCCCCGGGACCGTGCGCAACGGCACGGTCGATCGCGATCGGCTCGCGAATATCGTGCTGGCGGACCAGTCCGCGATCCGGCGTCTGGAGGCGATCGTGCATCCCTTGGTGCGTTCGCGACAACGCGGCTTCCTGCAGACGGTAGGAAATGCCGGTGCCGGGATCGCGGTGCTCGATATCCCCTTGTTGTTCGAGACGGGCGCGGAAGCGCGCTGCGATGCCGTGGTCGTGGTCAGCGCCCCGTCGAAGGCTCAACGCGAGCGCGTGCTGGCGCGTCCGGGCATGACGGAAGAGCGGCTGGACGCCATCTTGCGACGGCAGATGCCGGACGCGGAAAAACGTCGGCGCGCGCATTTCATGATCGACACCTCTCGGAGCCATGCCGCCGGGCGCCGCCAGGTCGACGGCTTGGTTCGTGCCTTGGCCGGAAGGCCGACCCGGTTGCAATTTGATCGATGACGCGGTTTCTGTTGAGGAGCGCGCGCCGATTCGCCGGCCATCGCGCGCTAGAGCCGGATGAGTTTAGACGGAATCGGTCAAGCCATCGAAGTTTTGTTTTCGCATGATCTTTTCGGAAAACCGGTTTCACTTTTCCGGATCATGCTCTAAGGGAGGCGAGCAGGACCCATGCGCGAGATCGTTCTCGACACCGAAACGACCGGTCTCGACCCGGCGGCCGGCGACCGGGTCGTCGAGATCGGCGGCGTCGAGCTCCTCAACCGCTTTCCCACGCGTCGCAGCTTCCACGTCTATCTCAATCCCGAGCGCGGTATGTCTCCGGACGCCGAGATGGTGCACGGACTGAGCGACGCGTTCCTGGCCGACAAGCCGCGCTTCGCCGAGCGGGCGGAGGAATTCCTGGAATTCGTGGGAGACGCGACGCTCGTCATCCACAATGCGAGCTTCGATATCGGCTTCCTGAACGCCGAGCTCACGCGGGCGGGGCACAAGCCGTTCGGTTTCGAACGCGTCGTCGACACGCTGGCTCTGGCGCGACGCAAGCACCCCGGCGCTCCAAACAGCCTCGACGCCCTTTGCGCACGCTATGCCGTCGACAATTCGAACCGCGTGAGACATGGCGCCTTGCTCGACGCCGAGCTCTTGGCAGAGGTCTATGTCGAATTGTCGGGAGGCAGGCAGAGCGGGCTTGCCCTCGAGACCGCCGACTTCGCGGCCGCAAGCTCCTCGCAGGCGGCGGGTCTGCCGGCGCGTCGGCGTCCGGTCGAGCTTGTCTCGGCGCTCACGGAGACCCAGCGCGCCGGCCATGCGGCGTTCGTCGCGACGCTCGGCGGGAAAGCGATCTGGCTCGACTACATGAAGCTGGCGCCGGCGGCGGCTCAGATCGTCTGATTATATTTGCCGACCTCGGCGTTCTCGCGCAACACGCCGTCCACCGCGGCGAACATCTCGCGCATGCGGGCCTCGGAGATCGGACTCTCGACCACCACCACGAGCTCCGGCTTGTTCGAGGACGCACGCACCAGGCCCCAAGTGCCGTCTTCCGCGGTCACTCGAACACCGTTGACTGTGACGAGGTCGTGGATCGGTTCGCCCGCGACCTTCTCGCCGTTTTCCCGCATGGCCTCGAAGCGCCTCACGACCCGCTCGACGACAGCGTATTTCACCTCGTCGGCGCAATGGGGTGACATGGTCGGCGTGCCCCAGGTCTTGGGCAGGGCGCGGTAGAGATCGGCCATCGACTTGCCGGGATTGCGGTCGAGCATTTCGACGATATGGATTCCGGTCAATAAGCCGTCGTCATAACCACGACCGACTGGCGTGTTGAAGAAAAAATGGCCCGATTTCTCGAAGCCGGCGAGCGCCTTCAACTCGTTCACGCGGCGCTTGATGTAGGAATGGCCGGTCTTCCAGTAATCCGTCTTGACGCCGCGCGCCCTCAGCACGGGATCGGTGACGAACAACCCCGTCGATTTCACATCGACGACGAAGGTCGAACCCGGATAGAGCTTTGAAAGATCGCGCGCCAGCATCACGCCGATCTTGTCGGCGAAAATCTCCTTGCCTTCATCGTCGACGACGCCACAGCGATCGCCGTCTCCGTCGAAGCCCAGGCCTACATCCGCCTGCTCGGCGCGCACCTTGTCGGCGAGCGCATGCAGCATCTTCAAGTCCTCGGGGTTCGGATTGTAATGCGGGAAGCTGTGGTCGAGCCTGGTGTCCATCTCGACGACCTCGCAGCCGATTGCCCTGAACACCTCGGGCGCGAAGGCGCCGGCCGTGCCGTTGCCGCAGGCGGTGACGACCCGGAGCTTGCGCCCGATCTTTTCGCGCTTCGTCAGGTCGGCCAAATAACGCTCGCGAAGATTCGGCAGGAACTCGTAGGAGCCGCCGCCCCGCAAGTCGAACTTCGCGGCGAGCACGATGTCCTTGAGCCGTCCCATCTCGTCCGGACCGAAGGTGAGCGGCCGGTTGGCGCCCATCTTCACGCCGGTCCAGCCATTATCGTTATGCGAAGCCGTCACCATGGCGACGCACGGGCAATCGAGCGCAAATTGCGCGAAATACGCCATGGGAGACAAGGCGAGGCCGATATCCTTCACCTTCGCGCCTGTCGCCATCAAGCCGCAGATCAGCGCATACTTGATCGCGGACGAATAGGCGCGGAAATCGTGCCCGGTGACGATCTCGGGCTTCACGTCCATCTCGTGGATCAAGGTGCCGAGGCCCATGCCGAGCGCCTCGACACCCATCAGGTTGATTTCCTTCTCGAACAGCCAGCGTGCGTCGTATTCCCTGAAGCCGGTCGCCTTCACCATGGGCAGCGACTCGTATTCGTAGCTGTTGGGCGAGAGCTGCTGCAACGGCTTGGGAAAGGAGGAGCTTTGCGGCATGAACGGTTCCGGTGGCGACGGGTTATCGCCGTACGCTGGATACCGCATCCCTGTCCCGGGGCCAAACTTGCCGCGTGGACAGCTGCGGGCAGGACCTGCAAGGTCCGAGGGCTTCGGGCCGGCAAACGCAAGGTCGCGGTCGGGCCCGCGAACAGAGCGCTATTCGGCCGGCTCCGCCCAAACGCCGCGCGTCGGCAGCTCGATGCGGCAGACGAGGCCGTCCGGCTCGAAACGCCGCTCGATCCGCGCGTCGGGGAGGCCGCGCTCGATCAGGCTCGTGCCGAAGCCGCGACGCGCCGGCGCCACAACCCGAGGCCCACCGCTCTCGCGCCAGACGAGCGAAAGTTGCTCCGCTCCGCCGCTGCGGCTCACCGTCCAGAAAAGCTTGACGCTGCCCCCGGGCTTCGACAGCGAGCCATATTTCGTCGCGTTGGTCGCTAGCTCGTGCAACGCGAGGCCGAGCGGCACCGCGAGGGAGGTATCGAGCATCACATCGGGGCCCTCCACATGCACCCGCTTCTCCGGCCCCGTTGCGAACGGCGCGAGCTGGCTCGAAACCAGGTCGCGCAGGCCTGCTCCCTCCCAGTTCCGGTCGGTCAGGAGATCATGCGAAGCCGCCATCGCGGCCAGGCGTCCGCTGAATGCCCGGGCGAAAGCCTCGGGATCGGGCGTCGAGCGCTGCGTCTGCCGCACGATCGACTGCATCACCGCGAAGGAATTCTTGACGCGATGCACCAGCTCACGCGCCATCAATCTCTGGCGCTCCTCCGATTGCCGCCGATCGGTGATGTCGCGAATGATCGAGGAAAACCCCAGCAACTCGCCGCTTGCGGCATGGATCCGGCTCTTGGTGACGACGCATGGAAACACCGTGCCGTCCTTGCGCCGGCGCTCGCTCTCCATGGAAATGACGGCCTCGCCGGCGGCCAGTTTGTCGATCGCGTCGCGAACCTCCCGCATTCCGTGCGGAGGCACGAGGATGGCGTGGCTTTGGCCGATGATCTCGTCCGGCCGATAGCCGAAGAGTCGCTCGGCGCCGCTGTTCCAGCTGCCGATGATATCCTGATGATCGAAGCTGAAAATCGCATCCGGAGAACTACGCACGATGGCTGCAAGGCGAGCATCGGTGAGCGCGGCGCGCCGATCCTCCGTGATGTCCTCGATCACCGAGATGAAATAGGCGGGCGTGCCCTCGTCATCGCGCACCGCTACCGAGGTGAGGCTGGCCCAGACGATTGCCCCATCCTTGCGCAGATAGCGCTTCTCCATCGTCAAGCTCTCGCGGCCACCCCGCAACAGCTCGGCCACGAGGGCAAGATTGCCATCGAGATCGTCGGGATGGGTGATGTCCTGGAAGCGCAGGCGCAGCAATTCGTCGCGCGAATAGCCCGTGATGGCGCAGAGACGGTCGTTGACGGCGAGCCACCCGCCGTCGAGCGCCACATGGGCGATGCCGATCGCCGCCTGCTCGAAGGTGGCGCGATAGCGCGCTTCGCTCTCGCGCAGCGCGGTCCGGGTTCGGCGGCGCTCTGAAATGTCCTCGATTATCGACATGCGATAGAGCACCGCCCCGGCATCGTCCTTGGCGAGCGACGAGGTCACGCGTGCCCACAGGCGCGTTCCGTTACGCCTCAGATAGCGCTTCTCCAAAACATAGCTGTCGACCTGGCCGCTATAAAGCCGCTTATGGCGCCGCCGCTCACGCGGCACGTCGGCCGCAAAGGTGATGTCGGCGAAGCTCTTGGCCAGCAATTCCTCGCGCGAATAACCCAGCATGGCGCACAGCCGGTCATTGACCGCGATGAACCTGCCGTCGAGCGCCGCCTGTTCGATGCCGACCGCCGCCTGCTCGAACAACACCCGAAAATTGCGTTCGCTTTCGGCGAGCGCCGCCTCGGCGTGCTTTTCGTGCAGTGTCGCGGCAATCTCAGCCATTCCGGACTTCCCGCTTCAACTCGCCAGAAATAAGACGGATTGTTCGGCGCGCTCGAGCAGCGCGTTGGCGAGCGTGCCGAAGATGAGGGTGTCGCCCGGTCGTTTCGTGGCGCCGAGGACGATGAGGGTATGACCGGCGCGTCGCGCCTGGCGCAGTATCGCGGTTTCGACCGAGTCGGCCACGCGCACCACGGTCCGAATGGAAGCGCCATATTGATCCGCGAGGCCGGTGATGTCCTTCAAGATCGCGTCCTCATGGCGGCGCAAGAGGAGCGAGCGGCCGAGCCGACCGCCTTCACCCCTGGTACCGCCAGGCGGCGTGACGTGGACCACCGTCGCCGTCGCGTTTTCGACCCGGGCGAGCGCGAAGGCAAATTCGGCGGCGCGGCGCGAGGCGTTGGTTCCGTTGACCGGGACAAGGATGTTCAAGCGCGAGCGCAGAGGGCGCGCCTGCAGTTGCCCGCCGGCCACGACCACCCCGACGGTGCCCTCGAAGCGGCGTGCGACCTCGACGATCTTGCTGTGGAAGCCGCCAGCCTCGGCTCTCGCGGGGTGCAGGCCGACCATCAAGAGGTCATAGCCCTTGCGAGCCTCGCTCGCGACCGCCTGATCCGGCGGCGGAGCCGGCGCTCGCGCCGTGGCCGGCGTGAGGCCTGCCTCGGGCGATGCCGCTTCAAGCTGCGCCTCCGGAGAAAGGCGCGCCTCGACGCGCAAGGTCGTCATCGGCAGGCCGCGCGGCCCCGCGACGAGGCCGGCGAGCCGCGCGGCGAGCTGCCCGCTCGCGCTGTCGTCGATCGTAAGCAGGATGCGCTCGAAATTAGCCACGAAACCTTTCGCTTCGAATTCCTCGCGCTCCAGCCGCTGCTTTTCCTCCGGCCTTATGGGCAGGCGGGCGAGCGCCCAGCGCAAGGTCGGGGGCATCACCATGGTGGTCGCCACCGCCATCGCCACGATCATCGTATAGAGGTCCGGGTTGAGCGCGCCGATCGAAAGGCCGACGGAGGCGATGATCACCTCCGTCGAGCCGCGCGCATTCATGGCGATGCCGAGTGCGAGCGATTCGCGCCTCGTCAAGCCGCCGAGCTTGCCGCCCAGGAAGGCGCCCCCGAATTTGCCGATGCTCGCGATCAGGATGAGACAGAGCGTGATCAGCAGAAGCTGCGGATCCTTGAGAATGGTGATGTCGGTATTGAGGCCGGCGAGCGCAAAGAAGATCGGCATGAACAAGGCGGTGATCAGCCCGCGCAATTGGCCCTCGATATGCCTGGTGAGGATCGGCGATTCTCCGATCAGCACGCCCGCGACGAACGCCCCGAGCACGGTGTGAACGCCGATCAGATGCGTGGCCAGCGCCATGACGCCCATGATCACGAGGATGACGGTGATCACCGGCAGCTCGCTCTTGAGGCTGTCATTCGCCCAGCGGATGATGGCGTGCACCACCGGCCGGCCGATGGTCAGGCTGGCGAGGAGGAAGATCGCCGTGCCCCCGATGCTCTTGCCGAGCGAGGCCGTGTCGACCCTGCCCCGAGTGGCCAGGCTCAAGGTGATGGCGACGATGATCCAGCCGATCGAATCGTCGATGATGGCGGAGGCGACGATCACCTGGCCGAGGTCGCGGCGCATGAAGCTCATCTCGCGTACGACCATGGCGACGATCTTGATGGAGGAGATGGATAGGGCCGTGCCGAGGAACAGGGCCGTCGCCAATCTGCGCTCGGGCGAAGGCAGGAGGCTGTCGGGCAACAGGAACTCGCCGGTCAGAAAGCCGCAGAGGAAGGGCGCCGCGATGCCCGAGATCGAGACGCTGACAGCGGCGCGCTTAACCTTCGCGACGAGTTCGAGGTCGGTTTCCATGCCGGTGAGCAGGAGCAGCATCAGCACGCCGAGCTGGCCCACCCCGTCGATCATGCTGCGCTGGGCCGGGCTGTGGGGGAAAAGCGCTCTCTCGGCGTCTGGCGAGATCGCACCGAGCACCGAGGCGCCGACCAATATCCCGGCGAGCAACTGCCCGATGACGGCCGGTTGGCCCACCCGCTGCATCAACTCGCCGAGCGCCCGCCCGACGATCAAGAGCACGACGATCTGCGCGACGAACACCGCGTCCGACGGGCCTGGCGATTGTTCGGTCGCAGCGGCGAGCGCGCCCCCGCATGGGGCAAACGCCGATGCGATGCCGGCGAGGACGAACCGCGCCGCCCTCTTCAAAAGCGCGTATCGACCTGGGGCGAGCCGCGCTCCGCCAGCCGCATCGCCTCCGGCGCAGCTCCCCATCCGAGGTCGATGCCTCCCTGCGCTAGGCTGCGCGCCAGGACCGAAGCACATTTCCGCAGGACCCGATGGTTCTCGATCCCGAGCTCTTCTGCCGCTGCGGGCGCAGAGAATATCACGGGGGTCGTCGGCATGGCGAATCCGGGGAAATCGGCCTTATCCGTGAGCGCGCTCGGCGCTGTTGACCGTGGGCTTGCTGCGCAGCTGCGCCAAGATGGCGGTGAGATGCTTGAGATCCCATACCGAGATATCGATGGTCATCTCGACGAAGTCATCGGTGCGCCGCGTCATCGTGATGTTCTCGATATTGCCGTCATGCTCGGCGATGACCGCCGCCACCTGGGCGAGCGAGCCCGGCTCGTTGATCGAAACGACGGTGATGCGGGCCGGGAAGCGCCGCGCATTCTTGCCGTCTACATCCCAGCGCACATCGAACCAGCCGTCGAGCGCGTTCTCGAAACGCGCGAGCTCCGGTGAATCGATGCGATGCACCGTCACCCCTTCGCCGGGCGTCAAGATACCGACGATGCGGTCGCCCGGCACCGCGCCCCCATCGGCGAAGCGCACCGGGAGATTGGCGTCGAGCCCGATGACCGGAACGTCGGAGGGCGGCTGCGCCTTGCTGGGCGCGGCGGCAGGCTTGAAGATCAAGCCGAGCGATTTCGGGAAGGCGAACCAGCCCGGGTCCTTCGGTGCGGGCTCGGAGACGAGATTCGCACGTTCGCCCTGGTAATCCGGATAGAGGGCGCGCAACACGTCGCTCGACTCCATTTCGCCGCGCCCGACCGCCGCCAGCACGTCCTCGACCGAAGCGCGCGCCAGACGCGGCAAGGCAGCCTTCAGCTTGTCGTCGCTATAGGCGCGTCCGGCCCGTTGGAAAGCACGCTCGACGAGCTGGCGGCCGAGGCCTCCATATTGACGACGCACCGCGATGCGGGTCGCGCGCCTGATGGCGGCGCGCGCCTTGCCGGTGACCACGAGCGATTCCCAGGCGGCGGGCGGTGCCTGGTTCTCGGTCGACAGCACCTCGACCTCGTCGCCATTGCGCAGCTCGGATACCAGCGGCGCCAGGCGGCCATTGATCTTGCAGCCCACCATGCCGTTGCCGAGCTCGGTATGCACCGCATAGGCGAAGTCGATCGGCGTCGCGCCGCGTGGCAATGCGATCAACAGTCCTTTCGGCGTGAAGCAGAAGACCTGGTCGTGGAACAGCTCGAGCTTGGTATTCTCGAGGAATTCCTCGGGGTCGCCTTCGGCGAGATTGGCGATCGTGCGGCGTAGCCAGGCGAAGGCATTGCTCTCGGCCTCGAGGCGCCTCTTATCCGGCGACAGCCCGTCCTTATAAAGTGCGTGCGCCGCGATCCCGAGCTCGGCGATCCGATGCATCTCCTCAGTGCGGATCTGCAACTCCACACGCTGTCGCGCCGGCCCGACGACCGTCGTGTGCAACGAACGGTAATCGTTCTGCTTGGGCACCGAGATGTAATCCTTGAAGCGCCCCGGTACCATCGGCCAGCTCGTATGGACGACGCCGAGGGCGCGATAGCATTCCTCGATGTCCTTGACGATGACGCGGAAGCCGAAAATATCGGAGAGCTGCTCCAGCGCGATCGATTTCGCGTTCATCTTGCGCCACACCGAATAGGGCTTCTTGAGACGGCCCTTCACCGAGGCGCCGACGCCCTGCGCCGCCATGCTGCGCGAAACCGCCGCCTCGATCTCCGAGATGACGGCTTCGTTGCGGCCCGAGATATCCGACAGACGCTGGACGATCGTGTCATGCGCCTCCGGCATCAGCTCCTTGAAGGCGAGCTCCTCCAATTCGTCGCGCATGTCCTGCATGCCCATGCGGCCGGAGAGCGGGGCGTAGATGTCGAGCGTTTCCTGAGCGATCCGGCCGCGTTTGTCGGCCGGCACGAAACGCAAGGTGCGCATGTTGTGGAGGCGGTCGGCGAGCTTGACGAGCAACACGCGGACATCTTCGGAGATGGCGATGAGAAGCTTGCGCAGATTCTCCGCTTGCGCCGCCCGCATCGACACGAGGTCGAGGCGTTTGAGCTTGGTCAGCCCCTCGACCAAGGTCGCGATCTCATGCCCGAAGATCTGGTCGATCTCCTCGCGCGTCGCTGCCGTGTCTTCGATCGTGTCGTGCAGCATGGCTGCGACGATCGTCGAATCGTCGAGATGCAGGTCCGTCAGGATCGCCGCGACCTCGAGCGGATGCGAGAAATACGGGTCGCCCGAGGCGCGCTTCTGCACCCCATGCGCCTTCATCGCATAGACATAGGCGCGGTTCAGCAGTGCCTCGTCGGTATCGGGATTATACCTCCTGACCCGATCGACGAGTTCGTATTGGCGCATCATGCGCGCGCACCCTTACCCGGCGTTGAAATGGCCCTTGACGAAAGTGAGATCGAGCGTGCCCCGCTCGTCGACCGCCGCGTCGACGAGGCCTTGCGCCTTGTACCAGGCGATCTGCCTGAGGATATCGGCGACATCGAGCCTGGCCTGCGGGTCGAGATAGAAGGCCGAGGCTTTCACCGACGCCGCGGCCTTTTCCGGCGGATCGCCGGGATAGACATATTTGGCGATGCTGGCGGCGACCTCGTCGCTCGTCTTGTCGAAGACGCGCTTGCCGTCGCCGTCGCGCCTCAACAAGCCGCCGAAATAATCGCCCGCTCCCTTCTGATAGCCCCGCACGAATTTCTCGAGCATCGGCCGCCTTGCGGCGATCGCCTTGGGTGTCGTGAACAGGCCGCCGAATTGATATTCGTCGATGTCGGAATAGCGCGCGATGAATTTCGCGTCGCCGCTATCCGTCATGGCGCGAGCGAGATGGGGCGCGATGATGATGGAGTCGACCTGGCCCGTCTTCAGCGCCGCCGCCATGGCGAGGAGCGACTGCAAGGGGCGGATGGTGATGCTCTTCAGGTCGATGCCCTTGGCGGCCGCGATCTGGCCGATCTGGTAGTGGAAGGACGATCCGACCTGGGTGATGCCGATCGAATGGCCCGCATATTGGCTGACGTCATGAAACCCCTTGTCCCAGGCGGCGTTCGACACCAAGACGACATTGCCCTCATAGCCCTTGGCCTCCTTGGCCTGGGCCGCGATGATCTTCAGCGCCCCCTTCCCGGCGAGGTTGAAGAAGCCGCCCGTGAAGGCCGTGACGCCGAGATCGAGGTCTCCTGACGCCGTCGCGACCGCGATCGGCTGCGCCGCGTCGAAGAAAGTGAGCTGAACGTCGAGCCCCTCATCCTTGAAGTAGCCGCGCTCGACGGCAATGAACACCGAGCCCGAGGAGACGAAGCGAAGCGAGCCGAGCTTGACCTTCTCGGGCTCGCCCTCGGCTCGGGTTTGCGAGAAGGGCAGGCACGAAGCCGCTCCGGCAAGCATCACGGCGCGCCGCGACGGGTGATGGGGTGAGCTCATCGGTCTGATCTCTCTCGGTTGGCCTCTCGGGCACAATATAGCGAGTGTCGGGCCGAAATAGCCAAGCTCCCTGGCTGGCCTTCCCTTAAACCGGTCTGGCCGAGGCGCGCTCGTCAGGCGCGAGCCGCAATCGCTGGTCCTGCCTGCAGCTCCGCGAAACAGGCATTGGCCCGATCGTAGCCGCGCAAGCGCGCGCTCACCGCCTTCTCGGCCGGCGCCTCCTCGTCGATGTCGATCTGCCACCAGCCAGGGCGATGCGAGCGAGACGGGTGCGCCGAGGCGGAGGGCGCCCCGATCACCGGGATCGGGGCGCTGGGTCCAGGCAGCGAGGCCAGCGAGGCGCGGTGATTATGGCCATGCAGCACCGCCTCGCAACCCCGTCGGGCGAGCGTCGCCCGCAACCGCGCCCCGTCGGTCAGGTGCCGCAGGCGTCCCGCGCCCCGCTCATGGGGGGGATGATGAATGAGGATGATGCGGATGGCGCGCTCCGTGGCGAGGTTCGCGAGCAGTGCGTCGAGGCGCTCGATCTGCGGCGCGCCGAGCCGCCCGGCGGCAACGAAGAAGGGCGTCGGCACGCCCGTCGATAGACCGATCAGCGCTACGCGGCCCCGGCGCTTGAGAAAGGGGAAGCTGGGTTGGGCTTCGCCATCGCTACGCATCCAGGGTCCGATCGCCGGGGTCAGCGCTTCCGCCGAACCCGCGACATAGACGTCATGGTTGCCGGGGATGGCCGTCACCTTTTCCGGCGTGCCCAAGCTTTCGAGGAAGCGCCGCGTCGTCGCGAATTCGGAGGCGAGGCCGATATTGGCGAAATCGCCGGTCACAGCGATGTGATCCGGGTGCTGCGCCTTCACGTCCGCGATCAGCGCCGCGAGGACCGCCATGTCCTGCTTATCGCGGCGCCGGAGCCGCCAATTGGCGTAACCGGTCAACCTCTTGCCGATGAGCTCGCGCAGGCGCACCGCCGGCAACGGCCCGAGATGCGGATCGGAGAGATGCGCCAAACGAAACATGGAAGACCGCGGCGATGACCGGCGATGTCAGCTTTTCAGCCTCAGCGTCCAATCCCGCAAAGCTACGAGCATGTCGGCGATGAAGCCTCGCGTGGGCTGGTCGGTGAGGTTGCCGCTCGCATCGAATCTGGTCTGCGCTGCCGGGATCATCACCTCGGGTTTGTTGATCGGATGCATGTCGAGAAAGACGCAGACCTGGCGCAAGTGATATTGCGCGCGCGCCGTTCCGAACATACCCATGCTGGCCCCCATCATGGCGACCGGCTTTGTGGCGAAGGGTTGGTCAGGCGGGCGCGACGCCCAATCGATGGCGTTCTTGAGCACGCCGGGGATCGAATAGTTATACTCCGGCGTCGCGAAGAGCAGGGCGTCGGCGGCGGCGATCTCTTGCCGGAAGGTCTCGACGGAGGGTGGGAAGCCCTTTGCGCGCACATCCTCGTTGTAAAGGGGGATTGCCGAAATATCGGCGACCTTGATCGACAGGCCGTCGGGCGCGAGCTTGATCGCCGTCTGCAAGGCCGCCTTGTTGAAGGACCCGTGGCGCAGGCTTCCGCAGACGCCGAGAACTTGGATATGTGGGGCCTGCGCCATGCCGTCTTCCTTTCCGCACGCGGTTCCTTAGTCGCGAGGATCATACCTTGGACGAAGTGCCGCGCCAGAGGTTACCAGCACGCCAAGGGTCGATGACGTTCACTTGATTGCGAGACGAGGTCAAATGCCAGCCATCGAAACGGTCGTTTTTGACGTCGGCAACGTGCTGCTCGATTGGAATCCGCGCCATCTCTATCGCAAACTGTTCGCCGACGAGGAGCGCATGGAGTGGTTTCTCGCCAATATCTGCACCTCCGCCTGGAATCTCGAGCAGGATCGCGGCCGTTCCTTCGCCGAGGCGGTCGCCGAGCTGACCAGCCGCCACCCGGAATGGACGCGCGAGATTCGCGCGTTCGACGATCGCTGGGCCGAAACCGTGGCCGGCGAGATTGCCGGCAGCGTCGAGCTTTTGTCGCGGCTCAAGGTTAACGGCGTTCCGATCTACGCGATCACCAATTTCTCGCGCGAGAAATTTGCCGAAGCCCTGTCCCGCTTCGCCTTCTTGCGGGATTTCGAAGGTGTCGTCGTATCGGGCGATGAAGGTCTCCTGAAGCCGGACGCCGCCATCTATCGGCTGTTTCTGGCGCGCTACGGCAAGCAGGCGTCGCGCTGCCTTTTCATCGACGATTCGGCGCGCAATGTGGAGGGCGCGCGCCGGGTCGGCATGCAGGCGCTGCGGTTCCTCGGGCCGGCCGAGCTGGCGCGCGACCTTGCGAGCTTCGGAATGCTCGAAGGGCCCCGCGCTTGATCGCCATGGGGCGGGACGGCTAAGAGAGCCCGCCAAGAGCCCAATCGGGATCGCCCATATGCGCCGCGCCAAAGTCAACCGCTCGACCTTCGAAACCAAGGTCGAGGTCGAGATCGGTCTCGACGGCTCCGGCCGCGCCGAGATCCATACGGGCGTCGGCTTTCTCGACCATATGCTGGAGCTCTTCGCCCGCCATGCGCTCTTCGACCTCGAGGTGAAGGCGAAGGGCGATACGCATATCGACGACCACCACACGGTCGAGGATGTCGGCATTGCCATGGGCGAAGCCTTCCTCGAGGCGCTCGGCGACAAGAAGGGCCTCAACCGCTACGGGGATGTGCGTCTGCCGATGGACGAAGCGCTGGCGCTCATCGCCGCCGATGTCTCGGGGCGGCCGTTCCTGGTCTTCGAGGCGTCTTTCGCCACCCCGAAGATCGGCAGCTTCGACACCGAGCTCGTGCGCGAATGGTTTCAGGCCTTCGTAGTCAATGCGCGGATCACCCTGCATGCGCAGGTGACGCGCGGCGCCAACAGCCATCACATCGCCGAGGCTCTCTTCAAGGGCTTGGCGCGCGCCTTGCGCCACGCCGTCGCCATCGACCCGCGCGAGGCTGGCCGCGTTCCATCCACCAAGGGCGCGCTCTGAGGGGATCCGGCATGCGGCTCTTTACGGTCCATCTGCCGCTCGCGCCGGCCTCCGGGAGGCCGATGCTCGACCGCGCCGTTTTCGTGCGCGAGGGCTTTTCGGTCGCGGCATTCCTGCTCAGCGTATTGTGGTGCCTGTGGCGCGGGCTCTGGATTCCAGCGCTCCTGATCCTCGTCGCGAGCGGCGCCTTGCTCGGGATCGGTCGCGCCCTCGATATCTCGCCCAGCGCGCAAATGCTGGCGGAGTTCGTGCTGGCGCTCCTGGTCGGCCTCGAAGCGTCGAATCTGTGGCGCTCCGGGCTCGGGCGCCAGGGATATGTCGATGCCGGGGTCGTGGCCGCCAGCGACCGGGCGGAAGCGGAAGAGATCTTCTTCGGTCGCACGGCCATGCCGATGCCGGAAGCGAGCGGACCGGCCCCGGATGGGTTGCCGCGCAGCCCGCCGAGCGGGCGCGGCCGCGCAGCTGATGATGTCGTCGGGCTGTTCCCAGAGTATCGCGGGCGATGACCGTCGTCATCGTCGATTACGGCTCGGGCAATCTGCATTCGGCACGCAAAGCCTTCGAGCGCGCCGCCGCCGAAGCGGGAGTTTCGACCCCGATCGAGGTGACCGCCGATCCCGATGCGGTGCGTTCGGCGGGTCGGGTCGTCCTGCCGGGCGTCGGTGCCTTCGCCGATTGCGCGCGCGGCTTGCGCGTCGTCGCCGGCATGACCGAGGCGCTCGGCGAGGCGGTTCGGAGGCGCGGAGCCCCTTTTCTCGGCATTTGCGTCGGCATGCAGCTGATGGCCGAGCGCGGGCTCGAATACGAGGCCGTCGAGGGCCTCGGCTGGATCAAGGGCGATGTCGTCGTCATCGAGCCGCGGGATCCGTCGCTGAAGATCCCGCATATGGGTTGGAACACGCTGGAGCGGCGCCGGGATCACCCGCTTCTCGCCGGCATCCCGACGACGGAAGCGGGCTGGCACGCTTATTTCGTGCACTCCTTTCATCTCAAACCGGCAAATCCCGTCGATCTGGTCGCCGAGACCGACCATGGCGGAGCGGTCACCGCAATGGTGGCGCGCGACAACATGGCGGGCACGCAATTCCATCCCGAGAAGAGCCAGAAGCTCGGCCTCGCGCTCATCGCGAATTTCCTGCGCTGGCGGCCGTGATCCTGTTCCCGGCGATCGATCTGAAGAATGGGCGCTGCGTGCGCCTGCGCCAAGGCGATATGGCGCGGGCAACGGTCTTCAACGACGATCCAGCCGCCCAGGCGGCGGATTTCGCGCGAATGGGCTTCGAGTGGCTCCACATCGTCGATCTCGACGGCGCCTTCGCCGGCCGTCCGGCGAATGGCGCGGCCGTCGAAGCGATCCTGCGCGAGGTCGAGCTGCCCATTCAGCTCGGAGGCGGCATTCGCGATCTCGCGACGGCGGAGGCCTGGCTCGCGCGCGGCGTGCGCCGCGTCATTCTCGGTACGGCGGCGGTGCGCAATCCCGATTTCGTCAAGGCGGCCGCCAGGAAGTTCCCCGATCGGGTCGCGGTCGGCATCGATGCGCGCAATGGGCTCGTGGCCGTCGAGGGCTGGGCGCAAACCTCAGAGCTCGAAGCGGCGGCCTTGGCGCGGCGCTTCGCCGATAGCGGCATTTGCGCCGTCATCTATACCGATATCGCGCGCGACGGCATGTTGTCCGGCCTCAACCTCGAGGCGACGCTCGCTTTCGCGCAGGCGGTCGATATTCCGGTGATCGCCTCAGGCGGTCTCGCCTCCATGGCGGATATCGAGCGCCTTGCCGAACCTCGATGCTCGGCGCTCGCCGGCGCCATTGCGGGACGCGCGCTCTATGACGGTCGTATCGATGCCGCCAAGGCTCTGGCCAGGTTGCGAAGCAAGCGCGCGCCGGATCGGGCTACGGCCGAAAGCTGACGCCGGCGGCGCCGATATGCTATATGGCTTGCATGGCCACGCCTATGATCACACCAGCCGCCGCGAAGCGCACGCAGAGCTGGGCGATCTCGATCACCGCGCAACGCAATCAGGCTGCGCGTATTCTTCGCCACGATGCAGGGCTGGCGAGCCGCATCGAGGAGGCGCGTCTTGATGCCTATGAGGATGCGCGGCTCGAAGCCGCGAGCGAAACCGGGCTGAAGCCCAGTGTGTTTCCGGTCGCGGTCCCTTACACGCTCGACGAGACGATGACACGCGACTTCCCGCTGGACTGACGTCTCGGGGCGTGCGAACGGGCATCATGCTGAAAACCCGTATCATTCCCTGCCTCGACGTGAAGGATGGGCGCGTCGTCAAAGGCGTGCGCTTCGTCGATCTCGTCGATGCGGGCGATCCGGTCGAGGCGGCGAAGGCCTATGACGCGGCCGGCGCCGACGAGATGTGCTTTCTCGACATCACCGCGAGCCATGAGGGGCGCCCCATCCTGCTCGATGTGGTGGCGCGCACCGCCGAGGCCTGCTTCATGCCGCTCACGGTGGGCGGCGGAGTGCGCCGCACCGAGGATATTCGCGCTTTGCTGCTCGCCGGGGCCGATAAGGTGTCGATCAACACGGCCGCCGTGAAGAACCGCGGCTTCGTGAAGGAGGCGGCGCAGAAATTCGGCGATCAGTGCATCACCATCGCCATCGATGCGAAGCGCGTCTCCCGCAATGGCGCCCAGCCGCGCTGGGAGATCTTCACGCATGGCGGGCGCGAGCCGACCGGCATCGACGCGATCGCCTTCGCCGAGGAGGTGGTGTCGCTCGGCGCGGGCGAAATCCTGCTCACTTCGATGGATCGCGACGGTTCGAAGGCCGGCTACGATATCGCGCTGACACGCGCCATAGCCGACCGCGTGCGCGTGCCGGTCGTGGCCTCCGGCGGCGTCGGCACGCTCGAGCATCTGGTCGAAGGCGTGCGGGAGGGACATGCGAGCGCCGTGCTCGCCGCTTCCATCTTCCATTTCGGCGAATTCACCATCCGCGAGGCCAAGCAGCGCATGCACGAGGCCGGCATCGCGGTGAGGATGGATTGATGGTCCCGCCTTTCACGCTCGCCGATCTCGAACGCATCATCGCCGAGCGCGCAACGGCGAGCCCCGAAGATTCCTGGACCGCGAAGCTCCTGGCCAAAGGCCCGGCGCAGGCCGCCAAGAAGCTCGGTGAGGAGGCCGTCGAGACCGTCATTGCCGCAATCTTGAACGACAAACAGGCCTTGATCGGCGAGAGCGCCGATCTTCTCTATCATCTGTTGGTTGTATTTCGCGCCCGCGGCGTTTCGGTGCAGGATGTGCTCGACGAATTGCAGCGCCGCGGCGCTCGATCCGGGCTTGCCGAGAAGGCGGCGCGCGGCAACGGATGACCCGCCTCGGGAGGGGAGGCTGGGCAAGGTAGCGGGTCGGCGCGATCTCGGTGATCGCGCCCTAGAGTGTGATGGCTTCGAACGGGATCGCTGTTGGCAGTCTAACTTTTTGTTTGAGCATGATCTTTTCGGAAAATCGGTTTCCACTTTTCCAGATCATGCCCTAGGAGCAGGGATATCGCATGGACGAGCCGGTCGGCGGGTTTTCGACGGGAGGCGTTTCGCCCTATCGCGTCTTCACGCGCGACGAGTGGGCGAAGCTGCGCGCCGATACGCCGCTGACGCTCAGCCTCGACGACCTCGTCAAGCTGCAATCCCTGAACGACCCGATCTCGCTCGAGGAGGTGGCGGCGATCTATCTGCCGCTCTCGCGGCTGCTTTCGCTCTATGTCGCCGCGACCCAAGGGCTGTTCAAGGCGACACAGCGCTTCCTCATGGCCGAGGACGGCAAGATGCCTTACGTCATCGGCCTCGCGGGATCGGTCTCGGTCGGCAAATCGACGACGGCGCGCGTCCTCACGGCCCTGTTGTCGCGCTGGCCGAACACGCCCAAGGTGCAGCTCGTCACCACGGACGGCTTCCTGTTGCCGAATGCCGAGCTGAGCGCCCGCGGCATCATGAACAAGAAGGGCTTTCCGGAAAGCTACGACACGCCTGCGCTCCTGCGCTTCCTCAGCGACGTCAAGGCCGGTAAGCGCAAGGTGCGCGCTCCCGTCTATTCGCACCTCGTCTACGACGTCATGCCCGGCGAGGAGACGCTGGTCGATCGCCCCGACATACTGATCCTCGAAGGCCTCAACGTGCTCGAACCGGTGCGTCTGCCGAAAGACGGTTCGGCCATCCCCTTCGTCTCCGACTTCTTCGATTTCTCGATCTATCTCGACGCCGATGAAGGCAATTTGCGCCGCTGGTATGTCGAGCGCTTCAT
The DNA here is from genome assembly GCA_044445965.1 of Hyphomicrobiales bacterium. Taxonomy (GTDB): domain Bacteria; phylum Pseudomonadota; class Alphaproteobacteria; order Rhizobiales; family Beijerinckiaceae; genus GAS188. The sequence continues at coordinate 24,899 of JBIOEJ010000002.1, forward strand.
GCGGCTGCGCGAGACGGCGTTCCGCGATCCGCGCTCCTTCTTCAGGCGCTTCGCCGAGCTCAGTGAGGCGAAGGCCAATGAGACGGCGGAGGACCTCTGGCGCGGCATCAACCTTCCCAATCTGCGTGACAATATCCTGCCGACCCGCCAGCGCGCCGATCTCATCTTGCGCAAGGGCGCGGAGCATCAGATCGTCGAGGTGGCGCTGCGGCGGCTCTGATCTGGAGCCCATGTCCGGAGATGGATCGCCGCACGACGCAATCTGCCTCTTGGCGCCCGATCAGGAAACCGTGGCCCATCCGTGGCCCATCCGTCGCACAGTGGCGTCGCCCGGCCGGGACGATATGTCGGCCTCATGCGGGCGCATTGGATCATCGCGGGTCTCGTCCTGGTGCTGGCGGGCGCCATGGGCGGATTTCCCGCCTTCGCGCGGCGGCCGGCGATCGCGCCGCTCGACCCGGTTTGCGCGTGCGAAGCCGACTACAGAAACGCTATCCCCGCCTCGACGACAGATGCCTTGTCGTCTTGCTTTTCGACGAGCGAACGGTGCAAGCTCCGCAGGACGTCGCGCGAGGATTTGATCGAGGCCGCGTCGCTAAGCTCGACGAAGCGGCGATAGGCGTCGCGCGAGGCTTCGAGATCGCCCAAGAGTAGCGTAGCTTGGCCGAGATCGGCCCACGCCCAGCGGTCCAGCCGGCGCGATGCGGTGCTCGGATCGAAGATTTGCCCTTCGAGCATCTTGATCGCGGCCCGCAAAGCTCCGCTCTGCGAGCTTGCGTCGCGCAAGCCGGCCTCGATTGGCGCTACGATGGCGTTCACGGTGTTGTAAGAGCTAGCGACGTGGAAGCGCGCATCGAGCTCGTAGACGCGACCTTGCTCGAAGCACTCGATCGCCTCGTCGACCTTGCCGCTGCGACGATAATTGCCCCCGAGCATGCCGAAGCAATCGGCAAGGTGCCAGGCGATTTTGCGGTCGGTCTCGTCAAGTTCGCCTGCGGCAGGGAGCCCTTGCCTCCAGCCGGAGGTGAGATCGATCGCCTCGCGAAGCGCGTCAATCGCGCCCGCGTAATCGGCATCGTCGCGGGCAAGCTTGGCCTCGTTCTTGAGGATCTCGACCTCGGTGATCAACTCGGCACCGAGATACTGCTGTCGTTCAGCGTTCAACGCCGCAATTCCTTCAACCTCGCCCTGATGCGCTGCTCGACGCGAGCGGTCTGTGCATCGGAGGCGCCTTGCGAATTCTTCCTTCGAACGCTGAACGACAGCAGTATCTCGGTGCCGAGCGCGCGGAAGCGGCGCGACAATGTCGCGTCGCCTTGGAAGTCCTCGTTCGAGTGGCGAGCGTCGAGAAACAGCCATGCCGCCACCCGACGTTCGATCGCCGCGGTGCGGGCCTGTGCCAACACGGTCGCGCTCACATCCTGATACAGGACCGAGGAGGTGCCGGTCCCTTCCTCGTCGCGGTTCGCAAGCAGGCTGGCACGCTCGACCAATTCATCAACCACGGGCAGGAAGGCGCTGCGCGGCTCGACGCCGATGCTCGCCCCGACCGCCCGATAGATGAACGAATCTTCGATTCGCTCCTTGGTGTATCCCGCTGCGAAGCTGTCGACCATCCTGTCGAAACATTCGGGATCCAACTGCTTCGATGAATATTGGATCGGCTTGAAGAGCGCCTGGAGCTGCCCAGCCTGCTTCAGCTGGCCGCGGCGCGTCTCCATTGGGTCGGCCTCGCTCTCGGCGACCTCGGCTGTATCGATGATGTGGACAGCACCCAGCCTGTTCACTGCCAGGCGGACACCTAGCTCGAACATGACGTTCGGGCGAAGCCCCGTCCAGTCGACGACGCACATGTCGACGCGGCGGATCAGCTCGTAGAGCGTCTGGGCCACGAGCCTCGGCGTTTCCTCGTCGAGCAGTCGGACCAGGACAGGCGCGGCCCGCGGCAGGTCGGACGAGTCCATGCCTTGGGGCGCAGGCCGGTTACCGCGGTTTCGCAAGGCGAGCTTCCCGGTCAGCTCATCTTGCAGCATGCTCCAGTTCCGACTCTGATACCGCGGCGTGAACGGGCACAGAACCAGCACCTTGTCGCGGATCAAGATCGGTTCGAAGCTCGTCGGTCCCAAGGCGCGCACAGGGTCGTAGGCCGGCAGGTCCATGTAGTCGGGCATCCTCGCCAACTCCTGCAGGCCACGCACGATCTTGCGCCCGATGATATCGAGGGGGCGGGATTTGGCATTATTCGCCTGGGCGTCGGAATGGGCCGCTACGTTCAGCATTTGCAGGTTGAAGGGCAATTGCAGCCCGCCGCCGTGAACGTAGTCATCGCCATAGCTGCACACCGTCACGCCGCGGCGGGCAACGGAACGGATGCCGAGGAGCAGCATCACGCCAGGCTGGAGCTGGGTAATGTCGAACACGGCGATCTCGGCGCGGCAGAGCGCATTGACGGCAAGCTGGAGCGTTTCGATGCTGGCGAAAGCGCGCGTCGGATCGAGGACCAGGCGCCGTGATTGCATGGGCTCTATCGGCGGATTCTCGCGCTGGCGCAGTTGCATCGCCGCCTTCTCGATCTCCTCCGAATGATGCTCGAGCGCCCGCCGCACATGCGTGTCGAGCATCGAGGATCGGGGCAGCTCCGCGGTGATCACCACGCAATTCAGGGCGGCGTCGCCATCGGCGAAGGCGGCCCTGTCCAGAGCGTCGAGAGCCGCATATTTGCCGGCGGCCGATCCGGGATTCGGCTGAAGACCGGTCTGCGTGTCGGCGGACGCTTCAGGCTCGACGAAGAAGAATTGCTCCAGCATGGAGGAATGTTCCCAGGGGATTTGCTCCTTTCCCGTCTTTCTCGTCGTCTCCCTGACGCTCTTGCGCACCTCGATCATCATGTCGTTGATCGACAGATTCGGGATCTTGATGTGCCGTAGAAGAGCTCCGGTGAAGGGGCTGTTGCGTCCATCCCCATCGAGGGCCACCTCGTCAGGCTCGGTCGCAAAGGCGATGAAGCTGCCGCCGCTGATCTCGACCTTAGCCAATCCGCTGCGCAGCAGTGACCGCGTGCGCCCCTCGGTCGCGCCTGCGCTTGGCGTCAAGGCATACGGATTGTCGCGGCAGGCGTCGAGAAAGGTGAGGTTGCACCTCTTGCTCTTCGCCATCCTGGACATGATGGCGCCGAGCTCGAAGGCGCGGCTGAGATGCTTTACCTCGCGAATCTCGGCATCGACCGGGATCAGGTAGTTCTTGCCGCCGACTTGTAGGCCGTGGCCGGCGTAAAAAAAGAGCGCCACGTCACTGTCAGGGGCGGCGAGCTCGAATTTTTCTAGCGCGTCCTCCATCGCGAAATGGCCGAGATCGACCTCGACGGCGACGCCGAAGCCGAGATCCTTTAGCGCCGCAGAGATATCGGCGGCGTCGTTTTCGGGGTTAGGAAGCCGCCTGTAATGGGCATAGGCGCCATTGCCGACGACGAGGGCGAGCCTGCGCTGCATTCCCGGCCTCACGAGCCTCGAAGGGCGCGCGTCACCCGCTCTGCGACACTTTGTCGATCATTGTCGCGAGCACTCGCTCCGTCGTATCGGCGCTCAGTCCCGGGGGCGGCGTGACGCTCTTCACGATATCGGCCTTGGCGGAATCTTTGTCGCGGAGCCTCGCCCAGCGCTCCAGCGCACGCGGCGCCACGGACACGATCAAATCTGCTATGGCGGCAATCTCTGCCGCCCGCGTGAAGACTTCGCCCGCCATCGACCTGACCGCTTGAGGGCGCGGTGCCGGCTTGCCCTGTATCGCCCTCGCCGTTTCGCGCTCGACCTCGCTACCGTACTCCTTCGCGAGATCGGCCGCGACTTGGCGCGCCAAGTCCATTGCGTCCATTTGGCCCCTCCATCAATCGGTACCAGCTCGCTCCGAGGCCGGCGTCTCGGCGACGATCCCCGCGTTGCCGGCGAGATTGGTCGGCAACGGCCGATGGCGTCAAGTGGGCAGGCCGGGCTCTCGGCTTCGACGAGCCGGCGGTGGACGCAGGAGCTTCATCGGGGCGGTTGCCCAGATCGATGAATGGGTCCCTAATCCGCGCCCCGCCGCTCGAAGTCCCGAACCAGGCGCTTCGGCGCCGCCTCTCGCCACGCTTGCTCGATGAGACGCCGCAGCGTCGGGGGATGCACATGCGCGAGCCTGACGAGCACGCTCGGATAGGCTCGATAATGGTCGGTGATGAAGAAGGTTTGCGGCTCGGCCTCCATCAGCATCTCGCGCTCGTCGAAACCAAGCCTGAGGACGAGCGTCTCGCCATCCTCCTTGAGACGCGCCAACAGCCTCTTGCCGACCTTGAGGGCCGGCGTGCCGTAAGAGGTGCCTTCCTCGATGCCGGGCAGCGCCAGCGCCATCTCGCGAACATCATCGAACGAGAGCGGCATATCTCGCGAGCGCCCCTCGCCATCGAGTCAGATGGCAAGCCCTTCTTGCTGCGCCATTTCCTTCAAGTTGCGCTCCGGCCGCGCCCCGAGATGCGAGATCACCTCCGCGGCCCCGAGCGCGCCGAGCTTGAGGCAATCCTTGTCCGGATATCCCCGCGCGAGGCCGAACAGAAAGCCAGAGGCGAACAGGTCGCCGGCTCCGGTCGTATCGATGACGCGTTCGATCGGGAAAGCCGGCGCGGATACCGTCTCCTCGCGCGTCACGATCATCGCGCCCATCGCGCCGCGGGTGACGACGCCGAGCGCGCCGGTGTCGCGCAAGGCGGCGACGGCCGTGTCGAAATCGGCGGTGGCGAACAGGCTCCTCAGCTCGTGCTCGTTGGCGAACAGCACATCCACCGTGCGCGAGCGCAGCAGCTGCGTGAATTCGTCGCGATAGCGATCGACGCAGAAGGCGTCGGAGAGCGTCAGCGCCACCTTCCTGCCGGCGCTGTGAGCGATCCTGGCGGCTTTGCGGAATGCGACCTTGGCGAGCGGGGGATCCCAGAGATAGCCTTCGAGATAGGTGTAGGCGCTGGCCGCCACCGTCTCCTCGTCCACATCGGCGGGACCGAGTCCTTGGCAAGCGCCGAGATAGGTGTTCATGGTGCGCTCGCCGTCGGGCGTCACCAGGATGAAGGAACGCGCCGTCGCCGGGCCGGCCTTTGCCGCCTGCGTCTCGAAGCCGACGCCGAAGGCGCGGATATTCTGCGCGAAGGATGCGCCGAGCGTGTCTTCCTTGACCTTGCCGATGAAGGCGGCCCGGCCGCCGAGCGAAGCCACGCCCGACACCGTGTTGGCGGCGCAGCCGCCCGAGATCATCTGCGCCGGTCCCATCGCGGCATAAAGCGCCTCGGCGCGGGCCTCGTCGATCAGCGTCATCGACCCCTTGTTGAGGTCATGCGCGGCGAGGAAATCGTCGTCGGTGCGGGCGATCACATCGACGATCGCATTGCCGAGGCCCAGAACATCGTAGCGGGTATCGGTCATCATTCGTCCATGGGTGGGAAAGGGTCACGGGTGGGTCGCCGAGTGCCCTCGCCGAGTGCCGAGGCCATCTGGCATTCGGGTCGTCCGCGGTCAAGTCGAGGCGGGGGCTCCGGATGCGCCGCGCCGCCCGGCGCGGATGCGGACGATCAGGGCTCCCTCGCCCCCGAGACCTGCGCCGGCCTCCTGGAAGCCGACCACCAGGCTGCGCAAATCCGGCATGACGAGCCAGAGGGGCACGGCGCGGCGCAACACGCCCCGCTCGCCGGCAAGCGCGTCGGGTCGGCCACCCTTGCCGGTGATGATGATGGCGGCCTTCGTTCCTTCGGCCTGGCAGCGGTGCAGGAAATGAAAGAGGCGCCGCCTCGCCTCCTCCTGCCGAAGGCCATGCAGATCGATGACCGCGCCTGGCGCCGCCGTGCCTCGGCGCAGCCTTTGCACGAAGCGGCGTTCCAGCGGCGCGAGCGGCGGCGCTGCGGCGTCCTTGGGGCGCGGCTTTGCGCGCCCGCTCCGGTTGGCGCCGTGCCCCGCATCTGGCGGGGGAGACGCCCCAATATCGATATCCGACATAGGAGGCCCAGCATCGATGCGCGCGAGCGCCGCCTTGCCGCGCAGCGGCTGCGTGGTCCGCGCCACCTCGGCCCAGACGCGCAGATCGTCCTCGGTAAGCCAGCCACGGCGCGTCATGACGCGATGGGGCCGGCGCCGCGCGGCCGCAGCACGAAGAGCCGCCCGCGATGGCGTTGGCGGCCGGCGAGGGTGCCGGCCACCGCGCCGCTCCCGAAAAAGATATCGACCCGTCCAGGCCCCAGGATCGCCGCGCCCGTATCTTGCCCGATCATGAGGTTTTGCCAGCGCCCCAGGTTGCCGGCCGGCTCGGGCCTGTCGGTCTCGATCCAAAAGGGCAGCCCGTATGACCATGAGGCGCGGTCCACCGCGATCGAGCGGCAGGGAGTGAGCGGCACGCCCGCGCCGCCGATGGGCCCCTCATCGGCGGCGAGCGTCCCGTCGATCGCGAAGAACACATAGGAGCGGTTGCGGCCCATGATGGCTTCGGCTTCGCCGGGATGGGCGCGCAGCCAATCCGTCAGCGCCTCGAGCGACATCGCCTCTGCCGCGATGGCGCCCTGCTCGATCAGCAATCGGCCGACCGACGTATACGGCCACCCATTGCGCCCCGCATAACGCAGGCGGACCACGCGCCCGCCCGGCAGCCGAATGCGGGCGGAGCCTTGCACCTGGATGATGAAGACCTCGACGCGATCCCTCAACCAGACGAGTTCGAGGCCTTGCCCGTGAAGCGCGCCGGCCTCGATGGCGCCCCGGTCCGGAAAAGGCGAGAGGCGGCCGGCGGACAGCCTCGCGCTCGTGAGCGGGACATCGGAACCCGCGATCTCGTCTTCTTGCGCGAGCGTCACGAGATCCGCCGGCCGCGCCAGGATCGGGGCCTGGAAGCCCGGGCTCTCCTTCATCGAGCCATCGGCCTGCGGTTCGAAATAGCCGGTGAAGAACGCCATGTCCTCCGACGGCAAAACCTCGGAAGGTTGGAACTGGGCCTCGAAGAAGGCCCGAGCTTGCGTGGCGTTGCACGCCTTGCGGACCAGCGCAGCCCGACACACGGCGAGCAGCGCCTCGTCAGGCGCTTGTGCCGCCCGCAGCTCGGGGCGGCGCTCGACGATATGGGCTGCGCCGGCCCGAAAGGTGCGAAAGGCCGCAAGCGCATCGTCGGCGCCCCAGCCTTGCAACTCGTCGAAAGCGGCGGGGCGCAATCTCGCCGCGCCCCTCGAAGGACGGTTCAGCGGCGGCTCTCGTTCCCCTCCGGCGGGAGGAGCCGAGCGGCTTTTCGCGGGCATGTCGCGATGAGCCGGGCTGAGCCTCGCCTCACTGGCTGGTTTCGGTCGCGACCAGTTGCCAATTCGGGTCTTGTGAGCGCGTGTCGCGCGCGAAGGTCCACACATCGGTCACGTCGGCGACCTTGTCGGGGCTGCCATCGATCACCTTGCCCTCGCGATCGCGCGTCGCCGTGATCAGCTTCGACAGGAAGCGCACCGTCACATGGGTGACCATGTCCTTCACCTGGGCATCGACGATCTTGGCCTCGTCGATCGAAACGAGCGTCATCTCGACCTTCTCGCCGCGCGTTTCCCGATCGGCGATCGCCTTGGAGAAGCCCTCGAGCACCTCCGGCGAAAGCAGATCGCGCAGGCGTTTGCGATCGCCCTTGGCGAAGGAGGTCACGGTGAGCTCATAAGCGCTGCGGGCGCCCGAAAGGAAGCCGGCCGGGTCGAAGCCGTGCGCGGCGGCGGCGAGCGCGTCGAGGCCGTTGGCGAGCGGGGAGCCCGGCTCCGCGAAGCCCTTCCAGCGATCGGGGTTCGGGGCTTCCTCGACACGCTGGCCGCGATCATTGGCAGCCGTCGCCAACGGGATGACGTTGCCCGCTTGGCCCACCCCATCGCGCCGCAGCTGAGCGGTGCTCGGTCGGCCGTTCGGCGGCGCGTCCCGTTGCGGGCGCTGCCCGAGCACCGAACGCAGCCGCAGCACCACGAACACGGCGAGCGCCAGGAAAACGACTGTCGTGGCGTCGAGTGAATCGAACATGGACTTAAGCCTTCTCCGGTCCGCTCAATGCTCATGCCCACGAATTTGGGGCAGAAACAAGAGGATCGAGACGATCCTGCTCGTTATCCTCGGCTCCCGGCGAAGGCAAATCGCTCAAAACCAGTGAGAGAGGCCGTCAGATATCGACGGCGGGCATTCTCATCGTTTTACGCTGCCGACACCGGCGATCCACCTTAAAAATCCGTAGCGATCCCCTTCACTTCCCAGTCGCCATAGCGCACCGGGTCGAGTCCGCCCCGCCCGCCGCGTTCGCCCTGAGCCATGGCGTCACGACCATCGGCCTGCGTCCGACGGACTGCGGCTTCAGCCAGCGCGCGAGACGCAACCTCTAGCCGCCGGCGCGCCACGCGATCGTCGGTTTTCGGTTCCGCAGGCGCTTGCTCGGCAATCGATATCGATCCGACGGTCGAGGTCGTCATTTCGTGCGACATCGTTGGCCCCCCGGGCATCGTCCCCCCTAAGCACATGTGCTCTCGGAGCGCCAAAGGCAAGGCCCGGACGGGAACAGCGGTGCGGCGCGTGTGTTCGCTGGCGCCCGCCGTCATCCATGTGATTGCGGGACGATCACGATTCTTGGCTTGCGCCGTGCCAGGCTATAGGAGGGCTGACGAGATTTGGGCGAAGGAGTGGTGGTGGCTGGATCGCGCTTCAGAGCGACGCCGATGGGCCGCGCCTTGGTGCGCACCGGGGCGACGCTCCGCGCCATTCCGGCTACGTTCTCCATGGCGATGCTGGAGATGCCGAAACGGCTGCTCGTCGCGCCGCCCGATCCCCGCACCCATGATCCGACGGTCGCCGAGGACATACTCGCTGATTTCTTCGTCTTCGCCGGCAAGGTCGTGCATGCGCAAGGACGATCGCCCTTCGAGATGGCGGCGCCCTCGCCGCAATGGGAGAGCATGCTCAACGGCTTCGGCTGGCTGCGCCATTTGCGCGCCGCGGAGGATCCGCTGGCGCGCAGCGGCGCGAGAAGGCTCGTCACGGATTTCATCCGGCTGCGGAAGAATACCGGCGATCCGGCCTGGGCCGCCCCGGTGGTGGCGCGCCGGCTCATGTCCTGGATCAGCGCCTCGCCCTTTCTGCTCGAAGGGGCCGATCTCGTCTTCTATCGGCGTTTCGTGCGCGCCATCGGGCAGCATGGCCGATACCTGCTCGTCGGGCTGCATGGCGGCTTCGCCGCCGAAGACCGCTTCCTCCCGGCGATCGCCATATGCGCCCTGGCTCTCTCCTCCGATGCCACGCCGAGGCTCGCACGGCTCGCGCTGCGCGCGCTGATCGCCGAGATCAGGAGGTGCATCCTCCCCGATGGCGGCCATGTCAGCCGCTCGCCGCGCGCCATTGTCGATCTCCTGCTCGATCTTTTGCCGCTGCGCCACTTGTTCATCGCCAAGAACCTCGCTCCGCCCGAGGCTCTGCAATCGGCCATCGACCGCAGCATGCCGTTCCTGCGCATGTTGCGGCTCGGGGACGGCAATCTCGGCTCGTTCCACGGCATGGGTTATATGCCGGCCGATTCGCTAGCCATCGTCTTTCGCTATGAGCAAGCATCGACCGAGCCGCTGCTCAGCGCCCCCGAATCGGGCTATGAACGCATGGCTGGCGGCACGTCCGTTCTCCTCATGGATGTGGGGAATCCGCCGCCCTTCGCTTTCTCGCGGTGCGCGCATGCGAGCGCGCTCGCCTTCGAATTCTCCGACGGGCCCTGGCGAATGGTCGTCAATTGCGGCGCGCCGGCCACGGGCTCGGCGGCAGCGCGCGAGGCGGCGCGCCATACCGCCGCTCATTCGACGCTCACCATCGCCGATACCTCCTCCGGCCATTTCGAGACGCGGAACGCGCCGAACGACGCGGGCGCGGCCATCATCGAATTCCCGCCGCCGACCAAGCGGCTGCGCGAGGCGGACGATGCCGGCATAAGGGTGACGGGGATGCATTCGGGCTATGCCCGGCGCTTTGGACTGTTGCATGAACGCGGCGTCGCCTTGAGCAAGGACGGGGCGACCGTGCACGGGCTCGACGCGCTCGTCGACGCTGACCCCAAGCGGCCGGCGGGAGCGGTTCCCTACGTGCTTCGCTTTCATCTTCATCCGAACGTCCAGGCGACCCTCGACGGTGGCGACGCGGCGGTCAGGCTCGAACTTCCGAGCGGGGCCTCCTGGCGGTTCGAGGTCGCCGGTCGACACGTGACCTTGGAGGACAGCATCTTCTACGCCTCGCCGGACGGCGCGGGGCGCACGCGCCAAATCGTCGTCGAGGCGCAATCTTCCGCGATCCGCGAGATCGCCTGGCGTTTCACGCGCATCAAGGAGGCCAGGGCGCAACCGGCTGCGCCGGGCGGCGATACGCCGAAGCCGGCGCCCGATCGAACCGGCTGATGCTCGCTTCTGTCGTCCGCGCCGTGTTCATGATATCGGCCCTCCGGGTGCCGCTCGGCCACGGCCGACGACGCGCCGATGACGACACGCCGATGACGACACTCCCCATAAGGCAATCAGGGATCGCCGGTTCATGCCCACCGACCTTCGGCGCGTAACGCGCGCGCTCCTTTCGGTCTCCGACAAGACCGGGCTCGTCGAGCTTGCGGCGTTGCTCGCGCAAAAGGGCGTATCGCTCGTCTCGACGGGCGGCACCGCCAAGGCGCTCAAGGACGCCGGCCTGCAGGTGGTCGATGTCGCCGAGCTGACCGGCTTTCCCGAGATGATGGATGGACGACTGAAGACCTTGCATCCCAAGGTTCATGGCGGGCTGCTCGCCATCCGTGAGAACCCCGAGCATGAAGCCGCCATGCTGGCGCACGGCATCGGACCGATCGATCTCCTGGTGGTCAATCTCTACCCCTTCGAGCAGACGCTCGGCCGGGCAGCGCCTTTCGATGAGTGCGTGGAGAATATCGATATCGGAGGACCGGCGATGATCCGCGGCGCCGCGAAGAATCATGCCGATGTCGCGGTCATCGTCGAGCCGGCCGACTACGCGGCGCTCATGGCCGAGCTCGAGGCGCATGGGGGCTCGACAACGCTCGCGCTGCGCCGCCGTCTCGCCGCCAAGGCCTATGCGCGAACGGCGGCCTATGACGCCGCGATCTCGAACTGGCTGTTGCGGGAGACTGGAGCCTTCTCGAGCGAGACGGCCGACGGCCCGCGCCGGAACGACGCGGCAGGCCGGGAAACCCATGCCGAGGCGCCGTCGGCTTTCGCGCTCGGCGGCCTATTGGCGCAGCGGCTGCGCTACGGCGAGAATCCGCATCAATGGGCCGCCTTCTATCGGTTGGCGGAACCGCGTTTCGGCGTCGCCACCGCGCGGCAGGTGCAGGGCAAGGAGCTCTCCTACAACAACATCGGCGACACGGACGCGGCCATCGAATGCGTCGCCGAATTTGCCTCGGCGGGCCCGGCCTGCGTCATCGTCAAGCACGCCAACCCTTGCGGCGTCGCGATCGGCAGCGACCTCGAGGAGGCTTATCGCAAGGCGCTGCGCTGCGATCCGGTGTCGCCGTTCGGCGGCATCATCGCGGTGAACCGCAAGCTCGACCGCGCCGCGGCCCGGGCCATCTCCGGCATTCTCACCGAGGTCGTGGTCGCGCCCGAGGCGGACGAGGAGGCGCTCGCGGTGTTCGCCGCCAAGAAGAATCTGCGGTTGCTGCTGACCGGCGGTCTGCCCGACCCGCGCGCCGCCGGCCTCACGTTGCGCAGCGTCGGCGGCGGCTTTCTCGTCCAATCGCGCGACAACGCCGCGCTGATCGACAAGGACTTGAGGACCGTCACCCGCCGCGCCCCGACCATCGCCGAGCGCGAAGATCTCAAATTCGCCTGGCTGGTTGCCAAGCACGTCAAGTCGAACGCCATCGTCTACGCCAAGGACGGGGCGAGCGTCGGCATCGGAGCGGGCCAGATGAGCCGTGTCGACGCCGCGCGCCTGGCGGCCTGGAAAGCGATGGAGGCCGCCAAGGCCGCGGGGCTGCCGGACAGCCTCGCCAAGGGCTCGGTGGCTGCGTCGGATGCCTTCTTCCCCTTCGCCGACGGTCTCATCGCCGCGATCGAAGCGGGCGCGACGGCGGTGATCCAGCCCGGAGGATCGCTGCGGGACAAGGAGGTCATCGCGGCAGCCGACGAAGCCGGCATCGCCATGGTGTTCACCGGTGTGCGACATTTCCGGCATTAACTTCGATTTTAGTGGCCCAACAGAACGTCAGGAAAGAAGCCATGGATTATCGCAGGCTCGGCCGCAGCGGCTTGAAGGTTTCGCCGCTCTGCCTCGGGACGATGTTGTTCGGCGCCCAGACCGACGAGGCGACCGCGCGCCGCATCGTCCAGAAGGCGCATGAGCAAGGGATCAATTTCATCGACACCGCCGATGCCTATGTCGATGGGCGCTCCGAGGAGATCGTCGGTCGCGCCATCGCGGCCGAGCGCGACGAGTGGATCGTCGCGACGAAGCTTTGCAACCAGTTCGGGACACGCCGCTGCGATGCCGGCCTGTCGCGGCACTGGATGATGCGGGCGGTCGAAGGCAGCTTGCGCCGCCTCGGCCTCGACCGGATCGACATCTACTATTTCCACAAGGAGGATCACGAGACCCCGCTCGCCGAATCGGTGCGCGCCATGGCCGATCTGATGCATCAGGGGAAGGTCCGGCATTTCGGCCTCTCGAACTTCCGCTCCTGGCGCGTCGCCGAGATTTGCCGTCTCTGCGACGAAATGGGGATCGATCGCCCGGTGGTGAGCCAGCCCTATTACAACGCCATGAACCGCATGCCGGAGACCGAGCATCTTCCGGCCTGCGGCTTCTACGGCCTCGGCGTCGTGCCCTACAGCCCGCTGGCGCGCGGCGTTCTCACCGGCAAATACCTGCCCGACTCGGCCCCCGCCGAGGGGTCGCGCGCGGCGCGCCGCGATCAGAGGATGATGCAGAGCGAATGGCGCCAGGAATCGCTGCGCTTCGCTCAGGAGATCAAGCAGCATGCGCAAGCGCGCGGCATCACCGCCGGGCAGTTCGCCGTCGCCTGGCTGTTGAACAACCGGCTCGTCACCTCGATGGTCGCGGGGCCGCGTACCGAGGAACAGTGGGAGGACTATCCGAAAGCGCTCGACTATCGCTTCACCGCCGAGGACGAGGCGCTGATCGACCGCCTGGTGCCCTCCGGCCATCCCTCGACGCCGGGCTATAACGACCCCGCCTATCCGATCGAAGGGCGGCCGGTATTCACCGCGTGATCGGCGTCGGAGGGGAACTGACACCTTTCGTCACGACGTCTTGTCGTCCTAACGCCAAACCGACGAACATCACCGGTTGCCGCTGAGCTCGTCGAAAAATGCCTCGTCCGCCGCGAAGCCCGTCGGGGGAAGATTCAATATCCTTTCCTGGATCGGCCTGATGCGCTCCCGCAGCGGCACCGCATGCTCCTCGCGACGCAGCTCGCCCTCAACGGCAAGCCTCACCGCCTCGGTCAGGCCGACCCCTTTTCGTTCGGCGAGCTTGCGCACCAGCTGGATCGTGACTTCGTCCCGAATGTGAAGCGGCATATGAGGGCCTCGCATGGCGGTGGTGACGGAGCTATCTACGCGCAAGACCGCGCTCACCGCGCTAGATCATCCAGCAACCCAGCCGCCACGGTAAGCTTGGCGATCGACGCGGCGGAAGCGGCGAGCGTTCCGAGGCGCCGGCGCGCCGACGCCGCATTGGCGTCGGCCTTCGCCCAGGCATCGAGCGCCGCGCCCGGCCTGTCGTCCGTTCCGTGCAGCGCCACGACCTTGGCGGTGATGCCGCGATGCGCCGCGCCGATGGTGGCGACCGCCCGGTCGCGCGCCAGCCGGTCATAGGCGTCGGCGAGCGGCATGCGGCCCGCCGCCTCGGTCAGGGCGCCGACGCCGAGCATGTCGTCGATGCCGAAATGGGCCACCGCTACGGCCTCGATGGGCTTGCCGCTCGCCTGCGCGATCAGCACGATGTCGGGCGCGCTCGACAAGGAAGCGAGATCCGCGATGGCCTGCGCCAAGGGCTCGGGCGCCCCGGCCTTGACGAGATCGGCCGCTCGCGCCGCCCGCGCGGCGGCGGCCGCTGGCCGCAGGCTCTCCCCGAGGCTCGCCGAGACGGACGCGATCCCCGCCTTGAAGACGCCGACGGTTTCGGTGAGGGAACCTGCCGCCAGCCGCGCATTGCGCATGAACCAGGCGAGTTGCGACAAGACCATGTCCTGGATGTCGCGATAGAGCGCCAATTGCGCCTCGCCGCCGATCTTGCCGTCGAGCGCATCGATCGCGGTGTTGAGGTCGAGCAGGCCGAACGAATCCCTGACCGCCGCGTAAGCCCGCGTCATCAATGCGTAGTCGAGCGTGGTCTCGCCGGCGAGCCGCGCCGCGACGGTCGGCCCGGCGCGGTTGATGACGGCGTTCGCCAATTGCGTCGCGATGATCTCGCGCCGCAGCCGATGCCCCTCGATGTCGCCGCCGAAACGTTCGCGCATCGCGGCCGGGAAATAACGCATCAGCTCGGCGGCGAAATAAGGATCATCCGGCACGTCGCTCGCGCGGATATGGTCGTCGAGCGACAGCTTCGCGTAGGCGAGCAGCACCGAGAGCTCGGGCCGGGTGAGCCCCCCGCCTCGCTTCGCCCGCTCCTCGAGGTTTTCCTCGCTCGGCAGGAACTCGACCCCGCGATCGAGCCGCCCCTCGGCCTCGAGCATGCGCATGAAGCTTTCGGCGAAGGCTACGTCCTCGGCCTTGCGCCGTTCGGCGAGCGACAGCGCCAATGTCTGGAGGTAGTTGTTGCGCAGCACCAGGCTCGCGACATCCTCGGTCATTTCCGGGAGGAGGGTGTCGCGCTCCTCCATGGTCAGGCGGTGGTCGCGAATGGCGCTTGCCAGCGCGATCTTGAAATTCACCTCGACGTCCGAGGTGTTGACGCCCGCCGAATTATCGATGGCGTCGGTGTTGAGGCGCACGCCCGCTCGCGCCGCCTCGATGCGGCCGCGCTGCGTCGTGCCGAGATTGGCGCCCTCGCCGATGACCTTGGCGCGCACCTGCGAGCCGGTGATGCGGATCGCGTCATTGGCGCGGTCGCCGACCTCGGCGTCGCTCTCGGAGGCCGAACGGATATAGGTGCCGATGCCGCCGAACCACAACAGATCGACGCGTGCCTTCAGGATGGCGCTCATCACCTCGAAGGGCGTCGCTTCCGGCTTGTCGAGGTCGAGGAGCTTGCGCATCTTGGCCGAGAGGGGGATGGCCTTCAGCGAGCGCGAGAACACACCGCCGCCCGCCGATATGAGGGAGGCGTCGTAATCCTTCCAGCTCGAGCGCGGCAGGTCGAAGAGCCGCCTGCGCTCGGCGAGAGCGAGCGCCGCGTCCGGCGTCGGGTCGAGGAAGATGTCGCGATGGTCGAAGGCCGCGACCAGCCCGATCCGCGGCGACAGCAGCATGCCGTTGCCGAATACGTCGCCCGACATGTCGCCGACGCCGCAGACCGTGAACGGCGTCGTCTGGATATCGATGTCGATCTCGCGGAAATGGCGCTTCACGGCCTCCCAGGCGCCGCGCGCCGTGATCCCCATCTTCTTGTGGTCATAGCCTTGGCTGCCGCCCGACGCGAAGGCGTCGCCGAGCCAGTGATGCTTCGCCTCGGAGATGGCGTTCGCGGTATCGGAGAAGGTCGCGGTGCCCTTGTCGGCCGCCACCACCAGATAGGGGTCGTCCGCGTCGAGGCGTAAAGTCGCCGGCGGATGCACGATGCCGCTCGTATCGATATTGTCGGTGAGGTCGAGCAAGGTCGAGATGAAGAGCTTGTAGCTCTCGGTGCCCTCGGCCAGCCAGGCGTCGCGCTGCGCCGGCGGCGGCAGGTGCTTGGGAAAGAAACCGCCCTTGGCGCCGACCGGCACGATCACCGCGTTCTTCACTTGCTGAGCCTTGACGAGGCCCAGCACCTCGGTGCGGAAATCCTGGGGCCGATCGGACCAGCGGATGCCGCCGCGCGCCACGCGGCCGAAACGCAGATGCACGGCCTCGACCCGCGGCGAGTAGACGAAGACCTCGAACAGCGGATGCGGCAAGGGCAGGCCGTCGATCTTGCGGCTCTCGAATTTGAAGGCCATGGCCTCGCGCTTGCGTCCGTCCGCTCCGCCCTGGAAGAAGTTGGTGCGCACCATCGCGTCGACCAGATTGAGGAAGCGCGACAGGATGCGGTCATCGTCGAGGCTCGCGACCTCCTTCAGCTGCTCGGCGATCAGGGATCGCGTGGCCGCCTCGGCCTCCGAACGCCGGCTCGCTTCGAGCTCGGGGTTGAAGCGGGCGTAGAACAAGGTGACGAGCGCCGCCGCGATGCCGGGCTGGCGCGCCAGCGCCTGCGCCAGGTAGTCTTGCGCGTAGCGAATCGTCGCCTGCTGCAGGTAGCGCGCCAGCGCCCGTACCAGCGCCACGTCGCGCCAGGCAAGCCCGGCCCTCGTCACCAGCGCGTCGAAACGGTCGCTCTCGCTCTCGCCTTCGCCGAGCGCGATCAGCGCCTCTTCGAGGCGTGGCGCGAGCGCTCTGGCGTCGAGATCGGCTCCATCGGCGAGGCGAACCGTCATGTCGTGGATGAAGACCGGCTTGCCGCCCACGGGCGCGACGGTGAAGCTCGATTCGTCGATGACCTCGAAGCCGAAATTCTCCAGGATGGGCACGCGCCGCGACAAGGAGACGGCCGCCCCGCGCGTGTAGAGCTTCAAGGAGGCGAGCTTTGTGTCTTCCACATGCGGCAGAAGACGCACGGCGCGCGCCCTTTCGTCGCTCAGGCCTTCGACGATGGCAATATCGGTGAGCGCGATCGAAGCGCCGTAGGCGGCGCGATAGGCCGGTCCGAAGGCGTCGATATAGCGGTCGAGTGCGGCGACCGCGACATTGTCCTTCGAGGCGCCGATCGTGGCGCTGCGCAGCTCGTCGACCCAGTTGCGCACGATGGCGGCGATGCCGGCCTCGAGCGTCGAGCGCGGCACGTCCGGCGTCTCGCCGGCATCGCGGCCGATGATGAAATGGGTGCGCGCCAGCGGGCCTTCGGGATAGGTCGGATAGGCGGCCGAAAGACGTCCCGCATAGGCATTGGCGAGGAAGACGCCGACCTTTTGACGGATCGCCGAGTCGTAGCGGTCCTTCGATATATACACCAGGATCGAGACGAAGCGGTTGAAGCGGTCGCGCCGCGCCAGCGCTCGAACCCTCGGCCGCTCGGACAGCGTCTGGATCTCCGAGACGAAATGATAGAGCGTCTCGACATCGATCTGGAACAATTCGTCGCGCGGATAGGTCTCGAGCACGTTCTTCAGCGCCCGGCCGGCGTAGCTCGACGGGTCGAGCGCGGCCCGCGCCAATACGGCATCCGCCTTGCGTCTCAGATACGGCACGGCTGCGACCGGGCTGTCATAGGCGTTCGCCGTGAACAGCCCGACGATGCGCAATTCGCCTTGCGGGGCGCCTTCATGGGAGAACAGCTTGAGGCCGACATAATCCATGTGCACGCGCCGATGCACCCGCGACTTGATGTTGGCCTTGGTGACGATGACGGGGGTGGGCTCCGCCAGAAACGCCCTCACCTCCGGCGTCACGGTCATGAACTCGCTGCCCTGGCGCAGCACCTTGAGGTCGGGATCGCGCAACATGCCGAGCCCGTTCGCGCCGACGAGATCGCCGTCGGGGTTGTCGTCGACGAAGCGGTATTCGCGCACGCCGAGGAAGGTGAAGTTGTCGGCGAGCATCCATTCCACGAGCGCGATCGCCTCGGCCACATCCTGAGCCGCGAGCGGCGGCGGAGCGATCTTGGCGGCCTGCACCGCCTCGAAGACCCGGGCGCGCATCGAGGGGAAATCCGAGACGGCGCGCCGTACCTCGACATGCACCCGCTCGAGGCCGGCAACCAGGCGCTCGCGCAGTGCCGGATCCTCGATCGGGTCGAGGTGCAGGTGAATGAAGCTTTCGCGCCGCTCGCCCGGCTGAAGCTGGCCTTGCGCCTCGCCCTTGAGGTCCACGAGCGCGCCGGAGGCGTCGCGGTCGACGCTGAGGATGGGGTGGGCCACCAGGCGCAGGTTCAAGCCGTGCTCGGCGATCTCGCCTAGCGTCGAGTCGAGCAGAAAGGGCATGTTGTCGTTGATCGCCTCGACGATCGTGATTTTTTCGATGCCGCTATCGCCGATGGCCACGTCCCGGAGCGCGATGTGGGCCTTGCCGCGCGGGCGCGGCGCGGTCAGCGTCTCGAGTGCCGAAGCCGCGATGGCGGCTCGGCTCGGCGCATCGAGGCGGACCAGATCCTCGGGATCGGTGCGCGACAGCAATATGGTTTCGAAACCGCCCGCCAGACGCACTTGCGGTTCCCTGTTCGTGACGATCCGCGCCACGGGCCGCTCGTGCTTGCGCTTCAGCCAATCCGCCATCGCCTCGCCTCCCGCGACAGGGCATGCCGGGTTTCCCGAGCGTCGCCGGCACGCTCGAGACATGTCCGGCGGAGTCTTTGCGTGACCGCAGCCCAGACGGCTCGCGCTGCCGCCTTCCGACATGCCCGATATCCTATTAACCGAGTTCGCGGCGTTTCAACACCCGAATCAGGCGGGCGTGGGGGCGGAGGGTCAGGGTGCGGTCATCGTGTCTGACGCAGCCATTCCCTACAGCTTGCCGAACGCGACCGGCCGCCACCGCCAGCCATTGGCCACGACCGCTTTCTGCAACGGCTCCTTCAGTTCCTTGGTCGCGAACCGGTAATTGTAGATCTCGCCCGCGCTCGGCTTTTCCGTAAAGCCATAGGCTTTGCCGAATTCGATCGAGGTCGTTCGATCTCGCGGCGCTTGTCGATTGAGCCGGAGGCGGTATTCGGGCGTTCGGACGTGGTTCATTAGGAGAAACAGGCCCGGTCTTCGCGGAGGCAAGACCGGGCCAGGTTGTCGCCGGAATGGGCATAACGGCGACTGCGTTTTTCTCATTGGGCCCAAGGGGAGGCCGGGGCTTCAGTTTAGATTGCCGCCTAAACTGCGTAACTTGCGATTTCGGATTATCATCGCGCCGGAATGGCGACGGCAGCGCCATCGGTCGCAAGATGAGCTTGCGACCTGATGCCGCCTAAGTCCTCCGGCCTTGCTCTGTCGGCAATAGTTCCCTATGAGGGGACGCCGGTCAGCGGGCCGACCGACGGCGGCCGTGAGCACAAAATGCTGCGGCGCAGCAAATTCTTGCGGCCCGCGAGGCTCGCAGTCCCCCTTCATCTGTAAATTATCTGATATTAACAGATGTTGCACCGCAGCATGAAAGCGCCCGCCGCCATGCAGGGTGCGCGTCCCGCGCACCGCGGCGCGACATGGGCGGCGAGATGCCGCCCCTGCGTGCCGGTTTGAATAGGACCTCCCAAATCAAACGGCACTCCGCGGGCCTCGCCGAGAGATAACGCCGGGCGTGTCATCCTCCCCTTTCAGGGCGGGGAATTCCTGGACCGCCGCTTGCGCATGGCGTCGAGCCGTGGCCTGACCGAGGAGGCATCGAGCAGCTTTGCGGCTTCACCCTGCAGGCGCCTGCGCCAATTGGGGTGCTCATCGACCGTGCCCGGCAGATTCGGCTGATCGAGCACGCCGAGCGCGTCCTCGAGCGGCAGGATCGCCAGGCCGCAGGGCGTCGCCGCCACGAAGCGCGCGGCCGCATCCACAACGCCTTGGGTCGCGTCCGGCGCCGGCTGTTCGCCTGCGGCGACGCCGGCATGGCGTAAAGCGCCCCACAGGAAATGCCGGCCCTCCGCTCGCGAGCCTCGTTCGGTCTCGAGATCGATCGTGCCGGAGAAGGCGGCGAGGCCCGCGCGCACATCGATATCGCGGCCCGACCACCAGCCTGCCGTTGTCGGCAGATCATGCGTCGAGGTCGTGGCGACGGCAGTCCGCCGCCAGGTCTCCGGAGAGCGGAAGAAGCCCCCGTCATCGCGCTCGAAACGCAGCACCTGCGTCCCGGCGATGCCCTCGCCGGCGAGCCGCTCGCGGAAGCCATGCGGCAGCGTGCCGAGATCCTCCCCGATCACGATGGCGCGGTGCCGCAAGGATTCGAGCGCGGTCAGGCGAAACAGGCTCTCGACCGGATAGGAGACATAGGCGCCTTCGACGGGACTCGCACCCTCGGGGACCAGCCACAGCCGCATCAGCCCCATGACATGGTCGATGCGCACCCCGCCCGTATGGCGCAACGCCGCCCGCAGCGTGGCGATGTAGGGCGCGTAGCCCTCGGCGATCAGCGCGCGCGGCGAGAAAGCAGTCAGCCCCCAATCCTGGCCGTTGGCGTTGTAATAGTCGGGCGGCGCCCCGACGCTCGCGCCGACCAGCACCTCGCGCTGCCGGCTCCAGGCATGGCTGCCGCCTCCGTCCATGCCGATGGCGAGGTCGGAAATGAGGCCGATGCGCATCCCGGCGCGTTTCGCTCCGGCCTGGGCCAGCGCGAGCGAGCGATCCGCGAGCCATTGCAGGAAGATGTGGAATTGCACCTCCCGGGCATGGGCTTCCGCGAAGGCCGCGACCGCCGGGCTCGCGGGGTCGCGCCATTCCGCCGGCCAGGATCGCCAGCTCCAGGCGGCCGGATCCTCGCCGAGGCGCCGAGCGTGCAGCGTCTCGAAGCGCGCATGCTGCAACAGCATGTCGCCGCCGGCGGCGCGGAAACCGATGAAATCGCCGGCGAGCGAGCCTGGCGGCGAGGCGGCAAGATCGGCCCGCTCGAAGCTATCGAACAGGGAACGAAACAGCGCCGTCTTGACCCGCGCCGCGTGAAGCCAGTCGACGAGCTCGAGATCTTCGAGGCGCGTCATCTCGTGCCGCAGATGCGCCTGCTCGATCGCTTGGCGTACGCGCTCAGGGCCGAAAATTGCTGCCGGATCGGCATGCAGCGGGTTGTAGAAGAGCCTGCTCGACGGCGAATAGGGGCCGAATCGGCCGGGATCTGCGGAAAACAGCGCATGCATGGGGCTCAGCGCCAGCGCATCCGCGCCTTGGCGGCCGGCCGCAGCCGCCAGCTCCGCCACCCCGCCCATATCGCCGGTCCCGCCATCGCCCTTTCGGCGCAGCCCATAGATCTGCGCCGCCAGCCCGAAGATATATTCGCCTGGCGCCATATCCTCGACGGTCAGACAACGCGACGGGGCGGCGGCGACGACCAGTTCCCGACCCTCGATTTCTACGCGGTGATACCCGGCGCGGTCGAGCCCTGGCAGAACCGCGTGGCCGTCAGGCTCCTCCCCGAGGGGGGTATCGTATTGCGTGCCATCCTCGAGCACGACCCTGGCCATCGCCTCGCACCGCGCCCAAGGGGGCAGCGGGAGAGGCTCGCCCAACCGCGCGACGAGCATGGGCGCCGTCGCCCCGGCGTCGGCAGGCGCCGCGAGCCGCGCCAGGCTGTCACGCAGCTCGCCCACCGTCCCGCAGGGCAAGCCGAACATGGCGAGCAGGCTGCGCAGCGTTTCGGGGGCAACCGAATGCGTCGCGCCCGTGAGGTCGGTCCAGACGGGTGCGATGCCTGCCTTGGCCGCAAGCTCGCGCAGCCTCTCGTCGCTCACCGCTCACCCCTCATGTCTCAGGATGAGCGTAGCGAGCGGGGGCGCGATGAGCTCGAGCGATTGGTCTTCGCCTTGGCTTGCGACGGGCTGGCTCTGCAGAAAACCGGCATTCCCAAGATTGGCACCGCCATAGATGCCCGCGTCGGAGTTGACAAGCTCGCGCCAGCCGCCCTCCAGGGGCACCCCGACGCGATAGGGCTGGCGCGGCGTCGGCGTCAGGTTGCACACCACCAATACGGGAGGCGCCGAGCCCATGCCGGTCCGCAGATAGGCGAAGACGGAGTTCTCGTAATCCTCGCGGATCAGCCAGCGGAAGCCTGAGGGATCAGCGTCGAGCGCGTGCAGCGCGCCCTCGCCCCGATAGACGCGGTTGAGATCGCGAACGAGCCGGTACACGCCCTGGTGGCGGTCATGGGCGAGGAGATGGCGTTCGATCCCGGCATCGTGGTTCCATTCGCTCCACTGCGCGAATTCGCCGCCCATGAACAAGAGCTTCTTGCCGGGATGGGTCCACATGAAGGCGAGGTAGGCGCGCAGCGTCGCGAGCTTTTGCGAGTCATCGCCATGCATCTTCGAAACCAGCGACCGCTTTCCGTGCACCACCTCGTCGTGCGAGAGCGGCAGCACGTATTTCTCCGAGAAGGCGTAGACGAGGCCGAAGGAGATATCCTCATGATGCCAGCGGCGATGCACCGGATCGCGCTGCATGAAGCGCAGCGTGTCATGCATCCAGCCCATATTCCACTTGTAGTCGAAGCCGAGGCCGCCTTCGGCGACCGGCTTCGTCACCCCGGGCCAGGCGGTCGATTCCTCCGCGATCGTCATCGCGCCGGGGCAGCGCTCATGCACCACGCCGTTGACATGACGGAGGAAGGCGGCCGCCTCCAAATTCTCCGCGCCGCCATGGATATTGGCGATCCACTCGCCGGGCTCTCGGCTGTAGTCGCGGTAGAGCATGGAGGCGACGGCGTCGACGCGCAACCCGTCGACATGAAAGATGCGGAGCCAGTAGAGCGCGCTTGCGGTGAGGAAGCCCCGCACCTCGCTGCGGCCGAAATTGTAGATCAGCGTGTTCCAGTCCCTGTGCACGCCCTCGCGCGCGTCCTGATGCTCGTAGAGCGCCGTGCCGTCGAAGCTCGCGAGCCCGTGCGGATCGGAGGGGAAATGCCCCGGCACCCAATCGACGATGACGCCGATGCCGCGCCGATGGCAGGCGTTCACGAAGCGCGCGAAATCGCCGGGCGCGCCATGGCGGGCGCTGGGCGCGAATAGACCGAGCGGCTGATATCCCCAGGAGCCGCCGAACGGGTGCTCGGCGATCGGCATCAGCTCGATATGCGTGAAGCCGAGATCGGCGACGTAAGGGATGAGCCGCCGGATCGCCTCGTCCCAGGAGGGCGGCGCCGACGGCGTGTCGTCGCCCGGCGCGTGTAGCCAGGAGGCGAGATGGACCTCGTAGATGGAGATCGGCGCGTGCGGGTCGTGGCGCTCGGCGCGCGAACCCATCCACTCCTCGTCGCTCCAGTGAAAATCCTCTGGCGCCTCGATGATCGAGGCCGTCGCGGGTGCGGGCTCGGCGCGCCGCGCGACCGGATCGGCCTTCAGCGGCAGCCTCTCGCCGCGAGGCCCGATGATCGCGTATTTGTAGCATTGGCCCGGTCCGATGCGCGGGATGAACAGCTCCCAGACGCCCGCTCCGTGACGCAGCCGCATCGGATGGCGGCGCTCATCCCATTGGTTGAAATCGCCGACGACGGCGAGTCTGCGCGCATTCGGCGCCCAGACGGCGAAGCGGACGCCCTCGATCCCCTCGACCGTCATCGGCCGCGCTCCGAGGCAAGAGGCGAGCTCGAAATGGTTCCCCTCGGCGAGGAGGTGGAGATCGAGGTCGCTCAGCACCGGGCCGAACGAATAGGGATCCTCGGTCACCTCGATCCTTCCCGGCCATTCGATCCTCAGAAGATAGGGGGCAGGCGAGGAGACGAGCCCTTCGAACAGATCCGCCGAATGCGGAGAGTGCAACCGCGCCAGCAGCGGGCCGCCGCCGCGCGCGACCACATCCACGGATTTGGCGTCGGGCAGGAAGGCGCGAATGACGCGCCCACCCGCCGCCGCATGGGGCCCTAGCAGCGCGAAGGGGTTGGCGTGGCTTCCCTTCGCCAAGGCCTCGATCACGGCTTCGTCGAGGGCAGGCACCATGGTCACATCATGCATCGGAAGGGGCGCGGCTTCCACGATCTCGATGGGGCTGCGTTGCGGGCGCCGATCGGTCAGGGACCGCCGCCGGCTCGATCAAGCGGCCGCCGTGATGCGGCGATAGAGACTGACATAGTGCGCGGCCGAGCGTTTCCAATCGAATTTCCGCGACATGGCGACGCGCCGCATGCGCCGCAGATCCCTTCGCGACGCATGTGTCTCGAAGGCGCGCTTGATGGCTGAGACCAGGCCGTCCCGGCTGAACTTGTTGAACAAGAAACCCGTGACGCCGTCCTCGATGGTGTCGGCGAGACCACCGGTCTTGTATGCGATCGGCAGCGAACCGAAGCGTTGCGCATACATCTGACTGAGGCCGCAAGGTTCGAAGCGCGACGGCATCAGCAGGAAATCGCTGGCCGCGAACATGCGGCGCGCTTCCTGATCGTCGAAGCCGATGCGCACCCCGACCGCCCCCGGATAATGCCTGGCGAGGCCGCGCATCGCCTCCTCGAAACGCGGTTCGCCCTTGCCGGTCGCGACGAGTTGGCCGCCCGCCGTCACGATGCTCTCCGCAGCCTCGATGGCGAGATCGAGGCCTTTCTGATGCACGAGGCGCGAAACGATGGCGAAGAGCGGGCCGCGCGACAGGGCGAGCGAGAAGGCGCCGCGGACATGATCGGCATTGCGGCCCTTCCAGGCGAAGGCATCGAAGCGGTTCGTCGGCCAAGCCACATTCTTGCGCGGATCCCAGCTCTCGTCGATGCCGTTGAGGATGCCCGACAGCCGGCCTTCGCGGGCGCGGTCGGCGAGCAGCCCGTGCAGGCCGCAGCCGGATTCCGCCTTGGTGATCTCCTGCGCGTAGGTCGAGCTCACCGTGGTGATATGCGAGGCGTAGAAGATGCCGGCCTTGAGGAATGACAGCTTGCCGTAGAACTCCGCGCCGTTGATCGAGAAGGCGGAATCCGGAACACCGATGATGGCGCGGCGATGGGCGTCGAATATGCCTTGATAGGCGAGGTTGTGGACCGTGAGCAGCGAGCTCGTCCTCACTCCGCGCCAGGCCGCGTAGGCGGGCGCAAGCGCCGAGGGCCAGTCATTGGCGTGGATGACGTCCGGCGTCCAATCCGGATCGCCGAGGCCAGCGGCCATATCGGCCGCGGCCAGCGAGAGCCTGGCGAAACGGATGTCGTTATCGGCGAAATCGCCCCCATGCGCATCGTTATAGGGCGTGCCCTCGCGATCATAGAGCTCGTCGCACCACACGACGTAGACGATGAGGCCATCCGGCATGACGATGCGGCCGAGCCCGCATGGCGGGATGCCGGCGAGCCCGGGCAAGGTGCCCACGAGCTCGATCTGGTCTCGCCCCTGCCGCAGTACCGGACGGTAACCGGGCACCAGGACGCGGACATCGCAATTGCCCAGCAAGCTGCGCGGCAGCGCCGCCGACACTTCGCCCAGGCCGCCGACCTTTACGAAATCGGCGATTTCAGGCGTGACGAACAAGACGCGACGCGCGGGCTCCGGTGGAGCCTTCCGGATGAGCGAACCGATGTCGGGCTCGGGACCGCCGAGAACAGCCATGCTCCCGGCTGGGGTCGGCAGGTCAGGGTGCGGCACAGCCTCTAGCATGGCGACCTGCGTTGTGACGGCGTCCTCGCCGGGGCGAGAACGCGCGGGAAGCTGAGGGATTCCGTTCGCAACTGCGGCGAGCAATTCATTTTTCATGCCAACGCCGCAATCGACCGGCTCGCACGGAGGTTGCGGCCGTCGCGGCGGGCAGGCGATCCTTGCCGGGAAGCTTTGCGGCCGTCTCGACCCAAGGGCGACCTTCTGGAGAACAATGATGGCGGAATTGAAGTCGCGGCCTCGTCTCGAAGACGGAGATGCCGTGACGCACGACGCCGCTTTCGGCGCAAAGGACAGCAAGGTCGACGCTTCGGTTCGAACAAGCCACGCACCGATCCTGACGCAATCTCCCGCAAGCACCAATGACGGGGCCGCGACTTACGGCAATCTCGTTTCGACCGACGATAGGGCTTTATCATTCAACGACGATGACAATCCGGCTTCGGAGCCGAAGATTTCATGCGGTCTACGTGGTCGTGAATGCCGTCACCGACCGTGCAGCGACGGTGACCTCGCCCATCGCTTTTGTCCCGGCCTCCCCGACGAAGCCCGAGGCGCTGTCGAGCACGCATGTCCAGCTGAATGGCGCGCCGCTCGGAAGGACAAAGGAGGCAGGCGCTGCCGAGCGATTGAGCACGATGCACAGACGCTCCTTCGAACCGTCGTCCCTGCCCGAGGCCAGCGCCATCGCGAAGATATCGGCCCGCTCCCACTCTCCATCCTGCATCGCTTGACCGGACGGTGCGAGCCATTCGGCGTCGGCAAGCTCGCCGGGCTTCGGCGCTTTGCCGGTCAGGAATGCATCCCGGCGCAGCAGCGCATGCCTTGCCCGGAGGCGTGACAGCCCCGCCGCGAAGTCCGCGAGCGCGTGGTCGGCGCCCGACCAATCGAGCCAGGTGATCTCGTTGTCCTGGCAATAGGCATTGTTGTTGCCGTCTTGCGTGCGGCCGAGCTCGTCGCCCGCGGTGAGCATCGGCGTCCCCAACGACAGGAACAGCGTGGCGAGGAGCGCGCGCCGATCACGCTGCCGGCGTTCCCTGACGGCGGGGTCGCCGGTTTCCCCCTCGGCGCCGTCGTTCCAGGAATGGTTGTCGCTCGTCCCGTCGCGGTTGTCCTCGCCATTCGCCTCATTGTGCTTGTGCGCATAGGAGACGATATCGGCAAGCGCCAAGCCGTCATGGCACGCGATGTAGTTGACCGAGGCCGAGGGCCGCCGGAATGGCGGTTGGAAGATATCGGACGAACCGGCGAGCCGAGTGGCGAGCGGTCCGGCGCCGGCGGCATCGCCCCTCCAGAAGCGCCGCATATCGTCGCGATACTTGTCGTTCCATTCGAGGAAGGGCGTCGGGAACTGCCCGAGGCGATAGCCGCCGAACCCCACATCCCAAGGCTCCGCAATCAGCAGCATCTGGCGCAGCAGGGGGTCTTGCGCGATTGCCGCGAGCAACGGCGCCTCCGGCGAGAAGCCGTCGGGCGAGCGGCCGAGCACCGTCGCAAGGTCGAAGCGGAAGCCGTCGATGCCGGCAGCCTCGACCCAATGACGCATGGCGTCGGTCACGAGGCGGATGACCGGGGCCCGGTCGCAAGCGAGCGTATTGCCGCATGCGGTGTCGTTGACGAGCCGGCCCGGATCATCCGCGGAATGGCGATAATAGACGGCGTTGTCGAGGCCGCGCAGGCTCACCGTCGGCCCCGCCGCATCGCTTTCGGCCGTGTGGTTATAGACGGCGTCGAGGATGACCGAGATGCCGGCTTCGTGCAGACTGGCGACCGCGCCGCGCACCTCGTCCATGCCGCCCGGCGCGAGGCGCGGATCGGGCGCCATGAACACGATCGGATTATAGCCCCAGGCATTGGCGAGGCCGAGCGGAGGCAGGTGCCGTTCATCCATCCAGGCGGCGACCGGCATGAGCTCCACATGGGTGACGCCGAGCCTGTGCAGATGCTCGAGGGTGGCCGGTTCCGCGAGGGCGGCGAGGGTGCCTCGCGCGCTCGCGCGCACACCCGGATGACGCTTGCTGAAGGCCTTGACCGCGACTTCATAGATCAGGTTCGGCGGGACGGCCCGCGGCAAGCGGCCGGCCGGCTTGGCGGCTTCTTGCGCCACGACCGCCCGCGGCACGAAAGGCGCGGTGTCGATATTCGCGTCGCGCGGCGCGGCCAATTCCGGGACATAGCGGAAAGGCCGGTCGAGAAGCTTCGCATAGGGGTCGACGAGGAGCTTCGCCGGATCATAGCGATGCCCCTTGGCGGGCTCGTAGGGGCCGTCGGCGCGCAGGCCATAGCGTGCCCCCTCGCCCACGCCCGGAACGAAGCCGTGGTGCACATCGCCGGTGCGCTCCGGCAGAACGAGCCGCGCGGTCTCGCCTCCATCTTGCTCATCGAACAGGCAGAAGACGATCTGCGACGCGTGGCGCGCGAACACTGCGACATTGACGCCGCCCTCGAGGAGCGTAATTCCCAGGGGGTCGGGCGAGCCGGCGGTGATTGCGGGCGTGCTCATCGGTCTTGCGCGCCATGGAAGACGCCGAGGACCACGGTGACCTCTTCAGCGATGTAGCGGTGAATATCGGCGAGATGCGTCAGCGCGTCCTGCGTGTAGCGCAGCCTCATAGGCCACAACGTTTCCAGAAGGCAGCAATTTCGCCGTCCGCGACGAGCCGCGCCTTGCCCTCCCGCAAATCTTGCTGGATGCGCCTCACCTCTTCGAGCTGCGCATCGGAAAGTCCATGGCGCACCACTCTCTCTGCCATCGACGCGAACATGGCTTCAGCGACTTCGTCTTGTCGCTCATCGGGGAGGGTTTGCGCCTTGGCAATCGCGTCCGCGAGTAATTTGCTCATGATCTCATTCTACCACGCAGATGCGGGCTCGCGCATTCGCGAAGTTCATCGCGCAAGGCTGCCACGATCGATCCTCAATCGCCTCGGACGAATACCGAGGCAACCCTAGCCCTTCGGCCGGCGCGTCGTCGGCACCATCCAGATCTCCTCCGCATATTGCCTGATGGCGCGGTCGGAGGTGAACCAGCCGGCATTGGCCGTGTTCAGCACGGCGCTGCGTTGCCAGAACTGCGGCGTATCGCGCCACAGCGCGGCGACCTTGCGCTGCGCGCTGGCATAAGCGGCGAAGTCGGCTGCGACCATGAACCAGTCATGATCGTAGAGGCCGGCCACCATCGCCTGATAGCGGGCGCGGTCATCCGGCGAGAAGACGCCGCCCGCGACCGCATCGAGCACCTCCTTCAATTCAGGCGTCTCCTCGATGAGTTGGCGCGGGGGTGGACCCGACTGACGCCGCGCCTCGACCTCGGGAGCGGTCAAGCCGAAGATGGCGATATTGGCCGCGCCCACCCTCTCGAGGATCTCCACATTGGCGCCGTCGAGCGTACCGATGGTGATCGCGCCGTTCAGCGCGAACTTCATATTGCCGGTGCCGGACGCCTCCATGCCGGCGGTCGAGATCTGCTCCGAGAGATCGGCCGCCGGGATGATCGCCTCGGCGAGGCTGACATTGTAGTTCGCCAGGAACACCACCTTCAGCAGGCCCCGTGTGGCCGGATCGGAATTGACGATCCGGGCCACGTCGTTGATGAGCTTGATGATGACTTTCGCCTGGGCATAGCTCGCTGCCGCCTTGCCGGCGAAAATTTTGACGCGCGGCACCCATTCCTTGTGCGGCTGGGTGCGCATGGCATCGTAAAGCGCCACCGTCTCCAGGATGTTCAGGAGCTGGCGCTTATATTCATGGATGCGTTTGATCTGCACGTCGAACATGGCCTGCGGGTCGACCTTCATGCCGGTGCGGTCGGCAATCACCGCGGCGAGCCGCTCCTTGTTGGCGCGTTTCACGGCGGAGAAGCGTTCGCGGAAAGCGGCATCCTCGGCGAATGGGGCAAGTCCCGTGAGCTTCTCGACATCGTCGAGAATGCCCTCGCCGAGCGTCTCGGCGAGGAGCGAGGTCAGGCCCGGATTGGCCTCGAACAGCCAGCGGCGCGGGGTAACGCCGTTCGTCTTGTTGACGATGCGGTCGGGGAAGGCGCGATGCAGATTGCGGAACACCGTCTCCTTCATCAATTCGGTGTGCAGCGCCGAAACGCCGTTGACCTTGTGGGCGCCGGCGAAGGCCAGGAATCCCATGCGCACGTTGCGGCCGCTGTGCTCATCGATCAGCGACAGATCGGCGGGCGCGATGTCTTCGGCCTGCTTCGCCTTTTTCGCCTCTGCCAGCAGGCGCGCATTGAGCGCGAAGATGATCTGCATATGGCGTGGCAGCAGGCGCTCCATCAGCGTCACCGGCCAGCTCTCCAGCGCCTCGGGCAGCAAAGTGTGGTTGGTATAGGCGATGGTGCGCTGGGTAATGGCCCAGGCGTCTTCCCAGCCGAGATTGTGGACATCGACGAAGAGCCGCATCAGCTCGACCACGGCGAGCGCCGGGTGAGTGTCGTTGAGCTGGATCGCCGCCTTGTCCGGCAAGCTGCGGATATCGCCGAATTGCTGCACATGCCGGCGCACCAGATCCTGCAGCGAGGCCGAGGTGAAGAAGAATTCCTGCCGCAACCGCAATTCCTGGCCCGCCGGCGTCGCGTCCGAGGGATAGAGCACGCGCGAGATGCTCTCGGCGCGCGTGCGCTCGGCGAGCGCGCCGATATGGTCGCCCCTGTTGAAGGCGTCGAGATGGATCGGGTCGACGGCCCGGGCGCGCCACAGCCGCAGCGTGTTCACCTTCTCGCCGCGCCAACCGAGGATCGGCGTGTCGTAAGCGACCGCGAGCACCGTCTCGCCGGGCACCCAATGATGGCGCGGCGCTCCGTCCCAGCCTTCGCTCGTCGCCACCGTGCCGCCGAAGCCGATCTGGTAATTGGCCTCGCGACGCTCGAATTCCCAAGGGTTCCGGAAGGAGAGCCAGTCCTCCGGCGTCTCCATCTGCCAGCCATCCGCGACGGTCTGGCGAAACAGCCCGAAATCATAGCGGATGCCGTAGCCGAGCGCCGGGATGCCGACCGTCGCCATGCTCTCCATGAAGCAGGCGGCGAGGCGGCCGAGGCCGCCATTGCCGAGCGCGGCGTCAGGTTCGAGCTCGGAGATCGCGTCGAGATCGACGGCGAGCTCCTTCAGCGCCGCCCGCACCGCCTCCGTGAGACCGAGATTGGTCAGCACCTCGCGGAATAACCGGCCGATCAGGAATTCGAGGGAAAGGTAATAGACGCGCTTACGGCCCGCCCGATAGGCCTCGCGCGTCGTGGCCATCCAGCTGTCGATGATGCGGTCACGCATCGCCAGGATGGTGGCGAACAGCCAGTCATGGTTCTGCGCGACGATCGGATCCTTGCCGATCGAATAGGCGAGCTTCGCCACGATCTCCTGGCGCAGCGTGTCGGGGTCGTTGCGGCGCAGCTCGGGCGCCGGCAGCGCCACGCCCGTTCCGTCCTTGGCTTGGCTGTCGATCGCCGTTGCCGGTCGGCCGCTGGCGTTCATGCATCTCTCCTTCGGACGGGCGCCGAGCCCGCATCAAGCAGCGGAACGGAAGTCCAGTCTGTGACGTCGGGCCATCGCGACTCGAGCCGTCGCAGCCCTCGATACATTCCAGCGGCCCAAGACGCAAAACGCCGCGCGCGCTTCCTTCAGCGACCTCGCGGGATCGCGCCGCCGACGCTGGCGATCCGTGCCGCGATTTAATGATCCCGCAATGGGTTCGAGTGATCCGTGCTATCATATTCTACCGCAACTTCTCCGCATTCACCGCGTAGGCAAGAGCTGCACTCTCGAAACGTCATTGGAGCGCGCTTTGACCCCTTCCCGGACCTCGCCTCCCCACCGCAGATGGGCGATTTGGGTCGCGCTTGTCGCGATCCTCGTCGGCTCCTTCGTCGGCTGGCGCCTCTTCGCAGGCAACAAGGCGGCGGATGCGGCGGTCGATCCACGGCTGAGCGCTGGGCGCCAGGCGAGTGGCCCGGCTCCCGTCCCGGTCACTTTCGCGCGCGCGGTGACCGCGGATTTCCCCGTCTATCTCAACGGGCTCGGCACGGTGCAGCCCTACGACACCGTCACGGTGCGCAGCCGCGTCGACGGCGAGATCGTCAAGATCGCCTTCAGACAGGGCCAGATGGTCAAGAAGGGCGATTTGCTCGTGCAGATCGATCCGCGTCCTTATCAGGCCGCCCTCGATCAGGCGCTTGCCAAGAAGGCGCAGGACGAGGCGAGCCTGAAGGACGCGCAGCTCAACCTGAAGCGCTACATGGACCTCGCCAAGCAGGACTTCGCCTCCAAGCAGCAGCTCGACACCCAACAAGCGACCGTCGATCAGCTCAGCGCCCAGATCAAGGGCGACCAGGCGGCGATCGACAACGCCCAGACGCAGCTCGGCTATACGTCCATCAAGGCGCCGCTTTCCGGGAAAACGGGCTTCCGCCTCGTCGACCCGGGCAACATCGTGCATGCCTCGGACCAGAACGGCATCGTGACGATCGTGAAACTGCAGCCGATCTCGGTCGTGTTCACGGCGCCGGAAGAGGAGGTGCCGCAGATCAACAAGGCGCTCGAGGCGGGGACCGTCCCGGTGACGGCGCTCAGCTCGGACGGCTCGAAGGTGCTGTCGCAAGGCAGGCTCGCCCTCGTCGACAATACCGTCGACCAGGCGAGCGGCACCATCCGCATGAAGGCGACTTTCGAGAACAGGGACAATGTGTTGTGGCCAGGCCTCTCGGTCTCGACGAGGCTTCTGGTCGACACGCTGAAGCAAGTCGTCGTGGTTCCCGAGGATGCGGTCGAGCGCGGGCCGAACGGGCTTTACGCTTTCGTCATCGAGGACACCGACAAGGTCTCGATGCGCGACATCAAGGTCGGCGCGCAAAGCAATGGGCAGGCGGTCGTCCTGCAGGGGCTGTCCGCCGGACAAAAAGTGGTGGTCGCCGGCCAATACCGGCTGCAGCCAGGCGCCGAAGTCGCGGCGAGCGAGGCGGCCGCGCCGAGCCCGCCGGAGAAGGAGGCTCAGAATCCGCCCGGGAAGGCGCCGTGATGGCCGAGGGCGGCATCTCGGCGCCGTTCATCCGGCATCCGATCGCAACCTCGCTGTTGATGATCGCCATCTTGTTCGTCGGCATCATCGCTTATCCGAGATTGCCGGTGGCGCCGCTGCCGCAGGTCGATTTCCCGACCATTCAAGTCTCGGCGAGCTTGCCGGGCGCCAGTCCGGACACCATCGCCTCGGCGGTGGCGCAACCGCTCGAGACGCAGTTCGCGCAGATTCCCGGCGTCGCCCAGATGACCTCGACGAGCTCGCTCGGCTCGACCGCGATCACCATCCAGTTCGATCTCGATCGCAACATCGACGCCGCCGCGAACGACGTCCAGGCTGCCATCAACGCGGCGGGCGGACAATTACCGAAGAATCTGCCGTCTCCCCCAACCTATCGCAAGGTCAACCCGGCGGACTCGCCGATCCTGCTGCTCGGCGCGACATCCGACACGCTGCCCCTGACCGAGGTCGACGACAATGTCGAGACCAAGCTCGCCCAGCAGATCAGCCAGATCACCGGGGTGGCGCAGGTGTCCGTCGGCGGCCAGCAGAAGCCGGCGATCCGCATCCAGCTCGACCCCGCCAAGCTCGTCGCCAAGGGTCTATCGCTCGAGGACGTCCGCACGCCGCTCTCCGTCGCGACCGTGGACAATCCCAAGGGCACCATCGATGGCCGGACGCGCTCCTTCACCATCTACACCAATGATCAATTGACGCGGTCCAAGGACTGGAACGACATCATCGTCGCCTATCGCAACGGCGCGCCGCTGCGCGTGCGCGATATCGGCCAGGCCGTGACCGGCCCGCAAGATACGCGACAGGCCGGTTGGGCCGACGGCAAGCGCGGTGTCATCCTCGTCATCTTCAAGCAGCCAGGCGCCAACATCATCGAAACCGTCGACAACATCATGGCGGCGCTGCCGCGCCTGCGGGCCGCCATGCCGACGGCGATCGACATCTTCACCTTGAGCGACCGCACCCAGACCATTCGCGCCTCAATCAAGGACGTGCAGTTCACGATGCTGCTCACCATCGGGCTCGTGGTGATGGTGATCTTCCTCTTCCTGCGCAGCCTGTGGGCGACGATCATCCCGAGCGTCACGGTGCCGCTCGCTTTGCTGGGCGCCTGCGCGCTGATGTGGGTCGCCGGCTATAGCCTCGACAATCTGTCGCTGATGGCCTTGACCATCGCGGTCGGTTTCGTGGTCGACGATGCCATCGTGATGCTGGAGAACATCACCCGCTATGTCGAGGAAGGCGAGACGCCGCTCGCGGCGGCGCTCAAGGGCTCGCGCGAGATCGCTTTCACCATCATGTCGATCAGTATCTCGCTGATCGCGGTGTTGATCCCGCTCCTGCTGATGGGCGGCATCATCGGCCGGCTGTTCCGCGAGTTCGCCGTCACGTTGTCGATGACCATCATCGTCTCGGCGGCCGTGTCGCTGACGCTGACGCCGATGATGGCCTCGCGCTTCCTCAAGCCTCCGAGGGAGGCCCATCACGGGCGCCTCTATGCCTTGAGCGAACGCGGCTTCGACGCATTGTTGAAGGCGTATGAGCGCGGGCTCGATGTCGTGCTGCGGTTCCGCTTCGTGACGCTGTGCGTCTTCTTCGCCACCCTCGCCCTGTCGGTCTATCTCTTCATGACCATTCCGAAGGGCTTCTTCCCGCAGCAGGACACCGGCCTCATCACCGGCGTCTCGGAAGCCGCCCAGGACGTGTCCTTCACCGATATGATGCGCCATCAGGAGGCGTTGAGCGCGGTGGTCATGAAGGACCCTGCGGTCGATCACGTGGCGATGTTCATCGGCGGCTCGGGGAACGCGCTCAATAATGGACGGATGTTCGTCGCGCTCAAGCCGCGCGATCGGCGCAGCGCGAGCGTCGATCAGGTCATAGCCAGGTTGAGGCCGCAGCTCGACAAGGTCGAAGGGGCGCGGCTCTTCCTGCAGGCGGCCCAGGATGTGCGCGTCGGCGGGCGCCCTTCACGCACGCAGTTCCAATATACCATGCAGGGCTCCGACCTCGCCGAGCTGAACGCCTGGGCGCCGAAAATGCTCGACAAGCTGAAGAGCTTGCCCGAGCTGACCGGCGTCGCCTCCGACCAGCAGACGCAAGGGACGACGCTGACCTTGACCATCGATCGCGATCAGGCCTCGCGCTACGGCCTGACCGCGCAAGTGATCGACGACACGCTCTACGACGCCTTCGGCCAGCGTCAGATCGCCCAATATTTCACGCAAGCCTCCAGCTACCAGGTGATCATGGAGGTCCTGCCGGGGCTGCAGGGAGACCCCACCACCCTCGACTCGATCTTCCTGCGCTCGCCGACGACGGGCGGCGAGGTGCCGCTCTCGGCTTTCGCCAAATGGACGACGACGCCGATCCAGCCTTTGTCGATCAGCCATCAGGGTCAGTTCCCGGCGATCACCATCAGCTTCAATCTGGCGCAGGGCGTGGCGCTGGGCCAGGCGACCGAGGCGATCATGCGCGCCCAGGCCGAGTTGAACTTGCCGGCGATCATCGGCACGACCTTCCAGGGCAATGCCCAGGCCTTCCAGGATTCGCTGGCGACCGTGCCGCTGCTGATCCTCGCCGCGCTCATCGTCGTCTACCTGATCCTCGGTATCCTCTATGAGAGCTATATCCATCCGATCACCATCCTCTCCACCCTGCCCTCGGCGGGCGTCGGGGCGCTGGCGATGCTGATGCTGTTCCATTTCGATTTCAGCCTGATCGCGCTGATCGGCATCATCCTGCTCATCGGCATCGTCAAGAAGAACGGCATCATGATGGTCGATTTCGCCATCGTCGCCGAGCGCGACGACCATCTGTCGGCCCATGACGCCATCCGCCGCGCGGCGCTGCTGCGCTTCCGGCCGATCATGATGACCACCATGGCGGCGATGCTGGGCGGCGTGCCCCTGATGCTCGGCCACGGCACGGGCTCGGAGATCAGGCAGCCTCTGGGCTACGCCATGGTGGGCGGGCTGCTGGTGAGCCAGATGCTGACCTTGTTCACCACGCCGGTCGTCTATCTCTATCTGGACCGGCTTTCCGATTGGGTCACGAATGGCCGGTCTTCCGCGGCGCGGAAGGGTGATCAGGCCGGAGGCGGAGCAAGCCGGGGCGGCGGCAAGGACGGGCTCGAGCCGCGGCCGCTCGCGGCCCAGTGAGAGCGATTCGCAACGAAGGTCCGCGGGCCATGCCCACCTCGACGACAAATGGGGTGGATCGCTCAGCGTACGTCATTGTAGCCGACCGGAAATCCGCGGCGGCGGGCTGAGCGGAGAGGTATCCGCTTACGCGCCGGCGGGCGGGCTCGCCTGTGCCCGTGGATTCGGCGCCGTCACGACGATGGCGTAGCGCATATGGTGCTGCGCCCGCGTCTGCATCGACCGCTCGCGCCAAACGATGTTCGCCTCGTCATAGTCACGGAACGGGCCATGCACCGATGAGGTCGCAAGGTCCATCTCGTCGAAATCGGCGTCGCGATATTCGCCGCCGATCACCCAGAACTGCTTAGGCATGGAAGGCTCCTATGATCTGTGAACCAAAGCCGGCGGGTGCCCTCACTCCGCCGCGACCGCGAGCGGCTCGCTCGAGCGAGTAAATTGCGCCGCCTCCGTCGAGCCCGACATCGCGGTCGTCGAGGACTTGCCGCCGGAGACCGCCATGGCGACCGCGTCGAAATAACCGGTTCCGACCTCGCGCTGATGGCGCACGGCCGTGAAGCCTTCGGGCTCCGCGGCGAATTCGCGCTGCTGCATCTCCGAATAGGCGGCCATGCCGCGCCGTGCATAGCCCTTGGCGAGCTCGAACATCGACAGGTTGAGCGAGTGGAAGCCGGCGAGCGTGACGAACTGGAAGCGATAGCCCATCGTGGCGATCTCCTCCTGGAAGCCCTCGATCGCCCTGCCGTCGAGCTTGGCGCGCCAGTTGAAGGAGGGCGAGCAGTTATAGGCGAGGAGCTTGCCGGGAAAATGCCGGTGCATCTCGGCGGCGAACTCGCGCGCCTCGCCGAGATCGGGCTCCGAGGTCTCCCACCAGATGAGGTCAGCATAAGGCGCATAGCTCAGGCCGCGCGCGATGGCGTGCTCGACCGAGTGGCGGTTGCCCTGCCTCAGGCGGAAGAACCCCTCGGGCGTCCGCTCGGTGCGGTCGATCCAGCGATGGTCGCGCTCGTCGACATCGCTGGTGATGAGCGTCGCCGAATGAGCGTCGGTGCGGGCGAGCAGCACGGTCGGGACGCCGCACACATCGGCCGCGAGCCGCGCCGCGTTGAGGGTGCGGATGAAGGCTTGCGTCGGCACCAGCACCTTGCCGCCGAGATGCCCGCACTTCTTCTCCGACGCCTGTTGATCCTCGAAATGCACGCCGGCGGCACCCGCCTCGATCATTGCCTTCATCAATTCGAAGGCGTTGAGCGGCCCGCCGAAGCCGGCCTCGGCATCGGCGACGATCGGCGCATACCAATAGGTCGAGCCGTCGCCCTCGATCCTGGCGATCTCGTCGGCGCGCCGCAGCGTATTGTTGATGCGCTTGACCACCTCCGGCACCGAGGACGCCGGATAAAGCGATTGGTCCGGATACATCTGGCCCGCATTGTTGGCGTCGGCCGCGACTTGCCAGCCCGAGAGGTAGATGGCCTCGAGCCCGGCCTTCACTTGCTGCATGGCCTGGTTGCCGGTCAGCGCGCCGAGGGTGTGCAGATAGGGGCGCTCTCGCAGCAGCATCCACAGGCGCTCGGCCCCGAGCCGGGCGAGGCTGTGCTCGATGTGCACGCTGCCCGAGAGCCGCTCGACATCGCCCGCGCTATAGTCGCGCCTGATGCCGTCGAAGCGATTGGGATGGGAAGAGGGTGTCATCGATCGATCCTTCTCGAGAATTTCTTGTAAAGGCATCGAGTCATCCACGGCGCAAGTCAACGATTTCCCAGAAACCCATATGAATTGAAGTGAATTGACCAAGACGCGACTCTTCTGATATTGAAAATTGCAAATTTTTGTAAAAGGCCTGTTTTCGATGAAATCGGTTCGCATCGGCGGCAAGCTCAGGCGCATGCGCCAGGAGCGGCACATGACCCAGATGCAGATGGCCGCGGAGCTAGGACTCTCGCCGAGCTATCTCAATCTCATCGAAAGCAATCAGCGCCCGGTGACGGTCCGCGTCCTCCTCAAGCTCGCCGAGCGCTTCCAGGTCGAGCTGTCGACGCTCGCGCCGGAGGATGACGAGCGGTTGTCGACCAATCTCCTGGAAGTGTTTTCTGACCCCCTCTTCGACGGGGCCGACGTCAAGACGAGCGATGTGCGCGATCTCGTCTCCAGCCTGCCCGCCGTGGCGCATGCGTTCGTCGATCTCTACGAGGCCTACCGGCGTCGCGTCTCGCTCCCCGGCTCGAGCGCCGCCGGCGAGGATGCGAGCGAGGACGGCGCCGCCGGCATTCCGTCCGAGGAGGTCACGGAATTCCTGCAGCGGCGTTCGAACCATTTCCCGCAGCTCGAGGAATCGGCCGAATCGCTGTGGGTCGAGCACGGCCTTGCCCTGCACACGCTGCATCAGGACCTGATCGATCTGCTTTCGCAGCGATTCGCCGTCGACGTCGAGGTCGCGCCCTCGGACGTGATGCAAGGGGAGCTGCGCCGCTACAGCCCGCTCAACCGGCGCCTCGAGCTTTCCGAGATGCTGCCATTGCCGAGCCGAACTTTCCAGCTCGCGCATCAATTGGCCTTCCTGGCGCTACGCAAGGAGATCGAGGCCATCGCCTCCGCCGGCAAGTTCCTCACGCCCGCGGCCGATGCGCTGGCGCGCTCGGCGCTGGCCAATTATTTCGCGGGCGCCCTGCTCATGCCTTATGGGCGCTTTCTCGCGGCGGCGCGTTCGACGCGCTACGACCTCGACGTGCTGCAGCATCGCTTCGGCGTATCCTTCGAGCAGGTCTGTCATCGCTTGTCCACGCTACGCCGCCCCGGCCAGGAAGGCGTGCCGTTTCACCTCATCCGCGTCGATATCGCGGGGAACATCTCCAAGCGCTTCTCGGCCTCGGGCATCCACATCGCGCGTTTCGGCGCCGCCTGCCCGCGCTGGAACGTCTATGACGCCTTCGCCACGCCCGGCATGGTGCGGGTGCAAGTGTCGAAGATGCCGGAGGGCGAGGCCTTCTTCTGCATGGCCCGCACCATCGAGCCGGCTGGGCGCATGACGCGGCGCGGCGGCTTGCCGCACCGTGCGGGCCTGTTGTCGATCGGGCTCGGCTGCGCCATCCAGCATGCGCGCGATCTCGTCTATTCGGATGGGCTCAATCTCGACGACCCGCAGATCGTAACGCCCATCGGCGTCTCCTGCCGTACCTGCCCGCGCGACGACTGTTCCGACCGCGCCATGCCCTCGCTCAACCAGCGTCTCGAGATCGACGAGAACCGACGCGGCCTTTCCACCTATGTGCGGCCGAGGCATTGAAGGGATCGAGCTTGACGTCCCTTCTTCCGCCCGGCTTCTCCTCCTCCGGCGAGGTCGGGCTCGACAGGCGCTATCGCTGGGCCAAGGCCTCGCTCGACGGCGGCGAGGCGGCCGAGGCCCGCGATATCTTGCGGCAGACCGTCGCGGAAGCGCCTTCCTGGGCGCCGGCCTGGAAGCTCCTCGGCGACGCTCTTCTGCGCTGCGGCGAGGTCGCGGAGGCGCGCAGCGCCTATGAGCGGTGCGACCTGATCGATCCCGCGGGAGTGCTCGGCGCGAAGCTCGATCTCGCCCGGCTCGGCGTGCTCGCGCCAGTGCACGCCATGCAGGCCGGCTATGTCGCCGCCCTGTTCGACGACTACGCCGATCGCTTCGACGCGCATCTGACTGAAGTGCTCTCCTATCGCGGGCCGCAGGCGATCGTCGCCGCGTTGCGAGAGGTTCGCGCCACGCAGGATCGGGCCTTCCGCTTCGAGCGCGCGCTCGACCTCGGTTGCGGCACGGGGCTGATGGGCGAGGCGATCCGCCCCTTCGTCGGCGCGCTCGTCGGCGTCGATCTCTCGGCGCGCATGCTCGCCAAGGCCCGCGCCAAGCTGATCTATGACCGGCTTGCGCTCGGCGGCCTCGTGGAGTTCCTGCCGGCCGAGCCGTCCGGCGGCTGCGATCTCGTCCTGGCCGCCGATGTGCTGGTCTATGTCGCCGATCTCGCTCCTGTCCTTCGCGCCGCGGCGCGAGCGCTCTCGCCCGTGGGCCTCCTCGCCTTTACGGTGCAGTCATGCGCCGACATCACGCCCGATGGCTTCCTGCTGGGCGCGGATAATCGTTTCGCGCATTCGAAAGCGCATATCCGCTCGACGGCCGCGTCGCAGGGGCTCGCGGTCCGGCATCTCGCCCCGGTCGTGACGCGCCAGGATGGCGGGCGCGACGTCCAAGGCTTGGCGGTGGTGCTCGCAGCCGCGGATCAAGGAAAAGGGGCGAGCCCGGGCGTGATCCCGGAAGTCGTAGGCTCTACCTCGCGGCGACCATACCGGGCCGGCGCCGGAACAGCCGGCCGAAGAACGCCATCAAGCCGCCGCCCACAAGGAAGCCCGCCCCGCCGGTCGCCGCCCCTTCGCCGGTCGCCGGAACGCCGGGTTGAAAGGAATCCCAGGTCGCCGCCGCGATGACCGGGTCCGGATCCGACAGAAAGGCCTCGATCCGCCGGAAAGGTCCGGAGACGGCCATCTCGGCCTGTTGCCCTTGGAGCGTGCCGAGGCGCGCGATATGGGCCGCCATCGCGGCGCTTTGGCGCCGCGCCAACTCGTCAGGCGATCTGGCGAGGCGATCCAGCGCCCCTTGGCGAGTCTCGCCCACGGCGACCGAATCGCGGTCGAACCGCTGCACCACACCCGTCAGCTCGTCGATCGCTCCGCCGAGCCGTTGCGAATATTGCTGCGTGAATTCGGGGAGTTGCGAGGCAGCGACCGCTCCGAGCATGGCGACGGCGAGGGCGAGCGTGCGGCGAAACATCGACGTCTCCGAACTGGCGCTCGGCTGCTTTGCCGCTCAGGCCCGCGCCGCGATCGGCACCACATTGTGCAAGCTGCGGTCCGCATTGTCGAAGAACCGGCGCAGGCTGCGAGCCGCCTGCCGGATGCGCTGCTCGTTCTCCACCATCGCGATGCGGACGAAATCGTCGCCATGCTCGCCGAAGCCGATGCCGGGCGCGACCGCGACATCGGCATGCTCGACGAGCAGCTTTGCGAAGGCGAGCGAGCCCATCGCCTTGAAGCGATCCGGGATCGGCGTCCAGGCGAACATCGAAGCCTTCGGGACAGGCACCGCCCAGCCGGCCCTGCCGAAGGAATCGACCAGCGCGTCGCGGCGCTTGCGGTAGGTTGCCCGCATCTCGCGGATGCAGTCCTCCGGACCGTTCAAGGCGGCCGACGCCGCCACTTGAATCGGCGTGAATGCGCCATAATCGAGATAGGACTTCACTCGCGCCAGCGCGGCCAGGAGCCGCTCATTGCCGACCGCGAAGCCCATGCGCCATCCCGCCATCGAGAAGGTCTTCGACATCGAGGTGAACTCGACGGCGACGTCGAGCGCGCCCGGCACCTGCAGGATCGAGGGCGGGGGCTCGTCATCCTCGAAATAGACTTCCGCATAAGCGAGATCGGAGAGCACGATCAGCTCGTGCTTCCTGGCGAAGGCCACGAGCTCCTTGTAGAAGTCGAGCGATACGACATCCGCCGTCGGGTTCGAGGGGTAGCAGGTGACGACCGCAATCGGCTTCGGGATCGAATGCGTTACGGCGCGCTCGAGCGCGGCGAAATAGGCGTCTCCCGGCGCCGCCGGGACCGAACGGATCGCCCCGCCGGCCATCAGGAAGCCGAAAGCGTGGATCGGGTAGCTCGGATTGGGGACCAGCACGACATCGCCCGGTCCGGTGATGGCTTGCGCCATGTTGGCGAAGCCCTCCTTCGAGCCGAGCGTCGCCACCACCTGGGTGTCGGGATTGAGCCTGACGCCGAAGCGGCGCTCGTAATAGCCGGCCTGGGCCTTGCGCAGTCCGGGAATGCCTTTCGAGGCCGAATAACGATCGGTGCGCGGCTTTCCCGCCGTCTCGACGAGCTTCTCGACCACGTGGCGGGGCGCGGGCAGATCGGGATTGCCCATGCCGAGATCGACGATGTCGGCGCCCTTGGCGCGCGCCGCGGCCTTGGCGCGATTGACCTCCTCGAAGACGTAGGGAGGCAGACGCCTGATACGGTGAAAATCGTTCATGGTTGCGATGTCTCTTGCCGCCCTCGGCCCGAGCGCCGCGATCGGGGCGTCCTGATGGTCGTCGTCTAGCACAGGCGTTCCTTTTTGAGCAGTGGCCAAGGATCGCACCGTAGCAGCCGATGGTTACTGGGGTGCTTGCGTCTCGCTCTGCCCTTCCCCCTTCGGTTTCGCGGCGGCCTCCCCGGCGGACTTCTGCCTGGCGGCCAACTTGGCCTTGGCCTTCTGCTCCGGTGTCTGCGCCGCGGTCGGGGTGGCGGTCTGCGGCGACAGGGTTTGCAGGATGGCGTGGCCCGCGTCGCGCTGTGCCTGGAGCTCGGCCTGCAGCTGCTTCACGCCCGCCGCGTCTCGCGGCTTATCGGGCGGATGCGCGGGCACGATGCCGACCGAGGTGAAGTCGGTCTGCTCGGGCCGATTTTCCTTGACGAAGCCTTCCGGCTCCCGAGGCGTGGTCGCGGCGCCGACGAGCTGTGCCGGTGCATGGAAAACGGGCATGTCGGCGCAGGCGCCGAGAAGCAGCGCCGCTAGCGTCATGACCCCGCCTCGTTTTACGGTGCAGATGGCGCTTGCGCGAATTCCTTGGCCGGCGGCGGCCGGGCGTCTCATCGGAATGCCTCGGACTGTTGTTGCGGCAAGCCGCGAAGGTTACGTTGTCGTGCATGAGGGGTTAATGTGACCCAAACAGGGCCGCGCCTGCCGGCGCGGCGACGGGGATGCCGAGGCATCATGGTCAAGAAAGCGGGCGAGCAAGGCGGCGGCGCAGCTGATCGGGACGAGCAGATCCGGTCGGCTTACGCGGCCGGCATGCATCCGAAGAAAATGGTTGCTTCCGCAGATCCCAGCGCCGCGCCGACGGCTCTGACTGTCGCTAAGAAGGGCCTTTCGCCGAAACCGCGCTCCGCGACGCCGAGGGGCGAGCGTCAGCCTGGCGCCGCGCCTTCCAAACGTCCGAATGGTCACGCGCCGAAAGCTGCTTCCCGCTCGAAAGCCGAAAGCAAACCGAAGGCCGCGGCGGCCTCGACGCCCTCTTCGCTGTCGGAAATGCCGCGCCTTGAGCCTTCCGAGCGCAAGCCCGATGCCGCGCCGCGCTCAGGTGCCGATGCCCGCTCCGACGAGGCCGCCCAAGCATCCGACCGGGTCGGGCGGGGCAAGGCCGAAAAGCCCTCGCCCCATCCCGATTTCGAGGAGCTCGCCGCCAATCTCGGCCGGCTGGCGGACGAGACGGCGCGCGCCACCAACGCCTACCTGAAGCCGCGGGGCGAGCCTTCCTCCTTGGTCAATGCCGAGATCGCCGAGATGGCGCGCACGCTCGGGCAGGTGGCCGAGCGCTGGCTGGCCGAGCCGCAGCGCGCCATGGAGGCGCAGGCGCGGCTGACCGGCGGCTTCATCGGCTTGTGGGCGGACGCGCTGCGCCGCTTCAAGGGCGAGGAGGTGCCGGCCGCCTTGCCGCGCGATCAGCGCGACCAGCGCTTCAAGGACCCAGCCTGGACCGAAAATCCCTTCTTCGATTTCCTGCGCCAATCCTATGTCCATGCGACGAAATGGGCCGAGGACATGGTGAAGGAGGCCGAAGGAATCGACCCCCATACGCGACACAAGGCCGAGTTCTATGTGCGCCAGCTTGCGAGTGCGTTCGCACCCTCGAATTTCCTAGCGCTCAATCCGGAGTTGATCCGCGCGACGATCGAGCAGAACGCCGCCAATCTGGTGCGCGGCGCGCATATGCTCGCCGAGGATGTCGAGTCGGGAGGCGGAGAGCTGAGGCTGCGCCAGACCGATGCGGGGACATTCGAGGTCGGCGTCAACCTCGCGACCACGCCCGGCAAGGTCGTGTTCCGCAACGATCTCATCGAGCTCATTCAATATGCGCCATCCACCGAGACGGTATTGCGGCGCCCCTTGCTGATCGTGCCTCCCTGGATCAACAAGTTCTACATCCTCGATCTCAACCCGCAGAAATCCTTCATCCGCTGGGCGGTCGCTCAAGGGCTGACGGTGTTCGTCATCTCCTGGGTCAATCCCGACGCCCGGCATGCCGCGAAGGGCTTCGATTCCTATATGAAGGAGGGCATCTTGGCCGCCCTCGAGGCGATCGAGGCCGCGACCGAGGAGAAGCAGGTCGCAGCGGTCGGCTATTGCGTGGGCGGCACGCTGTTGTCGGCGACACTCGGCTACATGGCTGCCAAGGGCGACCGGAGGATCGACAGCATCACGCTGTTCGCCACCCAGGTCGATTTCGAGCATTCGGGCGACCTGCAGGTCTTCGTGGATGAAGAGCAGGTTCGCGCCATCGAGGAGGAGATGCGCACACGCGGCTTCCTCGACGGCAAACGGATGGCGACCGCCTTCAACATGCTGCGCCCCAACGATCTCATTTGGCGCTATGTCGTCGATGTCTATCTCAAGGGCCGCGTTCCGCTGCCCTTCGACCTCCTGTTCTGGAACTCGGATTCGACTCGCATGCCGGCGGCGAACCATTCCTTCTACATGCGCAACTGCTATCTGGAGAATAATCTCTCGCAAGGGCGCATGATCATCGACGGCGTCGCCATCGATCTCGGTAAGGTGACGGTCCCGATCTACAACCTCGCAGCCAAGGAAGACCATATCGCGCCGGCGATCTCGTCCTTCGAAGGCTCGCGCTATTTCAAGGGCGAGGTCCGCTATGTCCTGGCGGGATCGGGGCATATCGCGGGCGTCGTCAATCCGCCGCCACCGCAGAAATACCAATATTGGACGGGCGGCCCGGTCGGGGCGTCGCTCGAGGAGTGGATGCGCGACGCTGTCGAGCACAAGGGCTCCTGGTGGCCGGACTGGTTCGCCTGGGTCGAGCGGCAAGCGCCCGCGCG
This sequence comes from Hyphomicrobiales bacterium, assembly GCA_044445965.1. Taxonomy (GTDB): domain Bacteria; phylum Pseudomonadota; class Alphaproteobacteria; order Rhizobiales; family Beijerinckiaceae; genus GAS188. The sequence continues at coordinate 69,396 of JBIOEJ010000002.1, forward strand.
CGTCCCGGCGCGCCAGCCTGGCGCGGGCAGGCTGAAGCCGCTTTGCGACGCGCCGGGAACTTACGTGAAGGTCAGGACGTGACGCTCCCCGCCGACTCGGTGGCGCGAGCCGGCTGACGCGCGAGTCGTCACGTCAGCAACGACGATACCGCTGGCGGCTCACGCCATTCACGGCTTTTCTCCCTGACTCGGCAACGATGCGAAGCAATCAGAACGTGGTCACGCCTCCTCTCCTCGCCAATAAGCACCCCTCCTCCTCGTCGGTGTTCAGGCCCTCGGCGTTGCTGCGCGAAGCGCGGCGACAGAAGGGATTGCCCACGGTCGACGTGCCGCACGTGTGTCTCCTGGATCCGGACGGCGACATCGTCCGCAGGCTTCGGGAAACCGGGCGAGCCAAGCCTTTTGCAGGCTGGCCATGCTACCATACCGAGCTCGACACGTTCTCGCTCGGTGGGCAAGAAGTCGGAATTGTCGGCCGGGTGGTCGGCGCCTCCTTCGCCGTCCTGGTGGCGGAGGAATTATTCGCGAGTGGCTGCCGCTTATTGCTGAGCCTGACCTCTGCCGGTCAGATCGCGCTTGCCGGTCAGCCACCCTATTTCGTCGTCATCGACCGTGCGCTCCGTGATGAGGGCACGAGCTATCACTATGCTTCCCCGTCCGAGTTCGCGGCGGCCGACCCGGAATTGGTGGTGGCGGCGACGGAGGCTCTCGCGAGTCTGAGCCCGCAGAGCGTCGTCGGACCGAGCTGGACCACCGATGCCCCTTTCCGAGAAACGGCCGAAGCGATCGAGGCGGCGCGCCGCAAGGGCATTCTGGCCGTCGAGATGGAAGCTGCGGCACTTTATGCCTTCGCCAGGGCGCGGCGCAAATCCGTGCTCTGCCTTGCCCATGTGACGAACGCCATGGGTCAGCACGGAGACGATTTCGAAAAGGGCGAAGCGGATGGAGCCGCCGATGCGCTGCAACTTCTCTCCGCCATCATCCGGCGGCTCGCACCTACGTGAAACGCAGTAGAAATTTCGGGACACGTCGGCGGATGGCATCGTCTTGGCGGATGAGCGCATCGCCGCCGAGCGACCTTCCGAAGGCCTCTAGCGAGAAGAGAGCGAGCAGGAGGATGAGGAAGACGTAGCCCCATGGCCATTCGCTGTCGACGCGATAGAGACCTAGCCACAGGTTCCCGATGAACAAGGCGCCGCAGAAGGCGCTGAGCCGCGTCATGAGGCCGAGCATCAGGGACACGCCGATGGCGATCTCGATCAGGAAGACGCAGACGCCGATCGGCGCGAAATGCGGCAAGATCACGTCCCGCACGAAGACCCGATGGAACGAGAAGGCGGCATGCTTGGCCATCTGCTCGGTCCAGAATTGCAGCCCACCGAGATCGGTCGGAAACTTCCACAATGCCTGCTGCCACCACATGCTGCCGACGATGAAGCGCACGATGAAGCGTCCGATGTGATAGCCGCTCGCCTGGCCATCGAGCTTACGCGCGGCGGTCACCGCGATCCCGATGCTTGCAACTGCCACGATCCAATAGAGGACCGTCATGAAAACCGGCTCGCCATAAGATGGCCCGGTCAGAAAGGCAAAGATATCCACCGGCGGATTGACACGCATCTCACTTGGCTCCTGATCGTGCGAAGAGACTACCGATCGCGCATGACGCCTGTGCTGAGCATATCGAGTACCGGGCAAGGCGGCGAGGGCTCGTGCTGCTGCGATTGACGAGGACGACATCATGAAGCTCACCTCGACGATCACTTGCCCGATATGCGGGCATCGAAAGACGGAGGCGATGCCGACGGATGCCTGTCAGTTTTTCTATGAGTGCAAGGGGTGTGGCGTGCTGCTGAAGGCGAAAGCAGGCGATTGCTGCGTATTCTGCTATTATGGCGACGTGCCTTGTCCTCCGATTCAGGAAGCGCGCGCGGGCGGGGACGCGGGAAACTGCTGTCCGCCGGCGGGCCATGCCGGGTAGCGCCTTCCGCCACTGATCGGCTTTGGCGCGTGCGCTCCAACGCGGCGGCTTGGTGGCTTCCCCGGCGCGCCGGAGAGATGCTGTGTGTCAACACGCCCTAGACCGTTGGATTCCGCCAATCGGTCAGGCCCTCCCTGGCATTGACTTCGTTGAACGATGGGAGGGCGCGCAGCCGGCCAATATAAGGGACGAGGTGGTCCCAGCTGGTCGCCGGGTGCGGCATGTTGCGCGACCAGCGCATGAGGATGACCGCCAGGAGGTCGGCGGTGCTGAGCCTCCCGCCGACGAGGTAGGCACGACCGTCGGCCAAGCGCGTGTCCAACCGGTCCCATGCCCCTTCGATCCGGCGTCGAGCGAGAGCCTTGACCGCTTCGGCGCCGAGCGGGTCACCGTCGGTGGCTGCATAAAACCAATCGCGCATGGCAGGAAGAAGTGTATTGGCCAAGTAAACCATCAGCTCCAGCCACTCGGCACGGTCGGGTGAGCCAAGTGCCGGCGCAAGGCTCGCCTCGGGATGGCGTTCCGCCAGCAGCATGAGCAGGGCCGCCGACTCACCATGGGGGACACCGTCGACCACGAGCGTCGGAACGCGGCCTGCGGGGTTCAGGCGCAGATATTCGCGAGCGCGCTGGGCGCCGGCATCGATATCGACGAGCCGAGCTTCGAACGCGACGCCCATCTCGATCAGCATCCAGTGGACCGCCATGCTGGCGGTACCTGGCGAGTAGTAGAGGGCGTAATTCAAAAAAAACCCGTGGGGTCGGAGAAATGCCAGTGGGCGAGGATCAATATTTCCGGATGATCGGTTGAGTGACCGGGATCACCTGAGTCGGGTCGTCCCAACGATAGGTCAACGCCGCCGAGACGATGTCGAAATGCGTGTTCTTTACGTTGCCCAGGAAAGGCAGCCCGACCGTCGGGAACTGCGGATGGCCCGGCACCACTGCGATATTGCCCTTGGCGAGGAAGCCATGGCTGTAGCCGACATCGAAGGTCAGCTTGTTGTTGACCTTGTAGCTCGCCCCGATCGAAGCCCAGATGCGGTCGGCGTCCGGCAGCAGCACCTCGCGATTCGAGGTGTCGATGGGCGACCGCTCATAGGCGACGCCGGCCCTCAGGGTCAGCATCGGGTTCCAGGCGTATTCGACGCCGAGCGAGGCCATATAGCCGTCCTTGTATTTGAACGGGACCGCGCTGACCGGAATGCCGGCGGTCGTCACCGGCAAGATCTTCAAGCGGCTCCAATTGGTCCATTCGCCGCCGGCGAGCACGGTCCACTGGTCATTGATCGTCTGCCTCAGACCGACGGTGACGATTTCGGGCAGGTTGATGTTGGCCTTGATCGGCAACGCTCCCGCAGGCGTGGTGAGCGAGCCGCCGAGGCTTTCGTGTACCGACGAGCGGAAGCCGACGCCGACCTCCGTCCAGGCCGTCGGTTTCAAGGTCGCGCCGACCGTATAGCCGACGCTCGTATCGTCGCCCTCGAGTATGACGCTCGGGGCCGTCGGGAGGATGCCGAGCGCCTGCGTCAGGCGCGTCTTGAAATACTCGATCTGCAATCCCACCCCGATGCTGATCCAGTCATTGACCTTATACGCCGCCGACGGAGTCACGTCGAAGGAGAACACCTTCGCCGAACGCCCATAGACTTGCGCGGCCCAGCTATAGCCGGGCTTGCTCTGAAGGCCGAAGGGGGCGTTGGCGGAATAGCCGAGCCACAGCTTGTCGTTGAACTGGTAGCTGCCATAGCTCGCCGGCACGAGGCCGTCGAGGATGACGTCTTTCGAGCCGCCGAAGACCGCCGTCGGGGAGAGAGGGTTGGGCGTGATCTTGCCGTTGGGGAAAATGCCGCTGCCGACCCATGAGCTGTTAATGCCCGCTACATCGGTCATGGTGGCCGGGTTCCAGAACATGGACGACAGACCCCCGCCGCCTGCCGCCATGCCGGCGAACGACATGCCCTGGCCTTCCGCGCTCTGCTCGCGGATGGCGAAGCCGCCCGCGAGGGAAGGCAGCGCCGTCGACGCCAGCAGGCCGGCGGAAACCGCGAGAGACGCCAGAGCTCGTTTGGTCGCTATCATGTGAACTGCCCCGGTTTCGTCGTTTCCAACCTTCACGCCTCTCAAGAGCCGTGAATCAGCCGGCCCGCTGCGTTTCGCCATTTGTGACAAATATGACCGCGCCGCGCAACTCACGAATGCAGTCGATCGAGGAGTGACGCCGCCCGGCTCGGCCTCTACGGCTCCCGGCATTGCGCCGACCATATTCGCTCTTTGTCAGCGACAATACTTGGGACATTCGAAGTCGGACGGCATTGCACCGAGACTTACTTTGGACGGCCGCGCGAAAGCGCAACTGATGCCCTGTCGGAGGCCGGAGATGGCACGGTCGATTTTCCGCGTGTGTGGCGATTCGGCAACAGTCTCCCGACCAGCTCGGTGATTATGTGGCAAAGCGGTCTCGCCGAGGGCGCCTTCAACGCCTGCCCTGCGCTTGTCAGCGGACCATGTTCGACGCAAGGTGACGCGATAGGGCGTCAATTTTTCGACAGTCAGAGGAAGCCGCGCATGAAGCTCGTCCGATTTGGCAAACCCGGCAAGGAAAGACCGGGTCTCATCGATGGCGATGGCAAAATCAGGGATCTGACCGATATCGTGCCCGACATCACGGGTGAGACGCTCGGACCGAGGACGCTCGCCAAACTGCGCAAGATCAAGCCGCATTCCCTGCCGCTCGCGAACTCGCGTTCGCGCATCGGGCCTTGCGTCGCTCGTGTCGGCAACTTCATCGCGGTCGGGCTCAACTTCGCCGATCATGCGGCGGAGACCGGCGCGAAGATCCCCTCCGAACCCATCCTCTTCAACAAATCGCCCTCCTCGATCATCGGACCCAACGACCAGGTCGTGATCCCGAAGGGCTCGAAGAAGACCGACTGGGAGGTCGAGCTCGCCATCGTCATCGGCAGCCGCGCCCATAACATCACCGAAGCGCAATCGATTGCCCATGTCGCCGGCTATTGCATCTGCAACGATGTGTCGGAACGGGCCTGGCAGGCCGAAGGCACGGGCCAATGGACCAAGGGCAAGAGCTCGCCGACCTTCGGTCCGATCGGGCCTTGGCTCGTCACCCCCGACGAGGTGCCGGATCCCCAGAACCTCGCCATGTTCCTCGACGTGAGCGGCAAGCGTCGGCAGACAGGCTCGACCAAGACGATGATCTTCGGGGTCAAGCATCTCGTGGCCTTCATCAGCAAATTCATGGTACTGGAGCCGGGGGACGTGATCACCACCGGCACTCCCCCTGGCGTCGGGCTCGGCATGAAGCCGCAGCTCTTCCTGAAGGCTGGCGATGTGATGCATCTCGGCATCGAGAAGCTCGGCGAGCAAACCCAGCATTGCGTCGCCTATAGCGGCTGAGCTATAGCGTCCGCGCGGCTGCGGACGCCTCCGCTTCGTTGCGGAAAAAGGGGTGCACCCAGAGGTCGGCCGCGCCGCATTCACGGTGACGCCTGTAGCACTCGCCGGACCTCGATCTTGCCGAATTGGGCGTCGGCGGTCGAAACTCGCCAACGTCATGCCGGCCTTGCTCCGGCGTCGGCGACCATGATGTCCGCGAGTCGGCTGACCAGCACGATCTCGATGCTGCGATCGAGGCCGCGCACCTCCTCCCTTTCGATCTGGAGGCGCGTAATGTCGAGGGCCGCCCAATCGGCGGCGGCGCGCGAGAGGGCAAGCTCGGCGTCGCGGGCCTTGGCGATCGCCTCGAGCCGGCTCGCCACATTGACGACGGGGCCGATCACCGTCCTTGCGGCGGCTCGCCCGGCCCCGATCCGGCCGATCACCAGCCGGCCGGCATGCAGGCCCATGGCGATGCGCAACGGTTCCTTCAGCTCGGCCGCGAGGTCGCGATTGACGGTCGTGAGCTGGCGCTCGATCGCCGAGGCCGCGGCGACCGCCGCCCGACAGGCGAAATTGACCCCGCGCGGGTCGACGAACAGCGCCATCAGCCCATCGCCCATGAATTTGTCGATGCCGCCGCCCGAATCCTGGATGGCCGTGTTCGCGGCCGCGAAGAAGCGGTTGAGGATGTGCACGATGTCGTAGGCGAGCTTGCTCTCGCTGAGCGCCGTGAAGCCGCGAATATCGACGAATAGCACCGCCGCCTCGGCGTCCACGCCTTGGTCGTCCGCGGCTCGCCCCGCCGCCGCCGATGCGTCCGTCAGCGGCTGGACGAGCCGCAACACCGTGACGGCGCCGGTCGGACGCCATTGGCAGGCTAGGCGGATATCGGACACGGCGCCGATGGCCCGGAGCGTGCGCGCCTCGGCGTCGTTCGGCGGGCTCAGAGCGGCGGAATGCTCCAGAACCCGCACCCGGCAAGTCGAGCAGCGCGCCCTGCCGCCGCAAACCGAGACATGCGGCACGCCGAAGCTGCGGCTGATTTCGAGGAGCGTCGCCCCGATCGGCGCGCGCAAGGTCGGCCCCGCCACATAGGCGACGCTGACCCCGCCGGCCCGCCGTCGCCACCACAGTACGCCCGCGAGGAGGAGGATCAGGCCGACGACTGGCGCGTAGAAGGCGAACTCGGCTTCGCTGCGCCAGGTGACGATCTTCGCCAACGCATCGGGGGGCGGCCCACGCAGCTCGGCTTTCAGTGCGTCGAACTCGACAGTGCCGGTGAGATCGCCGGTGAGGGCCCTGGCCTGCATCATCACGCCGGCAAGCGCCGCGAAGGGTATGAGCACCGCGCTTGTCAGCAAGAATGGGCGAAGCCTGTCGTACCAAGGCGCGAGCCGCAGCCAGAAATGCAGGCCGATGCAGCCATGCGTCCACACGATCAGCAGAAGGATCGTCTGGCCCGGCATGGTGGCGGGCCAAATCCGCGACAGCTCGTAAGGATAGCTGGTGGCGATGCCGAGCGCCGCGGCGGCGATGCGCGTGCCCACCAAATGCGGGAGGAGGAAGAACGGGATGGCGAAGCCGAACAGGATCTGCGCGATCTGCCAGCGCGGCATCCGCCAGCTTCGCACTCCCATGACCTTGCGCAACGCCAGGCCGACATGGACCAGGAGCGCCGCAAGGAGCACGGCGGTGCCCAGTTCCGAGCGCGTCACCGCGATGCGCCACCTGTCGACCGCGATCATCGCTTCAAGGCTGATCAGGCCGACGGCGTGATTGAGAAAATGCGTGAGCGCGAAGGTGAACAGCACGAGGCCCGAGACGAGCCGCAGCCGCTGCACCAAGGAGCCGCGCCACAGCACGTTCATGGAGCCTTCTGCACCGATTCGGCTGCTCCGGCAGATCCTGCCGGGATGGGTTGCCGCGAGACAGCGGAGTTAGGGGTCAAGCCCGCCACGAGCAAGCGATCAAAGCCAGCCGCCGTTCACCATTGCGAGAGCCTGGCAGGTCATTCGCCCCGGAGGCGAGCCGTCACGGCCATTCGCGCGGATCGAGCTTGCCGTCGACGAATTTCGCCCAATCCGCATGGGTGCCGACGAAGGCGTTCTTGTCGATCCTGCCGGCGATTCCGGGAAGCGAACCCTTCTCCGTGTATTGCCAGAAATGCCAGCGCCGGTCGCCATAGCGCGTCGATGGGAAGCCCTTCACGCTACGCAGCCAAAAGGCGTAATCGTCGAAGGCGCCCTCGAGCACGTCGCGATGGAAATCGATGCTCGAATAGATGACCGGGCGCTTGCCGTAATAGCGTTCCAGCTCGTCCAGGAATATCTGCATATCGGCAAGGATTTTCTCGCGCGGGGGGCGCAGGTGGCAAGTCTTCGATTGCGGGTTCCACTCCATGTCGAGCGCCGGCGGGAGTGCATCGGGATCAACCGGCACATGCTCCTTGAACCAGGCGATCTGCTCCTCCACCGGCCGGCAGAAATAGTAGAAATGATAGGCGCCTCGGCGCAGGCCTGCCTGGCCCGCGCCCTCCCAATTCTCGTTGAACCTCTGATCGGCGACATCGCCGCCCTCGGTCGCCTTGATATAGGCGAAAGTCGTCCCGTCGGCTCGCACGGCGGGCCAGTCGATCGTGCCCTGGTAGTAGGAGACATCGACGCCATGGATCGGATAGCTGTTGGGCGTCGGGTCGGACGACAGGTCCATGGTCGACGAGCAAGCCGCGAGCCCGAACGCAATCGTCGCGCCAACCAGGGCGCCCAGAAGCGGCCAGCCGGACAACCGAGCGCCGCGGCGCTCTGTTTGGAATCTCATGACGCAACACCCATATCCGAATTCGCAGCGAAGTGAAATCGCCGCTGGCGGTGACGTTACAATTTTGCGTCATCGCCTTAACGAAGCGTTCACATGGCCCGCATGGCGCGAAGGATTGAGGAGTTGCGAGGTCGGGAATGGCCCCGACGACCGGATATGGGAAAGCATTCCTTGCTGTTCTTCTGGGCGCCGCGATGGGTGAGGTGAGCGTGGGCGACATTGTTTCGCGCCCGTTGGCCCTCGGCGCTGTCATCGCCGCGCTGCTGTGCGCCTCGCCGTCCCCGGCGGCGCCGGCCTGCGGCCCGCAGGCGCTCGGCACCTCGCGCGTCATGCCGGTCGGCACGCAAGGCGGGCTCGAGGTCGGGCTCAAGACCTACCCGCGAACGCTCGCTCTTGCCGATCATGAGGTGGTTCTCACCTTCGACGACGGGCCGTTTCCCGCGACCACCGCGAGACTGCTCGACGTGCTGAAGGCGCAATGCGTGCGGGCCACTTTCTTCATGATCGGGCGGATGGCGGCCGAGGCGCCCGCGCTCGCCAAGCGCGTCGCCGACGAGGGCCACACGGTCGGCTATCATAGCTTCTCGCACCCGTTGATGCGCCTGATCCCCGCCGCGCGGGCACGCGCCGATATCGACCTCGGCATCAAGGCGGTCGACGAGGCCGTCTACGGCAAGGCCGGCGACAAGCCGCGAACCCCCTTCTTCCGCTATCCGGGCTTCGCGGACGCGCCGGCGCTCAATGGCTGGCTCGCCTCGCGCGATATCGGCGTCTTCGGCGCCGATCTCTGGGCGGGTGATTGGTGGCCGATGACGCCGCAAGACGAGGCGGCGGTGACGCTCGCTCGGCTGGAAAGGGAGAAGCGCGGCATCATCCTGTTCCACGACACGCGCGCCCAGACCGTCGCGATGATGCCCGACTTCCTGCGCCAGCTGAAGGCGCGCGGCTACCGCATCGTGCATATCGTGCCGGGAGAAGGCCAGGCCGAGACGCGCGAGGCCGGCCCCGGTTGGTCGAGCGAGACCGACCGCGTCATCGCCGGCATCTTCGGGCGCAGGCACATCATGCGGAACTGAGGCGCCGGCTCAGACCCCGCCTCTCAGCCAATTTCCGAGCCGCTCGATGCCTTCCCGCACGCTCTCGGGCGCACCGGCGAATGAGAGGCGCATATAGCGGGCGCCACGCTCGCGGTCGAAATCGACGCCCGGCGTGATCGCGACCCCGGCTTCGACGAGGGCGCGGCGGCAGAACTCGACCGAATCATTGGTGAGGCGCGCCACGTCCCCATAGACATAGAAGGCGCCGTCGACCGGGAGAAGATCCGTCAGCCCGATGCGCGGCAACGCCTCGAGGAGAAGCGCTCGGCTCCGCGCATAACCCGCCCTCACGGCTTCGAGCTCGCGCTTCGCCTCGAAAGCCGCTTCCGCCGCGACCTGCGACACATAGGGCGGCGAGATGAACAGGTTCTGGGCCAGACGCTCGACCGGCCGCACCAGGCGTTCCGGCAGGATGAGCCAGCCGATGCGCCAGCCGGTCATGCAGAAATACTTCGAGAAGCTGTTGACGATGATCGCGTCCGGGGCCGGCGTCAGCGCCGTCGTCGCCGGCGCGTCATACGTGAGGCCGTGATAGATCTCGTCGGAAACCAACCAGAGGCCGAGGCGCAGGCATTGCGCGGCGAGCGCCGCGATCGAGGCTTTGCCCATCATCACCCCGGTCGGGTTCGCGGGGCTCATGACCAGCACGCCCTTGAGGGGTTTTGCCCGATGCGCCGCGGCGATCGCCCGCGGTGTCATCGCCCAGCGATCGGCTGGACCGGTCTCGATGATGACGGGCTCGATGCCGAGCGCCTCGAGGATATTGCGATAGGCTGGATAGCCGGGCGACGCGATGGCGACGCGATCGCCCGCCTCGAAGCAGGCGAGGAAAGCGAGGATGAAACCGGCCGAAGAGCCCGTAGTGACGGCGACGCGTCCCGCATCGACGCTCACCCCGTAGGCGTTGCCGTAATGGCGCGCGATGCGCTCGCGCAATGACTGCAGGCCGAGCGCCGGCGTGTAGCCGATGCGGCCCTCATCGATGGCGCGCTTGGCTGCCTCGCGCGCGACCAGCGGCGCAGGCGCGCCGGGCTCGCCGAGCTCCATATGCACGACGTTGCCGCCCTTGGCCTCGATGGCGACGGCCTGCGACAGCACTTCCATGGCGATGAAGGGAGCGACGGCGGCGCGGCGCGCCGGCTGCGGGATCGCGGCATCGTGAGCGGGCGCCTCGCGGTCCGGCGACGCCTGATCGAGCGTCACGCCCGTTTTGCCTTGGCCGTGCCGCATTCTCGGCTCCCTATCAATCTGTTATGGCCTGCTGGCGACGACCGCCGGTCGCGCTCTTCCAGGAGACCAAGATGACCCGACCGAGAGGCCTTCTCGCCGCGTTCACGGCGGTTGTCGCGATGGCCACGCTGGTATTGCCGTCGCGGCCCGCGCGCGCCGACAACGCGCCGCTGTTCACGCCGGAGCAGAAGACCGCGATCGAGCAGTTGGTCAAGGGCTATATCATGGCCCATCCAGAGATCGTGCAGGAGGCGCTGCTCGAGCTCGACAAGCGCCAGAAGGAGGCCGAGAACGCCGCCGTCAAGACCGCGCTCAAGACGGAATCGAAGGCGATCTACGACACCGAGGCCGGCACGGTGGTCGGCAATCCCGGCGGCGATGTGACGCTGGTCGAATTCTTCGACTACAACTGCCCCTATTGCCGCAAGGCGATGACGACCCTCGATGCCCTCCTCAAATCCGATCCGAAGCTCAGGATCGTGCTGCGCGATTTGCCCATCGTGCATCCGCCGGAATCGATCGAGGCCGCCAAGATCGCGCTGGCGGCCAAGAACCAGCTCTCGCCCGAGAAGTTCTGGGATTTTCACAAGAAGCTGTTCTCCGCCTCGCGCTTGGTGGCGAAAGCGCAAGCCCTCCAGGTCGCCAAGGAATCCGGTCTCGACATGGCGCGCCTCGAAAAGGACGCCGAGAGCGATGCCGTCAAGGCGGCGCTCACCGATTCGGACCGCTTGAGCCAGCTACTCAACCTGCGCGGCACTCCGGCCTTCGTGCTCGGCGACGATGTCGTTTTCGGGGCGCAGGAGGACGACGAGATGAAGGCGCAGATCGCTGCCGTCCGCCAATGCGGTCGGACGGTCTGCTGAGCTTCGCGCAGGAGACCTGGCCGGATACGGTCCCGCACGCGGCCCTTCCCCTCTCCGCCTCGGGACGCTAGAAGCGGCTTGTTGCCGCATCTCGCGCGCCGAAGAGGTATCTCTGCCCGCATGGCCGCCGTCCACGTCCTCAACGGACCGAATCTCAATCTTGTCGGCACGCGCGAGCCCGCGATCTACGGCCGGGTGACGCTCGCCGATATCGAGGCGCGCTGCCGCGCCAAGGCCAAGGCCTTGTCCCTCGACCTCTTTTTCGCGCAAACCAATCACGAGGGCGAGCTGGTCACCCAGATCCAGGAGGCGGGTCGGGCGAAGGCCGGGATCGTGCTGAACGCCGGCGCCTACACGCACACCTCCATCGCCTTGCACGACGCGATCCGCGGCGTCGACGCGCTGGTCATCGAGGTGCATCTGACGAATGTGCATGCGCGCGAGGGCTTCAGGCATCATTCCTATGTCTCGTCCGTGGCCAAGGGGGTGATCGCCGGATTGGGACCCTTTGGCTACGAAGCAGCGATCGAGGCGCTGGCCGATCTACTGCAACAGCAAACCTAGGGCCGCCCGGCCGCGGAGACCTGAGAGAGCATGCGCAAGCAAAACCCCTTCGACGCCGACAGCGTCCGCGAGCTCGCGAAACTGCTTGCCGAAACCGATCTCACCGAAATCGAGGTCCAGAAGGGGGATCTGCGGGTGCGCGTCGCCCGCAACGTGACCTTGACGGTCGCAGCGCCTGCGATGGCTTCCCCCGCGGCGGCGGCGGCGGCTCAAGCGCCGGTCGAGCCGGCGGCCGCAGCGGCGAATGACGCGGCGCGCAAGGACAAGATCGTCACCTCGCCCATGGTCGGAACGGCTTTTCGGCGCCCCGCGCCGGAGGCCAAGCCCTTCGTCGAGCTCGGCTCCACCGTGAAGGAGGGGGAGCGCATCCTCCTGATCGAGGCGATGAAGACTTTCAACGAGATCACCGCGCCGCGTTCGGGCACGGTCAGCGAGATCCTGGTGGAGGACGGCCAGCCGGTCGAGTTCGGCGAGCCGCTGATGGTGATCGAATGACGTGGACACTCCGCCGGCGAGCGTCGGTCTGAGGACGCATGTTCGACAAGATCCTCATCGCCAATCGCGGCGAGATCGCGCTGCGGGTGCTGCGTGCCTGCAAGGAGCTCGGAATCGCGACGGTCGCGGTGCATTCGACCGCGGATGCCGACGCCATGCATGTGCGGCTTGCCGACGAGAGCGTCTGCATCGGCCCACCGCCGGCGCGCGACAGCTATCTGAACATCCCCGCGCTTCTCGCCGCTTGCGAGATCACCGGGGCGGACGCGGTGCATCCGGGCTATGGCTTCCTTGCCGAGAATGCCCGCTTCGCCGATATCCTGGGCGATCATGATATCGGCTTCATCGGACCGAAACCCGAACATATCCGGCTGATGGGCGACAAGATCGAGGCGAAGCGCACCGCGGTCAGGCTCGGCATCCCGGTCGTGCCGGGGTCGGAGAGCGGCATCGGCGATGTCGAGGAAGCCAAGCGAATCGCGGCCTCGATCGGCTATCCGGTTCTGGTCAAGGCGGCGGCGGGCGGCGGCGGGCGCGGCATGAAGGTCGTGCGCGCCGAGGACGAGTTGACGGCCGCCTTGCAGACGGCGCGGAGCGAGGCCAAGGCCGCCTTCGGCGATGACGCGATCTATCTCGAGAGATATCTCGAAAAACCACGCCATATCGAGATCCAGGTGTTGGGCGACGGACGCGGCGGCGCCATCTGTCTCGGCGAGCGGGACTGCTCCTTGCAGCGCCGGCATCAGAAGATCTGGGAGGAAGGCCCCTCGCCGGCGCTCAACGACGCCCAGCGCTCGAAGATCATGGAGACGGTGCGGGCCGCTATGTGCGAGCTGCAATATCTAGGCGCCGGCACCGTCGAGTTCCTCTACGAGAACGGCTCGTTCTACTTCATCGAGATGAACACCCGCATCCAGGTCGAGCATCCGGTCACCGAGATGATCACCGGCATCGATCTCGTCAACGAGCAGATTCGCGTTGCCGCCGGGGGCGAGCTGCCGCTCCGGCAGGACGAGGTGCGGCTCATGGGGCACGCCATCGAATGCCGGGTCAACGCCGAGAACCCGGTGAGCTTTCGCCCTTCGCCAGGCCGCATCGATTATTATCATCCGCCGGGCGGGCTCGGCGTGCGCGTCGATTCCGCCGTGTATCAGGGCTATTCCATCCCGCCCCACTATGATTCCCTGATCGGCAAGCTGATCGTGCATGGCCGCACGCGCAATGAGTGCTTCATGCGGCTGCGGCGCGCGCTCGACGAATTCGTGGTCGCCGGCATCGACACCACCTTGCCGCTGTTCCGCGCCTTGGTGCGCAGTCCTGATATCCAAAACGGCGACTATGACATCCACTGGCTCGAGCACTTCCTCGAGACCGCCGAGATCCCGGAGGCGGCGGGCTAGTGCAGCGAATCCGAAATTCGCATCACATTGGGGCAACGCACCGGGCGAATTTCGGATTCAAAAGCTGCACTAGCAAGTTATTGTTTCTAGTGTGGTTTTCGAATTTGAAGTTCCTACCGCGCGCATGCCATCCATGGGATAGGAACTTCAAATTCACCACACTAGTTACCGTCATCGCCTGGCGATGCGGGCAATCGCGCCTCGGCGATCGCCTCGATGAGCCGCTTCGTGTTCTCCCGCGGGTCATGGGACGCGTCCTCGAAGGAGATGTGGCGGATATCGACGCCGGCATGGCACGCCTCGAGCTCGAGGCCGAAGAAGACCGACACCGAAAGATGCCGGAATTCCATATCGAGCATGATCCTCGGCGAGCCGCCCCAGTCGACGCTGAGATCGGCGGCCCAACCGAAGGTGAGCGTGCCGGGCTCGAAGAACAGCTCGACCGAGGAATTGACGATGTCCTCGATATTCGCGAACTGTTCGGTGCGGATATAGGTGATGAAATCGACGAGATCGACGAGCCGCAGCTCGGCCGCGACCTGCTTTACGCCTTCGGCAAGCGCCTTTTCACGCACCAGGAGATGGTCTTGGCGTTGCTCGATCAACATGGATAGTCGACTTTCATCTTGCGGCCATCCTCCCAGCCTTCTTCGCGTAGAGGAAATGGACCACCTCGGCGACGGCCCGATACAGCTCCGGCGGGATCATCTGATCCACCTCGACACTATCGTACATGGACCTTGCCAGAGCCTTGTCTTCCACGATCGGAATCTCGTTCTGCTCGGCGATCTCGCGGATCTTGAGGGCGATCAGGTCCTTGCCCTTGGCGAGGACGAGCGGCGCGCCGCCCTCTTCGCGCACATAGCGCAGCGCGATGGCGTAATGGGTCGGGTTGGCGATCACCAATGTGGCGCGCGGCACGGCGGCGATCATGCGCTTGCGCGAGCGATCGAGCGCCAATGACCTCAGCTTCGCTCGGATCAGCGGATCACCCTCGGCCTGTTTCAGCTCGTCCTTGAGCTCCTGGCGCGTCATGCGCAGATCGCGTCGCCATTTGAGCCTCGCCCACAGCATATCGACGGTGACCAGGAGCACCGCCGCGATGGCGACCGCGGCGAGCAGGCGCATCGTCATCGCCAGGATCAGTTCCGGCAGCGCGGTCGGCTCCGTGAACATGGCGTTCATGAAGCTCGACTGCTCGGACCGCAAGAGAATGAAGATGATGGCGCTGATGCCGGCGAACTTGATCACCGCCTTCAGGAATTCCGTCTGGCCTTGCAAGCCGAAGAGGCGGGTCCAGCCTTGGGTGGGCGACAGCCTCGAAAGGTCGGGTTGGATGCGGTCGAAGGCGAGGCGCGGCGCGTTTTGCGCGAATGAGGCGATGAAGCCGAAGAGGCTGAGCGTCGCCACGAGCGGCAGCAGGAATTTGAACGCCTCGCCCAAGACTGCGCCGAATAGCGAAGCCGCATCCGCGCTGTCGCGCAGCGACCAGCCGCTCGGATCGTCCATGAGCCGTTGCAGCGTGGTGGCGAGGCGCAAGGCGCCTTCCTTCACCAGGAAGCCCGTGACGATCAATATGCCGATGATGGAGGAGAAGATCGACGCCTCGCGCGATAGCGGGATGTGGCCCTTCTCGATCGCGTCGTGAAGCTTCTTCTCGGTCGCCTCTTCGGTCTTGTTGTCGTCGTTCGTCGCAGCCATCGCCTAGAGCCGTTTCTGCCCCGATACGGTCAGTGTCAGGTTCGGGCACCTCACTGAACGAGGGCGCTCTCCTCATCGGAGCCGTTGAGCTCGATCAGGCCCTTCTCCGCCATTTCAAGGACGAGATCGGCGATGGCGCGGCGGGCCTTGAGAACATCGCGCTGCGGGGCGGGCTCGCCGTTGGTGAGCTCGGCCTCGACCATGCGCTTGGCGCGCGAGGCGAGCGACGACAAGACGAGGTCGCGGAACTCCGTCCCGGTTCCCTTCAAGGCGAGGACGACGCGCTCCGTCGGCACTTGATCGAACAGGGTCATGCGAGCCTTGGGCGACAGGTTGACGATGTCGTCGAAAGTGAACAGCAGGCCCTTGAGCACCTCGGCCTCCCTCGGGCGCGATTCGGAGAGGCTCTGGAGCACGTCTTCCATCTGGTTGCGCTCCATCTTGTTGATGATGTCAGCCATGCGCGCATGGCTGTCGGCATTGGTGTTGCGCGCTACATTCGCCAGAAGGTCCTCGTGCAGCGCCCCTTCGAGAATGCGGATGGTCGGCTCCATCACCGGCTTGAAGGAGAGCATGCGGCGCATCAGGCCGTTGCGCAGCTCGCGCGGCAGATGGCCCATCACCTTGGCGGCGCAGCTCGGGCTGACTTTCGAGAGGATCAGGGCGGCGGCTTGCGGGTGTTCCTTCGCCAAGTGGCCCGCAAAGACGCTCTCGGAGACTGCCGACAGCCGTTCCCAGAGCGAATGGTTCGCATTCCCGAGCACGTCCGACATGATGTCGGCGACCTGTTCGGGCGGAACGACGCCGGACAGCAATTGCTGGGCCTGCCCGGCTGAGCCGACGAGATCGACGCCTGTCGCGAAATGGCCTGCGAACTCTTCGATCAGAACCTCGAGCGTTGCCGCCGGGACCGCGCCGAGATCGGCGGCGGCGCGTGTGATCTGCCGCAGCTCCACAGGGTCGAAACGGGCGAGCAATCGCGCCGCGATCGACTTGTCCAGGGTGAGCAGCAGCGCCGCGACCTTGTCTGCTCCCTTGAGCGGCTTCGGACGCGAGCCGCCTCTCACATTGCCGACCGGGGCCATCGTGCCGTGGCCGCTCAGCTATTCTGGTCGGAGCCGGTCGGGCCGACGATCTCCGTCAGCGAAACGCCGAAGCGGGAGTTGTCGTCCTCGACCACCACGACCTCTCCGCGCGCCACGATCCGCCCGTTGACGACGACGTCGACCGGCTCGCCGACGCGGTGATCGAGCGGGATGACGGCGCCGCGACCGAGCTTGATGAGGTTGGCGACCGGCATGGTCGCCGAGCCGAGCACCACCTGCACGTCGACCGGGATGCGCAGGATGGCCTCGATATTGCGTGGGCTGTCCGGCTGGTCCTTGCGGAGGGCATCGGAGGTCCCGGCGGGGTCGGCGGCGTCGGCGACGGCCTTCGCGAAGGGATGATTGTCAAGCGACATCGCGGCTGCTCTCTTCGGTCGAACTGTGTTGCGGGGCGGGGCGGGCGGACTGGCGCGCCGGCGTTCCCGCGCGGCGATCAGCGAGGCAGCAGGTCATCCAGGAACTCCTGCTCTTGGTCGACGAAATCCTCGATGCGAACCGTGTACGATCCCTCGCCCTGGCCGAGCTGGCACCAGAACAGCGCCTCGTCATTGCATTCGAGCTTGACGCGGCTCTTCGGCGTCGCCTGCAGCTTCAGCACGTGGCCGACCTCGAGCGCCGCGATATCGCCCAGCGTGAATTGGCGCTCCTCGATCATCGCCTTCAAGGTGACCTCGGTGCGGCGGATCTCGTTCTCGAATTGCTTGCTCCAGCGCGGATCGCGCGCCGACACATCGCTCGAAAGGTCACGGGCCAGGCTCTGCCGCATCGGATTGAGGGCCGTCTGCGGGATGACGACGAACATCTCCCCGCCACGCCCGAGCGCCTTCAGGCCGATCTTGGCGACCACCGCCAGATTCTTCGGGCGGCCGATATTCACGAAGTCCATTCGCGTTTCGATGCGCTCGAATTTGAAGGGCGTATCGGCCACGCTGGCGAACGACGCCTTCAGCGCATTGACGGCCTGCTCGAAAATTGCCTGGGCGACGCGAAGCTCGAGCGTCGAGAACGGTCTCTCATCCTCGAATTGTGGCTCCTCACCGTCTCCCCCAAACACTGTCTCGACCGCGGCGAACAGGAATTTGCGGTCGAGCCCGAGCACGATGCGCGAATCCCATTCCGTCGCATGGTAGACGGCCGCGACCACATTGCCGGCATAGGATTCGAGGATGTCCCCGATGCGCCCCGTGGCGATCTTGGTCGGCGAGAAAAAAGCGGGTGAGGCCGACATCGGCCTGAAGCTGTCCGAACAAAGGGTCGCCATGCGATCGATGGCGATCCGCAGCATGGGCAGCCTCTCGATGGAGATGCCCGCCGCATCGAGCAGCCTGTCGATATCGCGCGGCACCGGCGCGGCTGGAGCCTCTTGCATGGCGCTCAAGCCGCCTGCGGCAGGGCGTCCGGCGCACCCTTCGCCGTGCCGACCGAGATGGTCTCGGTTTCGACTTCGTCGATGGTCGGCCGCTCGGCCGCCGGGATGGTCTTGCGGCCGTGCTCGAGCGCGATTTGCGGCATCGCGCCGTTCATGAAGGCGAGCAGCGTCTGCTTGACGATGACGTAGACCCGGCATTTCTTCTCGCGCGTGATCTTGATCTTGTGGGCGAGCGGGCCGACGAATCCGTAGGACATGAAGATGCCGGCGAAGGTACCCACCAGCGCCGCGCCGATCAGACCGCCCAGCAACTCGGGAGACTGATCGAGCGCGCCCATCGCGTGGATCACGCCGAGCACAGCGGCCACGATCCCCAGCGCCGGCAGGCCGTCGGCAACCGTCTGCAAGGCGAGATAGGGCTTCAACTTGTCCTTGGCGATGGTATGGATCTCTTCGTCCATCAGCGCTTCGATCTCGTGCGTCCTGGCATTGCCGATGATGATCAGCCGGCAGTAATCGCAGATGAAATGCAGCAATTCCTTATTGGCCAGGACCTTCGGAAAGCTCTTGAAGATTTCCGACTCCTCGGGATTGTCGACATGGGCTTCCGCCTCGTTGCGCGACTTGCCGCGCAGCTCGCGCATCAGCGAGTGCAGCACGCCCAGGACATCGAGATAATCGCGTTGCTTCAGCGACGTCCCGAGGATCGCCTCGATCGAGGCGCGGCCCGTGTCCATGATCGTCGATGTCGGATTGGCGATGATGAAGGTACCGAGCGCGGAACCGCCGATGATGACGAGCTCCCAAGGCTGCCAGATGACTTCGAGATGGCCGCCGAGAGCGGCGAAGCCGCCGAACATGCAGCCGATCGCAACGACGAGACCGATCACGAAGCCCAAGGCCGACCTCCAAAACCCGCCGAAAAAACCGCGCCGCCAATCGGTATGAGCCGAGCCTTGTGCGGGGCTGAAGTGCGCGGCCGCGGGCGCGAAGGCCGCTCTCCAGGTCAGCCTCGGGCAAGTTCTCTGGCGGAGGTTGCGGCGCCTGGTCGGGAGGACTGCGCCATGCTGAGCACCTATGCGAGCTTTCAATCGATCAACGGAAACCTCACCACCTCGCTGGCGAGTACGGCGGCCGAGCCGGCGGTCGCGAACCAGACCCAATATTACCTGGCCAATATAGGCAAGGTGAAAACCATCGATGCGTTCTTGAACAACTACAATTTGTTCTCCTATGCCATGAAGGCCTATGGCCTCGAGGACATGACCTATGCCAAGGGCTTGATGCGCCAAGTGCTTCAGGGCGGGATTACCGATCCCCACAGCCCGGCGAACACCTTGACCGATCCGCGCTACAAGGCCTTCGCCACGGCCTTCAACTTCGCCGCCGACGGCGCTGCGACAACGTCTTCCGCCGCTGCCCAGGGCGGCACCGTCAGCCAGTATGTACGCCAGACGCTGGAGGACGATGCCGGCAACCAGAACCAGGGCGTTCGCCTGGCGCTCTATTTCCAGCGCATGGCTCCCACCATAAAGACCGCCTACAATATTCTTGCCGATCCGGCTCTCTTGAAGGTCGTGCAGACCGCGCTCGACATCCCGGCGGCGAGCTCCGCGCAGGACATCGCCATCCAGGCCCAGACTATTTCGAGCCAGCTCAATATCGCCGATCTGCAGAATCCGACGAAGCTGCAGGCCTTCATCCAGCGCTTCACTGCGCTCTACGACCTCGGCAATTCCTCCGCCACATCCTCGCCCGCCAATGCCGCGCTCCTCATCGGGCAAGGACTGACCGGCATCAGCACCGATCTCCTGCAGAGCCTGCAAGCTCTCAAGCTCGGGGGCCCTTGAGCGATGCAATCGGGCCTCTACGTGTCGCTCTCCGCGCAGGTCGCGCTGAAGAAGCGGATGGACACCATAGCCAACAACGTCGCCAACATGAACACGGTCGGCTTCCGCGCCGACGAAGTGAAATTCGAGGCTCTCGTCGAGAAGGCCGGCGGCAACAATGTCGCTTTCAGCTCGACCGGCAGCGACTACGTCTCGCGCCGCAGCGGCGGCATGACGAAGACCGACAATCCCTTGGATGTCGCAATCCAGGGCGACGCATGGTTGGCCATCAAGACGCCCGGCGGCACCGCCTATACGCGCGACGGTCGCATGCGCCTGCTGGAGACCGGGACGCTCGAGAATGTGGAGGGCCATCCGGTGCTCGATGCCGGCGGCACGCCGATCGTCCTCGACCCGGCCGCGGGTACGCCGGCGATCTCCAATGACGGCATGATCACGCAGGACGGAAGGCAGGTCGGCGCCATCGGCCTGTTCAAGATCGACGACAAGGCGAAGCTCACGCGCTCGAATTTCGGCGGCCTCGTGCCCGATAGGCCGGCGACCGCCGTCCTCGACTTCGTGTCGAACGGCATCGTGCAGGGCTTCGTCGAGAACGCCAATGTGAACCCGGTCATGGAGATGACCAAGCTGATCATGGTCTCGCATGCGTTCGACAGCGTGAGCAGCATGATCCAAGGTTCGGAATCCTCGCTCCAAGACGCCATCAAGACGCTCGGCGGCTCGTCATGAGCGCCCATCGTGGCGGCCGAGCCTGAGCGCTGATCGCCGGCCTGTCTATGCACGCGCTTCATCGCCTCGAGCGGGCCGTCGATGCCGCGGTGCAGGATCTGCAGCCGCTGCGGATCGGCGGGCGCATCACCGAGGTGACGCCGAGCCATTATTGCGTATCGGGCCTGTCGCGCTTCCTCCAGCTCGGCGAGTGCGTCAGCTTCACGGTCGACGGCCGCGCCGAGATCGGCGAGGTGGTGCGCCTCGACGCGTCGCGCGCCATCGTCAAGCCCTTCTCCGCCAAGCTCGATACCGGTCTCGGCAGCGTCGCCTATCGGTTGGGACGCCTCTCGATCTCTCCGCATCCGAGCTGGAAGGGCCGGGTCGTCAATGCCTTGGGCGCGCCGATCGACGGGGCGGGCCCGCTCCGCCGCGGCGAGCGTAGCATGGCGTCCGACGCCGCGCCCCCGACGCCCATGCGCCGCTCGCGCGTCAAGTCGCCGCTGCGCACGGGCGTCAGGATCATCGATTTCTTCAGCCCCCTCTGCGCCGGCCAGCGCATCGGCATTTTCTCGGGCTCGGGCGTCGGCAAATCGACCTTGCTGTCCATGCTCGCGGGCTGCAAGGGTTTCGACACGGTGGTGATCGCCCTTGTCGGCGAGCGCGGGCGCGAGGTGCGCGAGTTCCTCGACGAGGCTCTCGCCGCCAACCGGCAGCGGGCCGTGACGGTCGTCTCGACCGGCGACGAAAGCCCGATGATGCGTCGCCTGGCGCCGAAGACCGCGATGAACGTCGCGGAATATTTCCGCGACCTCGGCGACCAGGTGCTGCTGATCCTCGATTCGGTCACGCGCTTCGCCCATGCGGCGCGCGATGCGGCGCTCGCGGCCGGCGAGCCCGCGGTGGCGCGCGGCTATGCCCCGAGCGTCTTCAGCGACCTGCCGAAGTTGCTCGAACGCGCCGGGCCCGGCGAGGAAGGCTCGGGCTCCATAACGGGGGTGTTCGCGGTCCTGGTCGACGGCGACGATCACAACGACCCGGTCGCCGATTCGATTCGCGGCACGCTCGACGGGCACATCGTCTTAGACCGGCCGATCGCCGATCAAGGACGATATCCGGCGATGAACGTGCTGTCGTCGGTTTCGCGCCTCGCCCATCACGTCTGGACGCCCGAGCAGAGCGCGCTCGTCGCCAAGCTGCGGGCCATGGTGGCGCGCTTCGAGGAGACGCGCGATCTGCGGCTGATGGGCGGCTACCAACCCGGCAACGACGCGGATCTCGATCAAGCCGTGGCGCTGGTCCCGAAGATCTACAATGCGATGCTGCAGTCGCCGCAGTCGCCGCGCAGCGACGACGCCTTCCGCGAGCTCGCGGACGCGCTGCAGCCGAGGAAATGACGGCGGCAGGAAACGCGCCCGGCATTGCCGAGGGATCGAGAAACTTTCTCCACCGTTCCCCTCTGGATTAACCAGCTGTTAACCATCGCCAACTAAGTATTTTTACGAGGCTGAGGGGCGAGTTGGCGATTATCTCCTGATCACCGGCACTACCTGAAATTTCACAGTAATTCAGCCGAAACCATGACGGGTTCGGAGGGCTTTCGCTTGTTCATTATTGTCGACGAACGAGAAATGGTCACGAACGGCTATGCGAGCCGGTTCGGGAGCGAGGGCATCTCCTCGACCGGCTTTTGCCCCGAGGAGTTCCGCGAATGGGTCGGAACGGCCGCCGCGCCGGACCTCGGAGCGGTCGAGGCTTTCCTGCTCGGCGATTGCCGCAGCCGCGAGAGCTACCCGAAGATGATCAAGGAGCGCTCGCGCGCGCCGGTGATCGCCATGAACGAAAGCCAATGCCTCGAGCAGACGCTGGAGCTGTTCGCGGCCGGCGTCGATGACGTGGTCCGCAAGCCGATCCATGTGCGCGAGATCCTGGCCCGGGTCGGCGCCATCCGGCGGCGCGCCGAGACCAAGGCCGATCACACCGTCGTCGGCGAGATGCGAGTCTATTTCGACGGTCGCGACCCCGAGATCAGGGGCCAGGTGCTGCCCTTGCCGCGGCGCGAGCGCAGGATCCTCGAATATCTCGTCAACAACCAGGGACGACGGGTCAGCAAATCGCAAATATTCAATTCGATCTACGGAATCTTCGACGAAAATGTCGAGGAGAACGTGGTCGAAAGTCATATCAGCAAGCTGCGCAAGAAGCTCCGCCATCTGCTCGGCTACGATCCGATCGATTCCAAGCGCTATCTCGGATATCGGCTCGAGCCGTGACGGCCTGCCGCACTTTCCTTCTCCAGTTGATCGAGACAAGCTTCAAGCAGGTTCCCATGGACATGCCCGCTGAGACCACCCACGGATGGGAGAATGACCGATGAGCCTATTTGGAATGATGCGCACCGGCGTCTCCGGCATGAGCGCCCAGGCGAACAAGCTGTCCACCGTCTCGGACAATATCTCGAACTCCGACACCACGGGCTACAAGCGGGCGACGACCGAATTCTCGACCTTGCTCGGCAACTCCTCGCCGTCCGCATATACCTCGGGCGGCGTCAACACCAATGTGCGCTACGGGGTCACCGCGCAGGGCAATATCCAAGGTACGACCTCGGCGACCGACCTCGCGATCAACGGCAACGGCTTCTTCTTGGTCAACAACGCCGGCGGAACGCCGTTCTTGACGCGGGCCGGTTCATTCGTCCCCGACGCTTCGGGTAATCTGGTCAACGCCGCGGGCTTCTTCCTGATGGGCTACGATCTGAGCACGGGCAGCGGGACAGGCGTGGCGAACGGCCTGACCGGCCTGCAGAAGGTCAATGTCAGCCAGACCGCTCTGCAAGCGACACCGTCGACGGCCGGAACCTTCTCGGCAAACCTGCCCGCCGCAGCGACCGTGGTCACCACCGCCGCCAATCTCCCCTCCGCCAACAACGCTTCGGCAACCCCTACCGATAAGACCTCGCTCGTCACCTACGACAATCTCGGAAACGCGGTGACCCTCGACGTCTACTTCACGAAGACGGGGACAGGTCCCGATACCTGGGAAGCAGCCGTCTACAATCAGGCCGGCGCGGCGGCCGGAGGCGGATTTCCGTACTCCAACCCGCCGCTCGCGACCCAGACACTCACATTCAGTGCGACGGGCAATCTCACCTCCGGGTCGCCGGTCTCGATTCCGATCCCGAATGGGCAGAATTTTGCGCTCGACCTATCCAAGACGACGCAGCTCGGCACCGGCTATACGGTCATCGGCGCCAACGCCAACGGCAACGCGCCGAGCCCGCTCGACCATGTGGCGATCGCCAATGACGGCACGCTCTCCTTCGTCTATCAGAACGGGATCAGCGTTCCGGCCTTCAAAATCCCGCTCGCGACCGTGGCGAGCCCGGACAATTTGACCCCTGAGTCAGGCAATGTCTACTCGCCGAACATCGATTCAGGCGAAGTGGTGGTCGGCGCGGCGAATTCCGGTGGCTTCGGGGCTATCGATTCCTCCTCTCTCGAGCAGTCGACCGTCGACCTCGCGACGGAGCTTACCGCGATGATCGAGGCGCAGCGGGGCTACACCGCCAATTCGAAGGTGTTTCAGACCGGCGCCGACCTCATGGATGTTGTCGTCAATCTGCGAAGCCAGTGATGAGGCTTCGGGCCACTCCAAGGTGAATTCGGCTCAATGAGTCTGTCCCTCGCCTCGAATATCGCTCAGTCCACGCTCGCGGCCACCGCGGCGCAAGTCGCCATCGTTTCGCGCAATATCGACGGCGCCAACAATCCGAATTATTCGCGCAAGATCGCCGACCTCACGACCTCGATGACCGGTTCCGGCGGCGTCGTTTCGGTGTCGCGGGCGGCGGACAAGGCCCTTTACGAGAAGATGCTGGTGGCCCAGTCCACGGCCGCCTCCCAGAAGGCTCTGTCGAACGGTCTCGATCAGCTCGACCAGACGATCGGCGACCCGTCGAACGGGCAGTCGCCCTCGGCCCTCCTGGGGAGCTTCGCGAACGCCTTGCAGACCTACAGCGCTTCGCCGAACGACACCACGGTCGCCCAGAGCGTCATTACCGCCGCCTCGAACCTGACGAGCGCGCTCAACGGCGCCACCGCCATCGTCCAAGGGGTCCGCACCCAGGCGGACGCCGATATGGCGACATCGGTCCAGACGATCAATTCGCTCTTGTCGCAGTTCCAGGCGGTCAATGCGGACATCATGCGCGGCACCCAATCGGGCGCCGATGTCACCGACAACCTCGACCAGCGCGACGCCATCCTCTCCCGATTGTCGCAGGAAATCGGCATCACGACGACGACCAGCGCCAATGGCGGCATGGCGGTCTATACCGATGGCGGCGTCACGCTCTTCCAGGGCTCGGCGCGCTCGGTGACCTTCCAGACGGCCGGCACGTTCACGGCCGCGACGACCGGCAACGCCGTCTTCGTGGACGGGGTGCCCATCACCGGCTCATCGTCTCCGATGCCGATCCAATCGGGCAAGCTCGCAGGCCTCTCCAATCTCAGGGATCACGTCGCGGTCACCTACCAAAGCCAGCTCGACGAAACCGCTCGCGGCCTCATCGACGCCTTCAAGGAAAGCGACCAATCGGCGACCCCGACATTGCCGGACGCGCCCGGCCTCTTCACCTATTCGGGCGCGCCAGCCATGCCGGGAACCGGCCTCGTCGCGGGGCTCGCGGGCGATATCAAAGTCAACGCCAATGTCGACCCCGGCCAGGGCGGCAACGTCAATCTCCTGCGCGACGGCGGCATCGCCAATTCCGGGGCTGTCACAGCCTACACCTACAACACCGCGGGCGGCGGGAGCTTCACCGCCCGCATCCAGCAATTGATCGACGGGATCGCGGCGCCGCAGAGCTTCGACCCGGCCGCCGGCCTCAACGCCAGCGCCAGCCTGACGGATTTCAGCACCGCCTCCGTGAGCTGGCTCGAGTCGAATCGGCAATCGGCCAGCAACGCCTCGACTTATCAGACCACGCTCGTCAGCAACGCCTCGACGGCTTTATCGAACTCGACGGGCGTCAATCTCGACAGCGAGATGTCGAAGATGCTCGATCTGGAACATTCATATCAGGCATCCTCCAAGCTGCTTTCCACCATCGACAGCTTGTACACGGCCCTCTTCCAGGCGGTTTGATCGGACATGCAGACGAGCTTCATCTCGACATTGGCCGTCACCAGCGCGATGCGCCAGTCCATCCTCAACCTGCAGTCCGACCTCGCCAAGGCGCAGAAGGAGCAGGCGACGGGCCGGCTCGCCGATACGGGCCTCAGCCTTGGAGCCGAGACCGGCCAGACCTTTTCCCTGCGCGCCGAGCAGTCCCGACTTCAGACGATCACCGATACCAATACCGTCGTCTCGACACGTCTGAGCACCACGGTCCAGGCGCTGACCGGGATACAGCAGACGGCGCAGACCTTTCTCAACAGCCTGACCACCGATCAGACCGACCAGACCAGCGCGCAGGTCATCCAGCAGCAGGCGACGAACGGCCTGCAATCGCTGGTCGCGGGCCTGAATACCTCGCTCGGGGGCCAATATATTTTCGCCGGCGTCAATACGGACGTGAAGCCGATCGCCGACTATTTCGCGAGCCCTCCATCCGCCGACAAGCAAGCGGTCGACGCTGCCTTCTCGACCGCCTTCGGCACGACGCAGACGAACGCCAACGTCGCGAATATCACGCCGGCCCAGATGCAGGCCTTTCTCGACGGCCCCTTCGCGCAGCTCTTCCAGTCAGGGCCGGCCTCGGCGTCCGGGCCGAGCTCGAACTGGAGCGACTGGTCTTCGGCCTCGGACAAGGTCATCTCGAGCCGCATCTCCACCTCGGAGCTCGTGGATACGTCGGTCAGCGCCAATCAGCCCGGCATGCAGCAGCTCGCCATGGCCTATACGATGGTCTCCGATCTCGGCGTCCAGAACATGAATTCGAGCACCCGGCAGGTAGTGCTTCAGGCGGCCACGAAGGCGGCGGGCGTCGGGGTACAGGACCTCATCAACATCCAGGCGAATCTCGGTACCACGCAGCAGCGCATAACGAACGCCAACGACCAGATGTCGGTGCAGATGAACATCCTGACCACGCAGGACGGCAATCTCGAGAACGTCAACCCCTACGAGACCGCCACGCGGGTCAACAATCTGACGACACAGATCGAAACCGCTTATCAACTCACGGCGCAGCTGCAGAACCTCAGTCTTGCCAAGTATCTGACTGGTTTATAGGGCATCCAACCAAGATGTATCAGTTTTCCTACGCAGAGATCGTCGAAGATACGGCGCAAGACTGCCGCGCCCGCGAGCGCTGGGCCTTCGATCGCGCCATCTCGCTTCTGCAGCTCGCCAAGGAGAAGGGCAGCCATTCTCGCGAGACCGTCGAGGCGCTGCTGTTCCTGCGTCGCCTGTGGAGCGCGCTCATGGACGATCTGGCGAGTCCCGACAACGGCCTGCCCAAGGCGCTGCGGGCGAGCCTGATCTCGATCGGGCTGTGGATCATGAAGGAAGCGGATCTGATCCGCCTGGACCAATCCGAGAATTTCGATGGGCTCATCGAGATGAACACCATCCTGCGCGAAGGTCTGAACTGAGGGAACGACATGCATATTTCCCTGCGCTCCGGCGAGAAGATCTACCTGAACGGCGCGGTCGTCCGCGTCGACAGGAAGGTTTCCATCGAGCTCCTCAACGACGTCACCTTCCTCCTGGAGGCTCATGTGATGCAGCCCCAGGACACGACGACGCCGCTGCGGCAACTCTACTTCGTGGTGCAGACGATGCTGATCGATCCCGCGAGCGCCGATGACGCCCGCGACTTGTTCAAGACATCGATCGAACTGATGCTCGACGCCTATGGGAACCCGCAAATCATAGCAGGGCTCAAGACCGTCGAGACCCTCGTCGCGCAGGACCGCCGTTTCGAGGCGCTGAAGGCCATCCGCAACTTGTTTCCGGTCGAGGCCGTTGTCCTGGCGAAGGACAGCGCCGAGGCGGCCTAGTGTGGTGATCTTGTCCAACAGCCCGCCGGTCTCGAGATCGTGCGAGGGCGTGCTGCTCCAGAAGGAATTGAACTCATGCAAGTGACCTCCGCCGCGGCCGCTCTCGGCACGCCCCCCTCCTCGACGGCCTCGTCCTCGGCCGCCTCGCAGACGGTGAACTACAACCAGTTTCTGCAGCTCCTGATCGCCGAGATGAAGAACCAGGATCCGACGAGCCCCATGGATCCGACGCAGTCGATATCCCAGCTCGCCTCGTTCTCGCAGGTCGAGCAGCAGGTGCAGACGAACTCGAAGCTCGACGCCATGCTGACCTCCTCGGCGCTATCGCAGGCCGATTCGATCATCGGCCATACGGTCACGTCGGCGGACGGCTCGGTGTCCGGCAAAGTCGCTTCCGTGACGCTCTCCTCCTCCGGCGCGATCGCGACGCTCGTCAACGGCGACCGGATCGCGCTCGCGAACGGCGTGACGATCAGCTAGGGATGAACGAGGCCGACGCTCTCGACATCATCCAGGGGGCCATCTGGACGATCATCGTCGCCTCGGGCCCCGCGGTCGCGGCCGCGATGGTGGTCGGGGTGGTCATCGCCTTGCTGCAGGCACTGACGCAGATCCAGGAGATGACCCTCACCTTCGTGCCGAAGATCATCGCCATCTTCGTGGTGATCAACCTGTCGGCGACCTTCATCGGAGCGCAGATCTTCGCCTTCACCGAACGGGTCTATGCGCGCATCGAAAAGGGCTTCTGAGACAGCCCCGGGCACGATTGCGAATTAGTACCCCCGGCCCGATTCGATCGGAGCGGGAAAGGCTCGGGGCAGCGAAGACATCGCCCCGCCATCCTGACGCAAGCTTCAGCCGCCAAGGTGCCTCGCGTTGCGAGCCGGGGACCGTTGATGGCGCATACACTCGTGTCGGGGTCAGCTCCCGCCTCCGTCGAACGCAAGAGCACGCGCGATATCGCCTTCGCGGTCGGTATCGTCTTCATCCTGTCGATCTTCTTCCTGCCGATTCCGGCGGTCCTGATCGATATCGGCCTCGCCTTCTCGATCGCCCTGTCGGTGCTGATCTTGATGGTGTCCTTGTGGATCGAGAAACCGCTCGACTTCTCCGCTTTCCCGACGGTGCTTCTGGTTGCCACCATGCTGCGCCTGGCGCTCAACATCGCCACCACGCGGCTGATCCTGTCGAACGGGGCCGAAGGGGTGACCGCGGCCGGCTACATCATCGGCGGCTTCTCCAAGCTCGTCATGAGCGGCGATTTCGTCATCGGCATCATCGTCTTCATGATCCTGATCACCGTGAACTTCCTGGTGATCACCAAGGGGGCGACCCGCATTGCCGAGGTCGGCGCGCGCTTCACCCTCGACGCCATTCCCGGCAAGCAGATGGCGATCGACGCCGATCTCAACAGCGGCCTGATCAACGACAAGGAGGCGCACCTCCGGCGGCGCGAGCTCGAGGAGGAGAGCGCCTTCTTCGGCTCCATGGACGGCGCCTCGAAATTCGTGCGCGGCGACGCCATCGCCGGCATCATCATTCTCGCCGTCAATATTTTCGGCGGCATCATCATCGGCGTCACCCGGCACGGCATGCTGCTCGCCAGCGCCGCCGACGTGTTCACCAAATTATCGGTCGGCGAAGGCCTGGTCTCGCAGGTACCGGCGCTGATCGTCTCGCTCGCGGCGGGCCTCCTGGTTTCCAAAGGCGGCACGCGCGGCTCGGCGAACGAGGCCGTTCTCGGCCAGCTCGGCAATTATCCGCGCGCCCTGTTCGTCGCGGCCTTTCTGATGTTCATGCTGGCAATCGTGCCGGGCCTGCCGTTCATCCCCTTCGTGCTGCTCGGCGGGCTCATGGCCTTCATCGGCTACGCCATCCCCAAGCGCCTCGCGGAGAAGCGCGCCGCGGAAAGCGCAATGGCCCTAGAGGCCGAGCAGCGGGCCCGCGAGGAGCAGAAGGAATCCGTCAAGGAGCAGCTCCGCACCGTCGAGATCGAGCTCGTTCTCGGCAAGCAGCTCGCCACCAGGGTGCTCGCCTCGCACGGCGAGCTCGCCCACCGCGTCGCCAAGATGCGGCGCAAATTCGCGCGCCAATATGGCTTCGTGGTTCCGGAGATCAAGCTCTCCGACAGCCTCTCCATTCCGCCCAAGAGCTACCAGGTCAAGATCCACGGCACCATCGTCGCCGTCCAGGAAATCCGCCTCGGCCAGCTCCTCGTCATCACCGGCGACGGGCGAAAGCCCGATGTGCCGGGCGAGGATGTGCGCGAACCCGCTTTCGGCATGAAGGCGATGTGGATCGCCGAGACCTTCGCCAACGAGGCGAAGCGGGATGGCTTCAATGTCATCGACAACATGTCGACGCTGCTCACTCATCTCTCCGAGGTCATCCGCAGTAACCTCGCCCAGCTTCTCTCCTACAAGGATATGCGTTCTCTGCTCGATCGGCTGGAACCCGAATATAAGCGCTTGATCGAGGATATCTGCCCTTCCCAGATTTCCTATTCGGGGCTTCAGGCCGTGTTGAAGCTCCTGCTTTCCGAGCGCGTCTCGATCCGCAATCTGCATTTGATCCTGGAGGCGATCGCCGAGATCGCGCCGCATGTGCGCCGCGCCGAGCAGGTCGCCGAGCATGTGCGCATGCGGATCGCGCCCCAGATTTGCGGCGATCTCGCCGATAACGGCGTCTTGAAGGTGCTGCGCCTCGGCAATCGCTGGGACCTCGCCTTCCATCAGAGCCTGAAGCGTGACGCCAAGGGCGAGATCGAGTTCGACATCGATCCGCGCCAGGTCGAGCAATTCGGCGCCGAGGCGTCGGCCGCGGTGCGCGAGCGCATGGACCAGGGCCACGCCTTCGTGCTGGTCGCGGCGCCGGATTCGCGCGCCTATGTGCGCATGATCATCGAGCGCCTGTTCGCCACCTTGCCGGTGCTGTCGCATCTCGAGATCGCGCGCGGCGTCGAGATCAAGTCGCTCGGCACAATCTCGTGACGGCGATCGGCTCGAGCACCATCCTCGCCGTCTTCGTGCTGTTCTGCCGCATCGGCGCCTGCCTGATGCTGATGCCGGGCTTCTCCAGCGACCGCGTGCCGGTGCAGATGCGGCTGTTCCTCTCCCTCGCCGTCACCTTGGCCCTGACGCCGCTATTGCTGGCCAAGATCGAGCCTACTTTGCCGGACGGCGAGCCGACGCGCCTCGCCAGGCTGCTGATCTCGGAGACACTGATCGGCGGCATGATCGGCCTCCTCGGACGCTTCTTCTTCCTGGCCCTCGAGACCATGGCGACCGCCATGGCGATGGCGGTCGGGCTCGGCAGCGTGCTCGCGACGGCGATCGACACGGCGGAGCTCGCGCCTCCCCTCGTCTCGTTCATAACGCTGGCGGCGACCATGTTGTTCTTCGCCACCGATCAGCATTGGGAGGTGTTGCGCGGCATCGCGGACTCGTATGCGGCGCTGCCGGTGGCGAACGGGTTCGGTGCGCAATTCGGCCTCGCCCAGCTCGCCGAGATCGCTTCGAGGACGTTCTTCCTGACCTTGCGCATAGCGAGCCCATTCATGATCTTCGCCATCGTCATCAACTTGGCGATCGGTCTCACCAACAAGCTCACCCCTCAGATTCCGGTCTACTTCATCTCCTTGCCTTTCGTCTTGGCGGGCGGGTTGTTCCTGCTCTACTTCGTGAGCAGTCAATTTCTGCAATTATTCATGTCGGGCTTCGCCGCCTGGCTGTCGACGGGCTGACGACGCGGATGCAGAAGCGTTTGCAGGCCGTGACGCGCATCCTTGCGGTGCAGCAGCAGCTGGGCCGGCTCGCTGAAGCCAAGCTTGCCGATCTCGACCGTCGCGTGGCGGCGCTGCAAGCCTCGCAACGCGAGCTCGTGGGCGCCCTCAACGAGGATGCCGCGCTACACGGCCTGTTTGTCGAGGCGATGGCGCGTCGCGTGAGGTCCATCTCCAGCGAAATCGCCCTGGTGGAGCGCGCCAAGGAAGCGCAGGCCAAGCACCTTCTCGAGGAAACCGGCAAGCTGAGGCGCGTCGAGCGTATCGCCGGCGCGCTCGGCCGCGAATGTCGGACGGCGCAAGAGAAGAACGAGCTGGCCGAGCTGATCGATCGGTTGAAGCCGGCGAGCGCAAGCCTCCCGTAAGCTTGATCTTCCAGAGTGCGGGCGCCCTCGAAGCAGACCCGCCAGCGGGGTTCGACAATTGGCTATCAATCCGCCCTCCGATATCGTGCTCGACGTCGCCCGAGCCGCCGACCCGCTCAAGTTGCAGGCCGCCGCGTTGAAGCTCACCGGCGCTGTCGACGACGATGGCGCGAACGCATTCTCGGACCTCGTCGATGGGCTCGGCTCGTCATCAGGGCCGCGCCCTGCCGTGATTTCAACTCCCGGCCTCATCGGTCTGCAAACCGATTTCGGCGCCAAAGCCCAGCAATCGGACGCATCGACCGGGCTTTCCGGCCCGGCCATGCGGCCCTATCGGGAATTCGAGGCCTTCGTGCTGCAGAGCTTCATCCAGTCCATGCTGCCGCAGAACGCCGACGGCATTTTTGGGCACGGCACGGCCGGCGAGATGTGGAAGGCGATCCTTGCCGAGCAGCTCGGCCGGCAGCTCGCCAAGGGTGGCGGCATCGGCATCGCCGCGAAGGTGTTCAAGGCCCATCCGGGAGCGGCGGCGCCCTCGAGCGCCCACAATGTCGGCCATGGGCCGCCCCTCGCGCCTCGGCGGCCCACCTTGCAGGTCGCGGCACTCGAGCCTCGCATGGCGGAGCCACTCGACATAAGACCGGACGCTGACCGCGGCGCCACCGCGCGGCGGGCGCCTTAGCCATGCTGCGCGAGCCCGCAACTCCCATGACCGACCAGGCGGTCGCGGCCAATGAGGATGACGGTTACGGTCCCTCGCTGCCCATCCCGGTCGCCGCCTTGCCGGTCGTCAATGCCGCGCGGCAACCAGCGCCTCTCGCGCCCGCGGCTACGCTCGCCGCCTTCGTGGCGACGATCGAGCGACTCGAGCAAGTGATCGACCAGGAGACGCGGGAGCTGCGCAAGAACAAGGCGGCGGACTTGCGCGAATTCAATCACCGCAAGAGCCAGGGGCTGCTCGAATTGTCACGGGCGACGCGCGGTCTCAAGGGAGCCGCGCTCGACGAGAAGGCACGGGCCAAGCTCACGCAACTGCGCGTGAAGCTCGATGCCAATGTCTCGGTGCTGCGCATGCATCTCATGGCCGCCCAGGAAATCTCCGCGGTGATCTCGCACGCCATCCAGGACGCCGAGTCGGACGGCACCTACTCGGCAACGCTCGGTTTCAGAGGGCAGGAGCGGTGCTGAAGCTCGTCTTGGGCGGACTATGGATATGCGCCGTCACCTTGCTGTCGAGCTACGCGACGACCTATTGGAAGGTCGGCCACAGCGATGTCGTGGCGCGTGACGACACCCCGGCGGGCCTCGAATACAAGAAGATCAAGCCTATCAACGTCCCCATGATCGCCGACGGCGCCGTGCAGGGATATATAGTGGTACAATTCGTGCTCACGACGAGCGCCGCCGCCTCGAAGAAGTTGTCGGTGCCGCCCGAGGTCTTCCTTCAAGACGAGGCGTTTCGCGCGATCTACTCCGACGCTACACTCGACTTCAGGCATCTCGAAAAATACGACATCACCAAGCTGACCAAGACGCTCGTCCAGCGGGTCAACGAGCGGCTCGACACGGATGTTGTCAAGGATATCCTCGTCCAAGAGTTCAATTATGTCTCGAAGGACGATATGAAGAGATGATCGCGTCCACCGCCGGACCGGCCTCGTCGGCCGGTCGGGCGGACCAAGCCTCGCTCGACGGGGCCGCTGGCCTGCAGAAACCCGACAAGGCGGCCCTTCGATGGCGACCAATCGCTTGAGTTCCTTCGGCCTCGTCTTGGCGGCGCTCGGATGGGTGCTGCTCTTGTTCGGCGGGCAGCTCTCCCAGCTCGCGGCGACCTCCTTCGGCCGGCCTGTGCCTCTCGAGATCGATCCCGGCAGGACGGACGTCGCGCAAAGCCTGATCTTGACCGGCATGGGCCTGGCGGTCCTTGGTGCGCTCCAAGCCGGCGTCGGCACCTTGCGGCAGTTCTTCGAGGCGGTGCTCCAACGCGCCGCCGCCGCCAAGGCGCAACCGGCGCCGGTCCAGCCCAGCGCCGCGCCTGTCGATCCGAACGCCGTCGTGGAGCGCGGTTGGATCAGGGATCGGCCCTATGCCCGTTTCGCGGACGGCAGCGTCGAGGTCGAGACGCTGCTCGGTGTCCGCCGCTTCTCCTCTTTCACGGACGCCGAGGATTTCGTGGGATCGTAACCGCCGACCGGTCGAGGTCTGCCGGTTTTCGAGCCGGCTGCTGACGAGCTGTCCCTCGCAACCGAAAGCAAGTCGGGCCAGGAGGGCAACAGGGTCTTAACCCTGTGTGTTAACTACATATGACTAAATTGAACCTAAAACTGTTTACTTTTCATAACAATGTATTAACTTTGCCGCATCGGGGAATTGTTCTGGAGAGCGTTCATGGGTGCGTTGGCTGTTCTGCCCACTCCGAGCTTTGCCGATAGCGTGCTCGACCTCGTCGAAAGGGTCGATTACCGGCGTGCCGACACGCCTGAGGAAAAGGAGGAGATTTACCGGCTTCGCTATGATGCCTATCGGCAGGAGGGCGCCATCGAGCCGAGCTTCCAGCGAAGCTTCTCCGACCGCTTCGACAGCCTCGACAACGCCTATATCTTCGGCGTCTACTACGAGGGCGAGCTGGCGAGCTCGATCCGGCTGAACATCTCGACCCCCGAATGCCCGGAACTGCCCGCCCTCGGCGTCTTCGCCGATATCCTCGCGCCCGAGATCGAGGCTCGCCGGACAATCATCGATCCGACGCGCTTCGTCGTCGAGCCGATGATCGCCCGCACCGTCCCGAAGATTTCCTATGCGACGGTGCGGATCGGCTGGATGGCCTGTGAATTCTTCGGCACGGACTTGGTGCTCGCCACGGTCAGGATCGAGCATCAGGCGTTCTACAAGCGCATGTTCGGCCATAAGGCGATGTCCGAGGCGCGGCACTATCCGTCCTTGAAAAAGCCCATCTCGCTGATGGGGCTCGAATATTTCGCCGCGAAACAAAAGGTGCATCAGCGCTACCCGTTCTTCCGTTCGACGTATTTCGAGCGCCGGATGCTGTTCGAGCGCGACTTGCGCCCGCGGCAGCAGAGCTTCTTGCGGCCGGAAATGGCCGCGAATGCGTAGCGGCCGAGGGCACTCCCTCGGTCCGTCTCCACCGAGCGAGGATTGCTCTAGCCGCGTCTTGCCAAGCTCCTCACGGCGGCATGCGCCATGATCATCGCGCCGATGCCGAAGATCGATCCCGCCGCGAGCGTGGCGGCGATCACACCTCGAGGGCCGGCATAGAAGCCGCCGATCAAGGCGAAAGGCAAGGTGCCAAGCGTCGCCCGGCTCCAGTTCACGGCGGTCGCGCGTAAAGGAAAGCCGAGATTGTTGAAGGCGGCGTTGGCGCAGAACAGCAGCCCGATGCAGAGCCAGCCCGGCCCGCTGACGAGGCAGAAGAAGCGTACGATCTCGCCTGCCTCGCCGTTGAGATGAAAGGTCGCGACCACGGCGTCCCGCGCCGAAGCCAGCACGAGCCACATCAACGCGACATAGACGAAGGTGCAGATCAACGCGTCCTTCAGCACCTGATGCATCCGCGGGAATAACCGCGCGCCCCAATTCTGTCCGAGGACCGGGCCGATCGAGCCGGCAAGCGCGAACAGCCCGCCGAATGCCAACGGGACGACGCGATCGATGACCCCATTGGCCGCCACCGCCCCCACGCCATAGCCCGCCATGACGCGCGCCAGCACGGCATTGGCCGCCGGCGTCGCGAGATTGGTCAGGATCGCCGGCAGCGCCACGCCGGCGATCGGCCCGATATCGGTGGCGATTGCGCCAGGGCGGGGGAGCGCCACGAAATCATGCTTGATCACCGCGCCGTGATAGCCGACGGCAAGGTAGATCAGGCGCGACAACACGAGGGAGATCGCGGCGCCGGTCACGTCGAGCGAGAAGCCGAAGATCAGGATCGGGTCGAAAACGGCGGTCGCGAGCCCGCCCGACAGCGTCACCCACATGGCGCGGCGCGCATCGGCCGCGGCGCGCAGCACGGCCGAGAAGCCCATGCCTACCGCGAGCAGCGGGTTCGTCGGGAGCACGATCAGGAGATAGCGGCGCGCGATCGCCGCCGTCTCCCCCGTCGCGCCGAGACCGGCGAGAACGGGATCGACGAGCGGCATGGCGGCGAGCCCAAGCACCAGTCCTGCCGCGGCGCCGACCGCGATGCCCGAGCCAGCCAGGCGCCGCGCCTCGGCGCGCTTGCCGGCGCCGAGCGCCTTCGAGGCGACCGCCGAGATCGCGATCATCAGGGCGATGTTGGTCGACATCAGGAAGAACAGCACGATGCTCGCGAAGCTCACTGCGGCCGTCTTCTCGGTCGAGCCGAGCCAAGAGACATACATCAGCGATAGGAAGTCGACGAGGAAGATACCGATGAGCCCGATGCCGCTCGTCAGCGACATGACGAGGACGTGACGCATCGTGGCGCCCTGCGTGAAGCGCCCGGGCGTACGCTCCTGTGCCATGGCCGGACGCAACTCGACCGCCGGCGTCGCGCGAGCGGCGACACTATCCCCTTCGGTCTCGGCCGCATCTGCGTCAGCGGAGGTCATGGGAGCGTCCTGGTTCGTCCCGGCGCGGAGGGTTCCGCCCAAGTCGAGGCCTGTTCTTGGATTTGCGTCGCGCCTCTTTAGACGAGAGCGGCGCGAGCGTGAAGCAACCGCATCGGGCTTGGGCCGGAGCCGAGCCGCGATCGAGCAGCCGTATCTCGTTCGGCCCTTGACAGGCGAAGCTCGGCTCATCACCACTCGATCGATCCGGTGCCGGAACCTGCAGATGACCGCCGCAAGGCCTCGCCTCGACATCCTCCTCTGCGCGCCGCGCGGCTTCTGCGCCGGCGTGGTGCGGGCGATCGACGCCGTCGAGCGGGCGCTCTTGCTCTATGGCCCGCCCGTCTATGTGCGCCACGAGATCGTGCATAACCGCTTCGTCGTCGAGAGCTTGAAGCGCAAGGGCGCGATCTTCGTCGACGACCTTTCCGAAATTCCCGCGACATCGGCGCCGGTGATCTTCTCGGCCCATGGCGTGCCCAAATCCGTGCCGCAGGAGGCCTCCGGCCGCGCCCTGTTCGCCATCGACGCGACCTGTCCGCTGGTGACCAAGGTGCACCGCGAAGCCGAGATCCACCACAAGCGCGGCCGCTTCATCGTGCTCATCGGCCATGCCGGCCATCCGGAGGTGATCGGCACGATGGGGCAATTGCCGCAAGGCGCGATCGCGCTGGTCGAGACATTGGAGGACGTGGGTCGCCTCACTCCCGACGATCCCTTGAACCTCGCCTATGTCACCCAGACGACGCTCTCGGTCGACGACACCGCCGACATCGTGGCGGCCCTCGAGCGTCGCTTTCCCGGGATCGCGGGTCCGCACAAGGAGGATATCTGCTACGCCACCACCAACCGGCAGGAGGCCGTAAAGCGCGTCGCGCCCCTGGTCGACGCGCTGATCGTCGTAGGCTCGCCCAATTCCTCGAATTCGCAGCGTCTGCGCGAGGTCGCCTTGCGCGCCGGATGCCCGATGTCGAGGCTGGTGCTGCGCGCTTCCGACATCGACTGGAGCGAGTTCGCGCAAGTGAAGCGGCTCGGCATCACCGCCGGCGCCTCGGCGCCCGAGATCCTGGTCGACGAGATCATCTCCGCCTTCGCCGAGCGCCGCGAGGTCGAGGTCGAGACCATATCGACAGCCGATGAAAGCGTGTTCTTCCCGCTGCCGAAGGCGCTGCGGGACGATGCGGCCGCCTGAGCGTCGCGCGTGGCCGTCTATACGGAAGTTTCGGACCAGCAGCTCGCTGCCTTCGTCGCCCGTTTCGGCATCGGCGAATTGCTCGCCGCCAAAGGCATCGCCGAAGGCGTCGAGAATTCGAATTACCTCATCCATACGAGCGTCGGCCTCTTCATCCTGACCCTCTACGAGAAGCGGGTGCACGAGGCCGATCTGCCGTTCTTCCTCGGGCTGATGGAGCATTTGTCGGGGAGAGGGGTCGTCTGCCCGCGCCCCGTGAAGGATGCTCGCGGCGAGGCGCTGGGGCGGCTCGCCGGGCGGCCCGCGGCGATCGTCACCTTCCTCGACGGCATGTCGATCAGGCGTCCGAGCGTCGCTCACTGCCGCGCGCTCGGCGAGGCGCTCGCCCGTCTGCATCAGGGCGGAGCCGATTTCCGCTTCATGCGCAAGAACGCCCTGTCGGTCGAAGGCTGGCGCCCGTTATTCGAGGCGGCCGCGCCGCGCGCCGACGGGGTAAGGCCGGGTCTCGCCCGCGAGATCGAAGCTCCGCTGGCGGCGCTCGAACGCGATTGGCCCCGCGATTTACCGGTCGGCAACATTCATGCCGACCTGTTTCCCGACAATGTCTTCTTCATCGGCAAAGAGGTGTCGGGCGTGATCGATTTCTATTTCGCCTGCACCGACGCGCTCGCCTATGATCTCGCAATCTGCCTCAACGCCTGGTGCTTCGAGCCCGACTGTTCCTTCAATCTGACCAAGGGCCAGGCGCTGCTTTCGGGCTATGGGAGGCTGCGTCCGCTCGCCGAGGCGGAAGCACGGGCGCTGCCGCTGCTGGCACGCGGCGCGGCCCTGCGCTTTCTCCTGACGCGCCTGGTCGATTGGCTGAACGTGCCGCCGGGCGCTCTCGTCAAGCCCAAGGACCCCATCGAAAATCTGCGCAAGCTGCGCTTCCACGAGCGTTTCGCGAGCGCCGCCGAATATTGCCTTATCGCATTATCGGCAAGGTCGTGATCTTCAC
>JBIOEJ010000003.1:0-98778 GCA_044445965.1 Hyphomicrobiales bacterium
TAGTTCTTGCCGATCAGCGTCTCGAGGAAGGAATTGGTGATCCGCGTCCCGACATTCGACTGCTCGGCGATGGGATCGATGGTGTTGCTGGTGGCGATGAGCTGCACGGCGACCTTGATATCGGGCCGCTGATCGGCCTGCGCGATGGCGAAGTGCGGCAAGGCGCTGGCGCCGGCGACGGCCATCAGGCCGCGTCTCGTCAGTTTCAGCATGACGGCTCTCCTCCATGGGCACGATCTCGGCCGCCGGATGGCGGGCGAGAGCACTCGAATTGCAAAGGCTCGGCTTGACCAAATGCTCGAATTGATTTGGCGATATGCTAGGCGGGTGCGCGGCGACCGCAGGACCTTGCGGGCCGCCGCCAACGCATAGGAAGGCTCGATGAAACTTCGATGACCGATACCTCACTCGGCGTCGACGTATTCACCACCGATCGCCCGGGCTTGGCGCTGCAAGCCCGCAATGCCATAGGCAAGCGGTGAGGAAGCGGAGAGGACCCTGCAGATGGACGCAAGCGAGATCGAACGGGCCACCGATGAATTCGAGGAGGCTCGCCGGCGCGGCGAATATTTTCCGACGGCGTGGTTCGGTCGCCTCGCGATCGACGATGCCTATCGCATCCAGCTCGGCCTGCTGAGGCGCCGGTCCGCCGAGCCGGGGCAGCGCCGCATCGGCTGGAAGGTCGGTCTCACGGCTCCCGCCATCCAGGAGCAGTTCGGCTTCAAGGAGCCGGTGTTCGGCTGCCTGCTCGAAAGCGGCAAGATCGCCAGCGGCCATGTGTTCCGCCATGCCGATCTGATCAAGCCGGGCTTTGAGAACGAGCTGTGCGTCAGGCTCGCACGCGATGTGGAGCCCGGCGCCTCGCTGCCGGAGGTCACGGCCGCCATCGGCGTCGTTCACCCGGCGCTCGAAATCATCGAGACGAGGGGCGATTTCGTCGGGCAGATGGCGCTCGCGCTCGCCGATAATGCGCAGCAATATGCCTTCGTGCTCGGCCCCGCGGTGCTGCATGTCGATGCCGCTCTTCTCCCGAAGGCCGCGGCGCGGGTGCGGGTGAACGGCGCGGAGGCCGGCAGCGGATTGGGCGAGGCGGTGCTCGGCCATCCCTTCAACTCGGTCGTGTGGCTCGCCGGCAAGCTCACCGCCTTCGGCGAGAAGCTGCGGGCCGGCGACTTCATCATGACCGGATCCTTCACGCGCCAATTCCCGCTTGCCGTGGGCCATCGCGTGGAGACGAGCTTCGACGGGTTGGGAAAGGTGGCGGCCGAATTCGCCTGAACGCCGCCGATGGCTGTTGCGAAAACGTCATCGATCCGCCAAAAGCTTGAGGGGGCGGCCAGGCCGCCAGAATCGGGTTGCGCGGCGGAGGGAAGAGTGGACGCAAGGGAAGTCCGGACCAAGGAGGATGCCAAGCGCATCCTCGAGGAGCGCGGCCTGTCGCATGTGAAGCTCGGCCTCACCGATATCGACGGCATCATGCGCGGCAAATATGTCAGCCGCTCGAAGTTCCTCTCGATCCTCGACAAGGGCTTGAGCTTCTGCGACGTGGTGCTCGGCTGGGACTCGAACGATCAGCTCTACGACAACGTCACCTTTACGGGCTGGCACACGGCCTATCCGGACGCGCCCGTGCGTGTCGTGCCGGAGAGCTGCCGGGACCTGCCGATCGAAGGCGACATGCTGTTCTTCCTCGCCGAGTTCGCCGGAGAGGCCGAGGCGATCTGCCCGCGCGGCCTGCTGCGGCGCGTGCTCGAGCGCGCCGCCGACGCTGGTCATGCGGTCGAGTCGGCCGTCGAGTTCGAGTTCTTCGTGTTCGAGGAGACGCCCCGCTCGGTGCGCGAGAAGGGCCATCGCAACCTGACGCCGATCACGCCGGGCTATTTCGGCTATTCGGTGCTGCGCTCCTCGGTGCATGCGGATTTCTATGCGGACCTCTTGCGGCAATGCGGCGAGATGGGCATGCCCCTCGAAGGGCTGCACACCGAGACCGGCCCCGGCGTGCTCGAGGCCGCGATCGCCCATTCGGAGGCGCTCGAGGCTGCCGACCGGGCGGCGCTGTTCAAGACCTTCACCAAGGTGCTTGCGCAGAAGCGCGGCTGGATGGCGACCTTCATGGCGAAATGGTCGCCGAGCTGGCCCGGCCAGAGCGGGCATCTGCACATGTCGCTCTTCGACCGAGAGGGCAGAGGCATCTTTCACGATGCCGGGAAGCCGCACGGCGTATCGGACGAGATGCGCTGGTTCGTCGGCGGGCAGCAGGCGTTGATGCCCGAGCTGCTGGCGATGGTCGCCTCGACGGTGAACAGCTACCGGCGGCTGATCCCCGGCTTCTGGGCGCCGACGGAAGCGAGCTGGGGCATCGAGAACCGCACTTGCGCGTTGCGCGTCATCCCGGGCTCGCCGGCGAGCCAGCGCGTCGAGTATCGGATCGCCGCCGCCGACATCAATCCTTACATCGCGCTCAGCTGCGCCATCGGCTCGGGCCTTTACGGCATCGAGAACAAGATCGAGCCCGACGCCCCCGTCGCCGGCAATGCCTATGCGCAGAAATTCCCGAGGAAGCGCGCCTTGCCGCGCACCCTGACCGAGGCGGCCTCGCGCCTCAAGCAGTCGAAGGCGGCGCGCGAGCTGTTCGGAGACGCCTTCGTCGATCACTACGCGGCGACGCGGGAATGGGAGGATCGCGAGTTCCGCCGCGCCATCACGGATTGGGAGCTCGCTCGCTATTTCGAGATCATTTGATGCGGGCGGCCGATCGTCAGTCGCATCTGCATGCGCTGGCGCCCGCAAGGGGAGAGGTGGGCATGTTCCCTTCCACAACGTCACGAGGAGGAAACCTCATGTCCGAGATCGTCTGCATATCGCCCATAGACGGCCGCGAGGTGGCGCGGCGCAAGACCGCCTCACCCTCCGAAATCGATGCCGCGCTCGCGGGCGCGCGCAAGGCGCAGCGCGACTGGGCCAGCGTGCCGCTCGAGGAACGCGTGGCGACGGTGCTGCGCGGCATCGAGGCGCTGGGCGCCATGAACGAGGACATCGTCGCCGAGCTCGCGCTGCAGATGGGACGGCCCATCCGCTATGGCGGCGAGTTCCGCGGCGTCGAGGAGCGGGCGCGGCACATGGCCTCGATCGCAGAGGCTTCGCTGGCGCCGATCGTGCCTGAGGCGAAGGCCGGCTTCCGCCGCATGATCAAGCGCGAGCCGCTCGGCGTCGTGCTCGTCGTCGCGCCTTGGAATTACCCCTATCTGACGGCGATCAACGCGATCGTTCCGGCCTTGATCGCCGGCAACGCCGTGATCCTGAAGCATGCCGCGCAAACGATCCTGGTCGGCGAGCGTTTCCAAACCGCCTTCGACAGGGCGGGCCTGCCGAAGGGCCTCTTCACGCATCTCGTCCTCACCCATGCGGACACGGCCCGCATCCTTTCGGCGGGCGCCGTCGATCATGCGAACTTCACGGGCTCGGTCGCCGGCGGCAAGGCGATCGAGCGCGCCGCTGCCGGCACCTTCACGAGCCTGGGGCTCGAGCTCGGCGGCAAGGACCCGGCCTATGTGCGCCCCGATGCCAGGTTCGACCACTCCGTCGAGAATCTCGTCGATGGCGCCTTCTTCAATTCCGGCCAATGCTGCTGCGGCATCGAGCGCATCTACGTCCACGAAGCGCTGTTCGACCGTTTCGTCGACGCCTATGTCGACCTCACGCGGCGCTACATTCTCGGCAACCCGCTCG
Organism: Hyphomicrobiales bacterium; assembly: GCA_044445965.1. Lineage (GTDB taxonomy): Bacteria > Pseudomonadota > Alphaproteobacteria > Rhizobiales > Beijerinckiaceae > GAS188. The sequence goes on from JBIOEJ010000003.1 coordinate 3,730, forward strand.
AGCAGGAGACCACGCTCGGGCCGATGGCGCATCTGCGCTTCGCAGAGCTGGTGCGGCGGCAGACGAACGAGGCGCTGTCGAAAGGCGCGCGCCCCCATATCGATGCCAAGACCTTTCCGGCGAACGCATCGGGCACGCCCTACCTCGCGCCGCAAGTGCTCACCCATGTGGACCACACGATGAGCGTGATGGTCGAAGAGAGCTTCGGCCCGGTCGTCGGCATCATGAAGGTGAAGTCGGACGAGGAAGCGGTCTCGCTCATGAACGACAGCCCTTACGGGCTCACGGCCTCGATCTGGTCGAGCGATACGGACGCCGCCGAGGCGATCGGCGACCGCGTCGAGACCGGCACCGTCTTCATGAACCGCTGCGACTATCTCGATCCGGCGCTCGCCTGGACCGGCGTCAAGGATACGGGCCGCGGCGCCTCGCTCTCGGAGATCGGCTATGCGACGCTGACCCGGCCGAAATCCTTCCACCTGCGCCACGCTCTTTGAGGATCACGCATGCCCGCCACTCTGACCGCCAATTGGAGCTATCCGACCCGCGTCCTGGTCGGACCCGGCCGCCTCGCCGAGATCGGCGAGGCCTGCAAGAGCGTCGGCATGGCGCGGCCCTTGATCGTCACCGATAAGGGCCTCGCCGAGGGGCCGGTGATCGCCAAAGCGCGCGCTGCTATCGCGGCGGCCGGGTTCGACCCGGCGATCTTCTCCGATGTGCGGGGCAATCCGACCGAGTCCAATGTGAAGGCCGGGCTCGCCGTCTTCCGCTCAGGCTCCCATGACGGCGTCGTCGCCATCGGCGGCGGCTCGGCGCTCGATGTCGGCAAGACCGTCGCCTTCATGAACGGCCAGACGCGCCCGGTTTGGGATTTCGAGGATATCGGCGATTGGTGGACGAGGGCGCAGACGAAGGGCATCGCCCCGATCGTCGCCGTGCCGACGACGGCCGGCACAGGCTCCGAGGTCGGCCGCGCCTCGGTCGTCACCAATGAGGCGACGCATCGAAAGAAGATCATCTTTCACCCGCTGATGCTGCCGAAGATCGTCATCGCGGACCCTGAGACGACCATCGGGCTGCCGCCCTTCCTGACCGCGGCCACCGGCTTCGACGCGCTCGCCCATTGCTTCGAGGCCTATTGCGCGCGAGGCTTCCATCCGCTCTCGGATGGCATCGCGCTCGAGGGGATGCGGCTGATCAAGGAGCATCTGCCGCGCGCTTACCGGGACGGGGCCGATATCGAGGCGCGCTCGCGCATGCTGGCCGCGGCCTCGATGGGCGCGATCGCCTTCCAGAAGGGGTTGGGTGCCGTGCACTCGATCTCGCACCCGGTGGGCGCGCTCTACGACACGCATCACGGGCTGACGAACGCCGTGGTGCTCCCTTATGTGATGGCGTTCAACCGCGGCGCCATCGCGGAGCGGATGGTGCTGCTTGCCCGCTTCCTCGATCTGCCGAAGCCGGGCTTCGACGGCGTGCTGGATTGGGTGCTCGCCTTGCGCAAGGAGCTCGGCGTGCCGCGCTCGCTCGCCGATCTGGGCGTCAAGGAGGACCGCATCGACGAGATGGCGGCGATGTCCGTCGATGACCCGACGGCCGCCAGCAATCCCGTGCCGATGCAGGCGGCGGACTTCGCCAAAGTGATGCGCGCGGCGCTGAAGGGCGATGTGGCGGCGGCGGGGAGGGGCTAAGGAATGGCGCTGCGCACATCGTCATGGCCGGGCCAGTTCCTCAGCAAAGAATTGGCCCGGCCATGACGCGAAGGGCATGCCAAGAGTTTGCCTCGCCCGTCAATACGCCGCATCGGGAAGCGAGGCCTTCTTGCGCTCGATGAAGTCGCGCAAGGCCTCGTCGATACCGGGATCGATGGCGGGGGCCTCGTATTCGGCTAGCGACTTCTTCCAAGCCTTGTTGGCGCGTTGCGCCGCGTCCAATCCACCTTCCGCCTCCCATTGCTCGACCGAGTTGTTGTCGGCGAGCGAGGAGCGGTAAAAGGCAGTCTCGAAATTCGCCTGCGTATGGGCGCAGCCGAGGAAATGCGTGCCGGGCGCCACCTCGCGGAAGGCCTGGAAGGCCTGGCCGTTCTCCGAGAGATCGATGCCCTTGGCCAGCACATGCATGGCGCCGAGCTGGTCGAAATCGAGCATGAATTTCTCGTAGGAAGCCGTCAGACCGCCCTCCGTCCAACCGGCCGCATGCAGCACGAAATTGGTGCCGGCCTGCAAGGTCGGCAGCAGAGTGTGGGCGCTCTCATAGGCGGCCTGCGCGTCCGGAATCTTCGAGGCGCAGAGCGAGCCGCCGGTGCGGAACGGCATGTTCATCCGCCGCGCCAGTTGGGCCGCGCCGAAGATCGCGAGCGTCGCCTCTGGCGTGCCGAAGGTCGGCGCCCCGGACTGCATCGACAAGGTCGAGACGAAGGTGCCGAAGATCACCGGCGCGCCGGGCCGCACCAATTGCGTGAAGGCGGTGCCGGCCATGACCTCGGCGAGCACTTGCGTCAAGGTGCCGGCGACCGTGACCGGGCTCATGGCGCCAGACAGGATGAAGGGCGTGATGATGCAGGCCTGATTGTTCTGCGCATAGACCTCCGCCGCGCCGATCATGATGGTGTCCCACACAAGCGGCGAATTGGCGTTGATCAGGCTGGTGCAGACGGTGTTCTCCTGCACGAAGGCCTTGCCGAACAGGATCTCGCACATCGTCACGGTGTCCTTGGCGCGCTCGGGATGCGTCACCGAACCCATGAACGGCTTGTCGGAGAGGCGCATATGCGCATAGACCATCTCGAGATGGCGCTTGTTCACCGGCAAGTCGACGGGCTCGCAGACCGTGCCGCCCGAATGGTGGATGAAGGGCGTCGCATAGGAAAGCTTCACGAAATTGCGGAAATCCTCGATCGTGCCGTAGCGGCGGCCCTGGTCGAGGTCACGCACGAAGGGCGAGCCGTAATTCGGCGCGAAGACGGTGGAGTTGCCCCCGATATGCACGTTGCGCTCGGGGTTGCGGGCGTGCTGGACATATTCGGAAGGCGCGGTGGCGCAGAGCGCCCTGGCGAGCCCGCGCGGGAAGCGCACCCGCGTGCCCTTGATGTCGCAGCCCGCTCCCTGCAACAGCTCGAGCGCCCGCGGATGGTCGCGGAACTCGATGCCGATCTGCTCGAGCAAGGTGTCGGCATTGTGCTCGATGAGGGCGAGCCCTTCCTCGCTCAGCACTTCGGTGAGCGGCAGGTTGCGCCTGATATAGGGCACCGACTGCCCGGCGCGCTTCGCCCGTGCCGTGCGCCTGGCCTCGCGCCCGCGCCGGCCAGGGGGAGCGGATAGGGTGGCGCCCGCGTCCTGATCCGCGATGTCGCTCATGGTCGTTCCTCCTGTCCGGCTCGCCGCTCATCGTAGGCAAGACTCCGGCGGCGTAAAGGCGCCCATCTTACCCCGGTTGCCGCGTAGCGCCGTCACCCGCGACCGGGAATATGCCCGAACTCTTGAAACGGAATTTACCCGGCGTTAGCGGCGTCGCCTCTAAAGCAGTCGTCTCGCGCCCCGGCGCGGTATCAGGGCCTCGTCCCCATGTCGAACATTGCCGAGCGCGAAGAGGCCGGCCTCCCACTGCTCTCCTTCGAAGAGATCGCCAAGGGCGATTTCGCCGGCAAGATCGCGCCCGGGCGCGCGGAGGCCTTCCGCGTCCTCCAGCAATGGACCCGCTCCTTCCTGATGAGCGCCCATCCCGAGCTTGGACGCACGGGCGATGTCTGTCCCTTCACGGCGCAAGGCGCGCGCGTCGGCACGCTGCGCTTCGGCGTCAGCGAGGCGTCCGGCCGCGATATCTCCCGCATCAGGGAGGAGATGCGAGGTGCCTTCGAGGCGTTCGAGGCGATCGCGCATCCGAGGGGAATGGGCAATTTCCGCGCCGTCATCGTCGGCTTCCCCAATTGCCGGGACGAAGAGGGATTGGCGGCGCTCGCGGCCGTGCAGAAGAGCATGCGGCGGCTGTCCTTCCGGCGCGGGCGCATGATCGGCGTCTTTCACGACCAAACCTCGGCGCCGGGCTTGTGGAACCCGGAATTCCGGCCGCTGCGCTCGCCGATCCCCCTGATCGCCATCCGCGCCCTCGTCGAGAACGATGCGGTGTTCGTGGCCCGCCATCCCTTGCTGGCGCCGACCTATCTGCGCCGCTTCCGGCTCTCCGGCGGCAAACGCCTCTTCTCGCACCTGCTGCGGCGGGCTTGAGCTTGCAGCGCTCGAGCCTCGAGCCTCGCGCGGAGCCCGAGCGGCGCGACCTTGCCCCGAGCAATGGCGCCCTGCTCTGCGACATCCGCGTCATCGCCGACCGCGCGCGCTTCGATGCGCTCGAGGCGGAATGGAACGCGCTGTTCGCGCGCGTCGCGAGGCCCGATCAGCTGTTCCAGAGCTTCAACTGGCTCTGGCATTGGGCGAACCATTTCCTCGGCGCCTCGACGCGTCTCTCGATCGTCACCGGATGGAGGGGCGGGCGGTTGGTCATGGCCTGGCCGCTCGTCGTCCGCCATTCGCTCGGGCTCCTCAGGCTCGGCTGGATGGGCGAGCCCGCGAGCCAATATGGCGATGCCCTCGTCGAGCCGGGCGCCTTGGCGCATGCCATGCTGCGCCAAGGGTGGCGCGCCGCATGCTCGCAGGGCGCGGACGTTGCTTTCCTGCGCAAGACGCGCCGCACATCGCAGGCGGCTTCTCTGTTCGCCGAGCTCGGCGCGCCGAGCGTCTCGTCCTTCGCGCCCTATCTCGACTTCGCTGGCGCCAAGACCTTCGAGGAGGTGCAGAAGCGCTTCTCCGCCAAGGCGCGCTCCAGCCGCCGCAGGCTGATGCGGCGCCTCGAGGAGGCGGGCACGATCGCCTTCCTCGACGAGGCGCGAGGCGAAGAGGCGCGCGCGCTCGTGGCACGCACCTTCGCCCTCAAGCGGCAGGGCCTGGCGCAACGCGGCCGCTATTCGCCGGCGCTCGAGGATCCGGCCATGGAGGCCTTCTTCCGGGATGCGATGAGCGATGACAGGCGGCCCGTCGGCTCCTTGTTCAACGCCATATCATGCGACGGCGTGGTGATCGGCGTCGCCTTGTCCTTCGTCTGCAAGAGCGAAGGCTTCGGCCATATCCTGGCGCATGATGTCGGCTTCAACAAGCAGGGCGTCGGCGTGATCCTCGCTGAACGCATCTTCGGCGCGGCCCATGGGCGCGGCATCGGGCGTTTCGACATGCTGGCGCCGAACGACGCCTTCAAGATGGAATGGGCGAGCGGGGAAGTCGGCGTCGATGATTGGGCCATCCCGCTGACGCTCAAGGGCACGTTCTTGGTGCGGCTCTGGCTCGGTGGGGTCCGCGGCGCGCTCAAGCGCATCGCCGATGCCGCGCCGGCTCGGCTCGGCGCCGCCGTCTGGCCGGCATATCGCTGGCTCAAGGGGGCGAGGCGGGCAGCCTAGGCCGAGGCACAGCCCATGGGCGGGCGACCCCACAGCCGTGGTTGCGATCGAAACCGACCATTGCGGCTCACTCGATCACCTCAGATCGCGAGGCGCGGCTTCCGCGAAGTAGAGCCAGCGAGTAGTATCCGCAAAGCCGATGGTCGGCCCGGACAGGGGCGCCATCAACAAGCTTTTGCGCAACACGAAACGCTTTGGCGGCAACGCCCGAGCGGGTCGAGGAGCCCATGGACATCGCCGACTGGCTCGAAGCCATGGGGCTTCGCCAATATTCCGAGCGGTTTTCGGAGAACGACGTCGATCTCGACGCACTCTGCTTCTTGACCGACGCGGATCTCAAGGAGCTCGGCGTTTCGCTGGGCCATCGGCGAAAGATGCTGGCCGCGATTGCAGCGCTCGGCAACGCGGCGACCGCGCCGCAATCGACGCCCGCGAAGAAGACGCCCTCGCCGGGTTCGGGCGGAGCCGCGATGCCCGAGCATGGCCCGGCCGAGCGCCGGCAGGTGACGGTGATGTTCTGCGATCTCGTCGGCTCGACGGCGATGTCGGCGCGCCTCGATCCGGAGGACATGCGCGAGGTCATCGCATCCTACCAAAGGAAAGTCGCCGAGACGGTCGAGCGCCATGCGGGCTATGTCGCGAAATATATGGGCGACGGAGCACTCGTCTATTTCGGTTATCCAAGGGCGCGCGAGGACGATGTCGAGCGCGCCGTCAGGGCCGGGCTCGAGCTCGCCGATGCGATCGGCCATCTTCGCACGCGGGCGGAAGCCCAGCTCGCGGCGCGCATCGGCATTGCGACCGGACTCGTCGTGATCGGCGACCTCATCGGCAGCGGCGAAGCCCAGGAGCGTGGGATCGTCGGCGATACACCGAATTTGGCGGCCCGGCTCCAGGGCGTCGCCGCGCCGGGCACGGTGGTGATCGCGGAAGGCACGCGGCGATTGCTCGGCCGCCTCTTCGAGCTGGAGGATCTGGGCGCGCTCGCACTCAAGGGCCTCGACGGGCCGGTGCGAGCCTGGAGAGCCGTGCGTCCGAGGAGGGGCGAGAGCCGGTTCGAGGCGCTGCATGGGGGCGGGCTCACCGCCTTGGTCGGGCGAGAGGAGGAGATCGAGCTGCTCTACCGCCGCTGGCGGCGGGCCGCGGCCGGCGGGGGACAGGTCGCGCTCGTTTCGGGCGAGCCGGGGATCGGCAAGTCGCGGCTCGTGGTCGGGCTCGGCGAGAAGATCGAGGGGGAATCCCATATCCGGCTCCACTGTTCCTGCTCGCCGCAACACGCCGACAGCGTGCTCCATCCCGTCATCGCCCAGCTCGAACGGGCGGCCGGCTTTACGCATGAGGATGATGCGCGGGCAAAGCTCGACAAGCTCGATCGCCTGCTCTCGCGCGGCGCGGCTTCCCCTGAAGACGGGGCGCTGCTCGCCGAGCTCCTGTCGCTCGCCAATGACGGCCGCTATCCGACGCTCGCCCTCGAAGCCCAGCAGCGGCGGCAGCGGACCCTCGCGGCCCTGCTGGCGCAAATCGAGGGCCTCAGCCGCGAACAGCCGGTCTTGTTGATTTTCGAGGATGTGCACTGGATCGACCCGACGAGCCTCGAGCTGCTGAGCCGGATGGTGGAGCGCATCGGCGACCTTCCGGTGCTGCTCATCGTGACCTTCCGGCCGGAGTTCGCGCCACCCTGGGTCGGGCAGGCGCATGTGACGTCCTTGATCTTGAACCGGCTCGGAAAGCGCGACGTCGACCTGATGATCGAGCGTCTCCTCGAGAACATGTCGCTGCCCGCCGCCGTCCTGGCCGAGCTCGTCGCACGCACGGACGGAATCCCGCTTTTCGTCGAGGAGATGACGAAGGCGGTGCTGGAGGCGGGCTCGGAAGCTTGGCAAGCCGCTTCGACCGGCCCGTCTTCGACCCTTGCGGTTCCGGCGACGCTGCAGGCCTCGCTCATGGCGCGGCTCGACCGGCTCGGTCCGGCCAAGGAGGTGGCGCAGATCGGCGCGGCGATCGGCCGCGAATTCTCCTACCCGCTGCTCGCCGCTGTGGCGCAAAAGAGCGAGCCCGAGCTCGCCTTCGCCCTCGATCGGCTCACCGAAGCTGGCCTCGTGTTCCGGCAGGGCACGCCGCCGCATGCGAGCTACCTCTTCAAGCATGCCCTGGTGCAAGACGCGGGCTATGCGAGCTTGCTGCGCGGCCGACGCCAAGAGATTCACGCCCGCATCGCCCTGGCGCTCGAGGAGGGATTCCCGGCGCTCGTCGTGGCGGAGCCGGAGCTGCTCGCCTACCATTTCGCCTTGGCGAATCTGCCCGATCGCGCCTGCGCCTATTGCGAGCTCGCGGGCGATCGGGCCGCCTCGCGCTCGGCATATGCCGAGGCCGTGGCTCATTTCAACATGGGACTCTCCGAGGCCGCCAAGCTCTCGCCCGGAGTGGAGCGCAGCCGGCGCGAGCTCGCGCTGCTGCTCAAGCTCGGCCCGGCCCTCGCCATCAGGGAGGGACCGAGGAGCCCGGAGCTCGAATCCGCGTATCGGCGGGCCCATGAGCATGCCCGGGCCCTGGCCGATGGGCCGAGCCTGTTCAAGGCGACCTGGGGCCTGTGGTTGCATGCCAATCTCGCCGGCCGGTTCGTGGCGGCAGGCGAGCGGGTGCAAGAACTCCTCTCCTTGGGCCACCGGCTGCAGGATGACGGTCTGGTGCTCGAGGCCTATCACTGCAGTTGGGGCACCGCGAATTTCCGCGGCGATGCGGACACGGCGCTCCGCGACAGCCGCGAGGGCGTCGAGCGCTACGATCCGGCGCGACACGCCCGCCTGGGCCTGATCTTCGGCGGCCATGATCCGGGCGTCTGCGCCTGTGGCACTCACGGCATGTCGCTGTGGCTCGCCGGATTTCCGGCGCAGGCGCCGATCTTTGCCGGGCGCGCCATCGAGCTGGCCGAGACGCTCGACCATCCTCATAGTCTCACGCACGGGCTCCTCTGTGCCAGCCTCATCCATCAGCTGGCGGGCGACGCGGATCGTTGCCTCGCCCTTGCCGACCGGCTTGTCGCGGTGGCGCGCCGATACGACTTCCCGTCGCATATCACCGAGGGGCGGTTCCTCGGCGGCTGGGCGCGGGCCATGCAATCGGATGTCGCGGCCGGGATCGAGCAGATGGAGGACGCCTTCGCCTCGAAACTGCGGCACTATCTGGTCCACGACAGCGTCCGGCTGGCCGAGGCTCTCCGCCTCGCCGGGCGCGAGGCCGAGGCCCTCGCCGTCCTGAACCGGGCGCTCGAGGATATCGTGGAACCGGACACCGGCTATTATTTGCCGGAGCTGCATCGTCTGCGCGGCGAGCTCATGCTGCGCCTCGACCCCGGAAACCGCGACGAGGCGCTCCACGCGATCGGCACGGGGCTCGATCTCGCGACGAGGCTGGGAGCGCGCTCACTCAGCCTGCGCGCCGCCGTGAGCCTGGCCCGTGCCTCCGGCGCGCGCGGGGGTTCGGGTGATGAAGCCGCGGCTCGCCTGCGCCAGATCTATGAGGGTTTGACCGAGGGCTTCGACACGCCCGATCTCAAGGAGGCCAAGGCGGTGCTGAATTCGCTGGCGTGATTTTGACGCGCCTGTCGGCGTCGGCATGGAGCCGCCGCGCGCCGTAGCTTCCGCCATCGATGAGCGGGAACGCTGGGACAATCGCGGTAGTGATGCGCCCAGCGTGGCTTGTGCGCTCCAGCCATGCAGGCGGCTCGGATGACAAAGCCGGGGCTTCGGCTACCTTTGCCTCGTGCCGTTGCGAGGCGGCAGGCGGCCGAGCGCTCTTGACCGACGAGCACCCTGCCGGCGCTCGCCACACGGGCCTCGCGCCTTCATGAGGAGACGACCATGGCTGATGCGACGATCGACAGGCTCGCCGGTGCGGTGAGCGCGCCGGCGATGATGCGCCATCTCGAGGAGTTCGCCCGCAGGGTGAAGCTCTCGGGAACGCCGGAGGAGCTCGAGAGCTTCCGCTACCTGCAATCTCGCCTGGACAGCTATGGGCTGAAGACCGACCTGATCCTCCACGACGCCTATATCAGCCTGCCCGGAAAAGCGCGCCTCGAGATCGGCAACCTGACGCCTGACTGCATCACGCACTCGTTCTCGTGCTCCTCGCCGCCGGAAGGCGTGCGCGGTAAGCTGGTCTATGCGGGCAGCGGCGGCCCGAAAGACTTTGCCGGCCTCGATGTGCGCGGCAAGATCGTCCTCCTCGAGCACATCGCCAACCCGGCAGCGTCGCTGCGCGCCTCCGAGGCCGGCGCCGCCGGGCAGATCCATATCAGCCCGCATAAGCACCTGCACGAGATGTGCATTTCTCCCGTCTGGGGCAGCCCGACCGAAGAGACAATCGGCAGGCTGCCGTCGACCGTCGTGCTCAGCGTCCGCCAGGCGGATGGCGATGCCTTGAAGCGCCGCGTCTCGGCGGGCGAAGAGGTCGTGGCCGTGCTGCATGCCGAAGTCGACACGGGCTGGCGCAAGACCCCGATCCTGGTGGCGGAGCTGGCGCGCGAGAACGCCGCCGAGGACGAGCCGTTCGTGATGTTCTCCGGCCACCACGACACCTGGCATCTCGGCGTGATGGACAATGGCGGCGCCAACGCCACCATGCTCGAGGTGGCGCGGCTCATGGCGCCCGAGCGGGCGCGGCTGCGGCGGGGCCTGCGGCTGTGCTTCTGGTCCGGGCATTCCCATGGCCGCTATTCCGGCTCGAGCTGGTATGCCGATAATCGTTGGGAGGAACTGGCGGAACGCTGCGCCGTCCATGTCAATGTCGATTCGACCGGCGCCAAGGGCAACACGGTGATGACGGACGCCCTCTCATCCTCGGAGCTTTACGGGCTCGCCGCGGAGGCGGTGCAACGTCAAGGCAACCAGACGCTCGACGGCCACCGCATGAGCCGGGCGGGCGACCAATCTTTCTGGGGCATCGGGGTTCCGTCGATATTCATGGGCATGGGCGAGCAGCCGCTCGGCAGCGACGACAACGTCGTGGGGGCGATCCTCGGCGGCACCAACCGCAAGGCCGCGGGCTTCGGCTGGTGGTGGCACACGCCGGACGACACGCTCGACAAGATGGACCCCGAGCTGCTCGTCCGGGATACGCGCGTCTACGTGCACGCGATCTGGCGCCTCTTGACGGATCGCATCCTGCCGCTCGACTACGCGGCGCATGCCGAGGCGCTGGCGCGCGAGCTCGACGGCCTCGAAGCGAAATTGAAGGGCCGCTTCGATCTCGAGCCGCTGGCGCGCCGCGTCCGAAAGCTTCGCGACAGCGCCGCTTCTCTGAAGACGCGCGCCGCGGGCGCCGTGTCCGACACCGAGGCCGCTCGCATCAATGCGAGCCTGATGGCCGTGTCCCGCGCCATGGTGCCGATGGACTATACGAGCGGCAACCGGTTCGAGCCGGACCCGGCGCTCGGCCAGTCGGCCTATCCGGTCCTCGACCCGTTGCGGCGCCTCGCGGGGGCGGCCGGCAGCGACGAGGCTCATTTCATCGCGGTCGCGGCGAAACGGGCGTCGAACCGCCTGGCCTTCGCGCTCGACCAGGCGGACGCGGCCTTGGGGGTCTAGAGCCTTCCGGCGCGCATCGAGCGGGATCTCGTGCTCGATTGCGCGACCATCAGCGCGTTTCACCTCTCCCGCAAGGGGAGAGGTGAAAAGGCGCCGGCCAAGCCGCGAACATCCTCTCGGCACCGCGCTCATTTCACGTTGATCGGCAGGTCTTCCGCGATCCGGCGCGCCGCCATCAGCCTGCCATTGGCATCGTAGCGAAGCTCGACGACCCAATCATAGACCTGCCTCGGCCAGTGGTCCCGCTGCAAGATCACATCCGGCTCGCCGCCGAGAGCCAGAATGAGCTTGGGGATATGCCCGTGATGCCAGGCGATCAGGATCCGCTTTCCATGCGGATTCGCGCGCAGCTCGTCGGCCAACGCCTCCACGTCGCCACTGGCAAAGCGCGTGTCGATCGGGAGCCCGAGGGCAGTGCCGAGAGGCTTCAGCGTCAATTGCGGACGGTCGCTCCTGAGGGTCTCCCTCGAGGCGATGAGCGTGTCGGGTATGAAGGGAGCAGTGCCGGCGGTGAACGGATTGAAATAGCGGGCATAGGCGACTGCCCTTGCGTCGCCGGCCGGCGACAGCTCGGCGCCTTCCCCCGGCTTTTCGGCATGGCGGACGATCAGCACCGTCACATTGGCCATGTAGGGCGAGGCGAGGTCACGCTCCCTCGCAGGTGACGACGAGACCGTGGTCAGCAGCGATATGACGAGCAATGCCCCGCAAAGAACCCGTCTATCGAAATCGGCGTAGCTCATGACCGGCGCTCAGGATACGGCATAAGAAGAGGCCTTCGCGGCCCTTGCTCCGTGATTATGTCATGGGCGCGGGGGGTCGGTAAGCCAAGAAGTCAAGGCTCCAGGGCGCGCAACAGCATACGTATCGGCCTTCGGCGGCTTCCCCGTCGCCGGCGCAGGCGATAGGCTCGCGCGATGCCCAAGATCACCCATGTGCTCGAAACCTCTCTCTACGCCAAGGACCTCGCCGTCACGGCAAAATTCTATGCGGAGGTACTCGGCTTGAGCGCCATGCTGGAGACACCGCGTCTCGTGGCCTTCGATGCCGGCAACCGCAGCGTCCTCCTGGTGTTCCAGGAGGGCGCCACAACTGATGATCTCGCGACCGGTGAGGGCGTCATCCCCGGCCATGACGGCATGGGGAGGCTGCATATCGCGCTCGCCATTGCGGCGGACAGCCTCGGCGAATGGCGCGATCGCCTGGCAGAGCATGGCGTGCCCGTCATCAGCGAGACGCGATGGCGGCGCGGCGGCACGAGCCTTTATTTCCACGATCCCGACGGACATGTGGTTGAGCTCGCGACGCCGGGTCTGTGGGCGAATTATTGATGCCGGGCGGATGCTCATGTACATGCCTCCGCGGGTGGGTGCTCTCCATGCCGCGATACCAAACGGGCTTGGCAAAGATCGAAATGCCCCATCCGCCAGGATGCTACCGACATGAACTATACTCGGGCGAACTGGACCTATGACGAGTTCGCGCAGATCGGCATCGACTTCGCCGACGCAGCCGAGGTCGAGGCCTATGATCGCCGCCAAGGCGACAAGGACGCGGTCAACGCGGGATTGCTACGGGAACTCGGTGTCGGGCGCGGCCATGTCGTGGTCGATCTCGGCACCGGCACGGGGTCGCTCGCGATCGCGGCGGCGCTCGCTGGCGCAACCGTGCATGCGGTCGATATCTCCTGCGCCATGCTGGAGCGCGCCCGCGCCAAGGCCGCCCGGGCCGGAGCTACGGGCATCAGCTTCCACCATGCGGGCTTCCTCACTTATGCGCATGCGCCGGGGACCGCGGACTTCGTCTTCAGCCAGTTCGCGTTGCATCATCTGCCGGATTTCTGGAAGCAGAGCGCCATGCTGCGCGTCGCCAAGGCGCTGCGGGATGGCGGCCTGTTCTATCTGAAGGACGTGGTCTTCTCCTTCGAGCCGGACCATCAGGAAGAGGCGGTCGAGAACTGGCTCGCCGCCGTTTCCCATGGGGACGGAAAGGGTTGGGCGCGGGCCGATTTCGAAACCCATATCCGCGACGAGAACTCGACCTTCGCCTGGATCATCGAGGGCATGCTGAGGCGCGCCGGGCTGGTCATCGAGAAGGCCGATTATGCCTTGGCTGCTTATGCGACCTTCCTGGCGCGCAAGCGCTGATCGCTCTTCCTTCTCCTCCCCGGACTTGGCCCGGATCACAGTCCGGGCCTTGATGCGGGGGTTGCGAGACCTTTGCGAAACTCGCGTCTGCCATCTGACCGCTTGTCCGCTCATTCCCGCGAAAGCGGGAATCTAGAATCTCCACCTGTTTTGTAGATCCGGGTTCCCGCTTTCGCAGGAATGAGCGGACATGGAGCTCCCGGCCAAGGGGAAGTGAGGGCGCGACAGGTTGCGCAATTTTCCAGAGCGGCGCTAAGGATCGGTCTCATCGGCCTTGGCGTGAAGAATACCGGAGAAGACGATGAGATCGCAGGCGCGCGTGGTGGTGATCGGCGGCGGGGTGGTCGGCGTCTCGACGCTTTATCATCTGGCGAAGAAGGGCTGGAGCGATGTCGTGCTGGTTGAGCGCAAGGAGCTGACCTCCGGCTCGACCTGGCATGCGGCGGGTCTGTTGCCGCTGTTCAACATGAGCTACTCGGTCGGCCAGATCCACAAATACTCCGTGGCGCTCTATCAGAAGCTCGAAGCCGAGACCGGGCAGAATGTCGGCTTCCGGCAGGTCTCCAATATCCGCCTCGCCAGGACCCAGGACCGTATGGACGAGTTCCTCTACTATAAGGGCGTCGCCGAAACGATCGGCGTCGAGGCGCAGATGCTCACCCCGGCGGAGGTGAAGGAAGCCTGGCCGCTCTGCGAGAGAGATGGGCTGATCGGCGCCATCCAGCACAAGGCGGACGGCTATATCCAGCCGGCCGACCTCACTCAGGCGCTTGCCAGGGGCGCGCGGGCGCTAGGTGCCGAGATCAACCGCAACACGCTGGTCACCGCGATCGAGCGCAAGACGGCTGGCGGCTGGCTGGTGCGAACCGATAGGGGCGATATCGCCTGCGAGCATGTCGTCTCCTGCACGGGCAATTTCGCGCGCCGGACGGGTGCGATGGTCGGGCTCGACGTGCCCGTCATCCCGGTCGAGCATCAATACATCGTCACCGAGCCGCATCCGGCGATCGTCGAGCGTCAGCGCCAGGGCCTGCCCGAGATGGGCGTGCTGCGGGAAGCCGATTCCTCCTGGTACATGCGCGAGGAGAATGGCGGACTGCTGCTCGGTCCCTACGAGAAAGGCGCGCCTTGCTGCTATGTCGACGGCCCGGCTCCGCAATCGGAATACGAGCTGTTCCAGGAAGATATCGATCGCTTGGCGCCGCATATCGAGACTGCGATCACACGGGTGCCGGCCTTTGGCGAGGTCGGCATCAAACAAGTCTATAACGGCGCCATCCCCTATACGCCCGACGGCTCGCCGATTGTCGGGCCAGCCTGGGGGCTGCCGAATTTCTGGCTGAACGAAGGCCATTCCTTCGGCGTGACGGCGGCCGGCGGCGCAGGCTGGCAGATCGCCGAATGGATCGTCGAGGGAGAGCCGTCGATCGACATGCTGGGCGTCGATCCGCGCCGCTTCGGCCCCTATGCGGGCAAGGGCTACCTCAAGGCGAAGAACGAGGAAGCCTATGCCAATGTCTTCACGCCGCATTACCCGGACGAGGAGCGCCAGGCGGCGCGCCCGCTGAAGACCGCGCCTTGCTACGATCGGATGAAGGCAAGGGGCGCGGTGTTCGGCTCCGTCTATGGCTGGGAGCGGCCGAACTGGTTTGCGCCCGAGGGCTACGGCATCGACGTCGCCTCGCTCGAGAAGCCCGACATCATCACCAACGAGAACCACCCGAGGCCCGACGCTGCCGGCAAGGTCAAGGAGATCTGGTCGTTCCGCCGCTCGAATTATTTCGAGCATGTCGGCAACGAGATCAGGAACGTCACGACGGGCGTCGGCCTGCAGGACATGTCGCCCTTCGCCAAGGCGATCGTCTCGGGACCCGGCGCGCGCCAATGGCTCGAACGGATCTTCGCGAACCGCATCCCAAAGACGAGGGGGCGGATCGCGCTCTGCCATCTTTTGTCGCGCAATGGCGGGGTGCGCGCCGAGTTCACGGTCTACGAATATAAGCCCGGCCATTTCTACCTCGTCTCGGCAGGCGCCCTGGAGCGGCACGATCACGACACGCTGAGCAAGCTGTTGCCGGAAGACGGCAGCGTCAGCCTGGAGAGCGTGACGCAGGCTTACGGCGTCCTCGTGCTCGCGGGACCGCGCTCGCGCGAGGTGCTGGCAAAGCTCACCGATGCAGACCTCTCCAACGCAGCCTTTCCTTGGTTGTCCGGCAAGCCGATCTCGGTCGGGCCTATCGCGCTGCATGCGCTTCGCGTCAATTTCGTGGGCGAGCTCGGCTGGGAGCTGCACCACCCGATCGAGACGCAGAACGCGCTCTTCGACCTCTTGATGGAGGCAGGCCGCGAGTTCGGCATCGAGCCCTTCGGTATCCGCGCCATGCTCTCAATGGCGGTCGAGAAATCCTACCGCCTCGTCGGGCGCGAATTGTCGATCGAATATGCGGCGTTCGAATCCGGCCTCGATCGCTTCGTGCATCCCAACAAGGGCGAGTTCCTGGGCCGCGATGCACTTGTCCGTTGGCGCGAGAAGGGCTTCGCCAACCGCTTCGCCACGCTCGAGCTCGACGGCGTCACCGATACGGACGCGCGCGGCTCCGAGCCCATCCGCCATAAGGGCGTCATCGTCGGGCGCTGTACCTCTGGCGGTTATGGATGGCGGGTCGGAAAGTCGCTGGCGCTCGCCATGCT
Source organism: Hyphomicrobiales bacterium (assembly GCA_044445965.1). Classification (GTDB taxonomy): domain Bacteria; phylum Pseudomonadota; class Alphaproteobacteria; order Rhizobiales; family Beijerinckiaceae; genus GAS188. The sequence continues at coordinate 19,596 of JBIOEJ010000003.1, forward strand.
GCGGCCCGATCTCGGCGAGCTCGGCACCGAGCTCGAGGTGACGATCCTCGGCAAGCCGCACCGCGCCACGGTGATAGCGGAGTCGCCCTTCGATCCGGAGAATGCGCGGCTGCGGAGCTAGCCGCGTCCGGATCGATCCAGGGGCTGCCATCGCGCCCGTGAAGACGACGTTCCGCGGCCAGCGTCCTGGCGAATATCACGCCACTTCGCTGGCATGCCGGAGCAATAATCCGACTTCAAGCAACTCGTCTTCGAAGCTGCTCAGCGCCTGCTCTAGGCGCTGGAGAATCTCGGCGCACTCCATTGCTGTCGTGATCAGGGGCGGTGCTATCATGAACCAATGGCCGTAGCGGCCTTGCGATGTGATGCGCGAATAGACCATCAGGCCATGCAGGAGGGCGTGGTTGCGAATTCTGTCGGTCGGCCGAAATTCCTGCGGCAGCATTTCCTTCGTCTTGCGATCGCGCACAAGTTCGACAGCCCAATAGAGCCCACATCCGCGCACATCGCCGATGATTTCGAAGCGTTCGACCAGCATCCGCAGTCCTGCCTCCAGCTGGACGGCGCGATGCTGCGCGTTGGTCAGCAAGTCGCGCTCTTCAATCTCGTCGAGGACGGTAAGCGCGGCCGCGCACGCAATGGGATTGGCATTGTAGGAATAGGCGAACTCGAAGCCGGTGAGGTCGGCCAACCGATCGACCATGGCGGCCGGCGCGAGCATCGCGCCGATGGGGGCGTATCCGGCGCCAAGCGCCTTGGCGATCACCAATATGTCCGGCTTGGCGTCCGGCCAGTGGCTCATGGCAAAGAATGGCCCCGTTCGGCCCACGCCTGTGATAATCTCATCGAAGATAAGCAGGACACCGTGCCGCGTGCAGATATCGCGGACGGCGCGCAAATAGTCGCCGGATGGCGCGATCGCTCCCCGCGAAATTCCGCCGATCGGCTCGATGACGAATGCCAACACGTTTTCCGCGCCGAGCTGCTCGAACTTTCGCTCGAGAGCCGCCGCGCAGACAGCCTCGTGCTCATCCGCGGAAACGCCCTCTGGCCGCCGGTATGGCATCGGCGCCGGCACGGTGTGCGAGACTTGGGCAAAGCCTTGGAAGAAAGGCGAGCGCGACTGATCACCGCTGATAGCGGATGTGGCGATCGTTCCCCCATGATAGGACGGCTCGAGAGTGATGATCGCTCGCCTCGACGAATTTCCTGTCGCGACCGCGAATTGGCGCGCGAACTGGAGCGCGCGGTCCATGATCTCGCTGCCGCCGGACGCGAAGGCCACCCGCTCGAAGCCGGGGCCGGCGAGGCGGGCGAGACGTTCCGCGAGTTCCGCGTTGGGCCGGTTCCGAGCGACAAGCGAAAAGGCATAGTCGAGCCGTCGGGCTTGGGAAGCCATGGCCTCGATGACGCGCTCATTGCCATGACCGAGACATGAAACCATCGGCCCGCATGAGGCATCGATGTACTCGTTGCCGGCCTCGTCCCACATGCGCACACCCGCAGCGCGAGTAATGAGCGGCAATGTCACGATCCCTGCGCGGGAATAGAAGACGTCTTGCGTGCCGCCGATAGTGATATCTCTCGGGTTCTTCATCGACATGACTCCATTCACGAGCTTCTCCGCTCGGAGCGCTCCGTGATCAAGCACCCCTGAACACGGGCTTGCGCTTTTCCATGAAGGCGGTGCGGCCTTCGACGTAATCGGCCGAATCGAAGCAGCGCTCGACGGCCGCCTGGCAGGCGGCGAGATCGCGCTTGCCGGGTTCCTTGGTGTATTCGCCGACGCAGAGTTTCACGGCGCCGATGGTGAGCGGCGCGTTGGCGCCGATCATCGCGGCATAGTCCTTGACGTAATTCTCCAACTCGGCGACCGGCCGCACCCGGTTGACGAGCCTCATCTGCAGCGCTTCGGCGGCGTCGAATTGCCGGGCGGTGAAGAAGATCTCCTTGGCGAGGGACGGGCCGACGATGTCGGCGAGGCGCTTGATGCCCGGATAGGCATAGCCGAGGCCGAGCTTGGCCGCCGGCACGCCGAAGCGCGAATTGTCGGAGGCGATGCGCAGATCGCAGCAGAGCGAAAGGGCAAGCCCGCCGCCGATGCAATAGCCCTCGATCATGGCAATGGTCGGCTTCCCGCAGGCAAGCAGCCTGTCGCTGGCGCGCTCGACCAGGGTGTTATAGGCAAGCGTCGCCTCGCGCGATGAGCGCTTCTCGCCGAACTCGGAAATATCCGCGCCGGAGATGAAGGCCTTGCCGCCGACGCCGGCCACGACCACGACACGGATGTCTTCGTCGCGACCGAACGCGTCGAGGATGTCGGGCACCGCCTGCCACATCTCGACCGAGACGGCATTGTGCCTCGCCGGGTTGTTGAACAGCATCCAGCCGATCGCGCCGTCCTTCCTGGCGATCATCTTCTCGGTCGCGAGCTTCACGGGGTTCTCCTTGCTGGTATCGGCCTCAGGCCGGGCTGATCCGCGGAACAAGTCCGAGGACGGCCATGACGCGTCGGGCCTGCGAACGCACTCTCGAAGATCCCTGCTCCACCTCACACCACCCCGCGCTGGCGCAGGCCGGTTATCGCCACGTCGTCATAGCCGAGCTCGCGCAGCACCTCATCGGTATGCTCGCCCTTGTCGGGCGTCGGCATGCGGATGCGGCTCGGCGTGCGCGACAATTGCACTGCCTGGTTGACGACCTCGGTATCGCCGAGCGTCTTGCGGCGCATGGGGGTCGCCATACCGAGATGACGCACCTGCGGATCGGCGAATACCTCGTCCATCTTGTAGATCGGGCCGCAAGGCACGCCGGCCGCGTTGAGGAGCGCGATCCATTCGGCGCTCGACTTCTTTCGCGTGATCTCGCCGATGGCGGCGTTGAGCGCCGCGCGGTTCTTCGAGCGGGCGGTGTCGGTCGCGTAGGCCGGATCGCCGATGAGATGCGGGGCGCCGAGTGCGACGCAGCAACGCTTGTAGATATGGTCGCCCGAGGCCGCGATATTGATATGGCCGTCGCTCGTCGGAAAGACGCCGGTCGGGATCGCTGTCGGATGGTCGTTGCCGGCCTGGCCCGGCACGTCCTTGGCGATCAGCCAGCGCGCCGCCTGGAAATCGAGGAGGGCGATCTGCGCCTGCAGGAGCGAGGATTGCACCCATTGGCCTTCCCCCGACACCTCGCGCTCGAGGAGCGCGACCAGAATGCCCATGGCGCAGAAGACGCCGGCGCCGAGATCGGCGATCGGCACGCCGACCCTGACCGGTCCCTGGCCGGGAAGACCTGTGATCGACATCAGCCCGCCCATGCCTTGCGCGATCTGGTCGACACCCGGCCGCTCGCGATAAGGCCCGTCCTGGCCGAAGCCCGAGATGCTGCCATAGACGAGGCGCGGATTGAGGGCTTTCAGGCTCTCATAGTCGATGCCGAGCCGGAACTTCACGTCGGGCCGGTAATTCTCGACGACCACGTCGACGGATTTGACCATCTCGCGAAAGATCGCGAGGCCTTCCTGCTGCTTGAGGTCGAGCGTCATCGAGCGCTTATTGCGATGCAGGTTCTGGAAATCGGGCCCATGCCGGGCGCCGCCCAGGGTGTCGCCCTCCCCCGGAATCTCGACCTTGATCACCTGGGCGCCCCAATCGGCGAGCTGGCGCACGCAAGTCGGGCCGGCGCGCACGCGCGTCAGATCGAGCACCTTGAAGCGCGCCAACGCTTGGTTCGGTGTAGTTTCGGACAAGGCCAGCTCCTTCGGGAACAGGGTGCGGCGATCGGTGCCACCGCGGCGGCTTGAAGGCAAGTCGTTGGGTTTTCCGCGGCGAACCGCTATTCACTTCGCTCGAGAGGTTTCGACAGGAGACGGCCAACATGAAGATCACGCCCTCAGCCAGCACGCCCACAAGGCGCGGTAACGCCGACTGGTTCACTGGCACGGTCTGGCAGGACCCGGTCATCGACGCGCCCTCGCCTGCCAGGGTGAGGGCGGCGCGGGTGAGCTTCGAGCCGGGCGCGCGGACCGCCTGGCACACGCACCCGCTCGGCCAGACCCTGCATGTGCTGCAGGGCGTCGGGCGGGTTCAGACATGGGGCGGCCCGGTGCAGGAGATCCGCCCCGGTGACACGGTGTGGATCCCACCGGACGAGAAGCACTGGCATGGGGCTGCGCCGCACAACGCCATGGTGCATCTCGCCATGCATGAAAGCCTCGATGGGACCCATGTGGTTTGGCTCGAGAAGGTGACGGACGAACAGTACAATGTGGCGCCGACGGGTTGAAGGGCCGCGCCCAGGCTCTGCGGGCTTCGGAAGCGAAGGAGATCGTCGCTTCCGGCGGCCTCGGACAGATCACCGCCGTGAGCGGCTTGTGCTGGTTCTTCAAGCCGAAAGACTACTTTAACGTCTCCTGGCGCCGCGAACCAGGCGCCGGTGTCGTACTGATCAACCTCATTCACGTCATCGACGATCTGCGCAACATTTGCGGGGACATCGTCTGCGTGCAGGCAGCCCAGTCGAACGCTGCGCGCGGGTTCGAGGTCGAGGACACGGCAGCTGTCCTGTTGCATTCCGCAATGGCGCCCTGGGCACCTTGGTAGTCTCTGACGCGGTGGCGGCTCCATGGAGTGGGAGCTGACCTCGGGCGAGAACAAGGCCTACCCGCAAACAGCTCAGTGCTGCTACATGATCCGGGGGACGCAGGGTTTCGGGGCGGGTTCTTACGCCACGGCCTTCTCGGTGAGCGCCCCGCCGAGGAAGAGTTGGCCGATGCGCGGGTCGTCGAGAATAGTCTTGGCCTTGTCCTGGATGCGGGTCTGGCCGAGCTCCAGGACTAGGCCGTAATCGGACATTTCGAGCGCGCTCTTGGCATTCTGCTCGACCATCAGCACCGATACGCCCTTGTCCCTCAGATCGGTGAGGATGTCGAAGACTTGCCTGACCATGAGGGGCGAGAGGCCGATCGAAGGCTCGTCAATCAAAATCAGCTTCGGATCGAGCAAGAGGCCGCGCGCCACCTCGAGGAGCTTCTGCTGTCCGCCCGACAAGGTCGAAGCCTGCCGATCGGCTTTCTCGCCAAGCATCGGGAAGCGCTGCATGGCGGCCTCGACGCGGCGCGTCAGATCGGCCTGATCGGTGAGCGCGATGCCGCCGAGCTCGAGATTGTGGCGCACTGTCAATTCAGGGAAGATATTGCGTCCCTGCGGCACGAAGCAGATGCCGAGATCGAGGAGCCGGCGGGGAGCGAAATTCGTGATGTCGTGGCCGTCGAACACGACTCTGCCTGAGCGCACGCTCAACAGGCCGAAGATCGCCTTGAACAGCGTCGACTTGCCGGCCCCGTTGGGGCCGATCACGGTGGTGATGACGGCGCGCCTGATCGCGCAGCTCGTGCCGTGCAGGATGGTCATCTTGCCGTAGCCGGCGACCACGCCTTCGAGCTCGAGGATGGAGGTTGCGCTCATCGTTCCCGTCCCATCGGAATGTCTTGTTCGAGCATATTCCTATCGGCAAACCGCCTCCCATTTGTTCCGGAATGTGCTCTAATGCCCGAGATAAGCGTCGATCACGCGGGGATCGCTGCGCACCGAATGCGGTTGGCCCTCGGCGAGGACCTTGCCTTCGGCGAGCACGATGACGCGTGTGCACAGGCTCATCACGAATTCCATATTGTGCTCGATGATGACGAAGGTCGCCTTCTCCTGCGCGTTCAGCGCCCGCAGCCGCTCCTTCAGATCGCCCAGCATGGTGAGGTTCACTCCGCCCGCAGGCTCGTCGAGGAGCACGAGGCGTGGCCCGGCCATGAAGGCCATGGCGGCGTCGAGCAGCTTCTGCTGGCCGTAGGAGATGCCGCCGGCCCTGGCGTCGGCGAGATGGCCGAGGCGAAAGAAGGCGATCATCTTGTCGGCCGCGCCGGCAAGGCCTGCATCGGGCGGGCCGAACAGCCTTTTCGCCATCGAGCCCACATGCTCCTGACCTGCCAGGATCAGGTTCTCGCGCACGCTGAGATTGGGGAAGACTTGCAGCAGCTGGAAAGTGCGCCCCACGCCCTTGCGGTTGAGCGCGGCCGGACCGAGACCGGTCACGTCCTTGCCGTCGAGCTTGACAGTCCCCGTGCTCGGCCGGATCTGGCCGAGGATGCAGTTGAACAGCGTCGATTTGCCGGAGCCATTCGGCCCGATCAGGCCGAGGATCTCACCCTCCTTCACCTCGAAGGAGACGCCGTCGACGGCGGTGATGCCGCCAAAGCGCTTGGTGACGCCCTCGACCTCGAGAACGGTCGTCATGCCAGCCTCTCCGGGCTCGCGGGCTTGACGGTGAAGCGCTCAAAGATGCGCTCGCCGAGCCCGATCAGGCCCTGCGGACACACCGCCAGCAAGACCATCACCACGGCCGCGTAGATGACGAGGTAATAGGCATCGGCGACCCGCAGCCATTCGGGCAGGAGCACTGCGACCGCAGCGCCGAGGAAGGGCCCGAAGAAATAGCCCTGCCCGCCGACGATCACCATCAAGAGCAGGTTCAAGGAGAGCTGCAGCGCGAAGGCCGGCGGGTCGACGAACTGCACCAGCGGCGCATAGACGACGCCGGCGAGGCCCGCGAGCGCCGAGCCGATGGCAAAGGCCATCAGCGTGTAGAGCCGCGTGTCGATGCCGAGCGACAGCGCCCGCACCGGGTTCTCGCGCAGCGCCGTGAAGGCCCGCCCCCAGGGCGAGCGGATCAGCCAGGCCATAGCGGCGGTGACGATGGCGAGCACGCCGAGGCAGAGCTCGTAGAAGGGGATCGGCCGCGACAAATCGAGGCCGAGGAGGTTCGGGCGCGGCACGCCCGAGATGCCGTAGATGCCCCCCGTCAGCCATTCCTCGTTGCGGAAGACGAGGAAAGCGAGGGTCGAGAAGGCGAGCGTTACGAAGGCGAGATAGTGATGGCGCACGCGCAGCGCTGGATAGCCGAGCATCCAGCCGATTGCAAAGCAAAGCGCGAGCGCCAGCACGGCGGCGAGGCCGAGCGACCAGCCATGCGTCGTCAGGATCGCGGCGCTATAGGCGCCGATGCCGACGAAGGCGCCTTGCGCCAGCGACACCTGCCCGGCATAGCCGAGCGTCAGGTTGAGGCCGAGCACTGCGATTACATACACGGCCCATTGGGACAGGAGATAGACGCCGTAATTCTTGAGCATGAGCGGCGCCGAGGCGAGCGCCAGCGCACCGATGAGCACCAGGATGGGGACGACGGCTTTCCTCGCCATCATACGCTGCGCTCCTCGGCGCGGCCCAACAGGCCTTGCGGCCTGATCAGGATGACGACGATCAAGACGATGAGCGGCAGCGCGCCGCGATATTGCGCCGACACATAGGTGGCGGCGAGGTTCTCGGTGACGCCGAGCAGCAACCCGCCCGCAACGGCGCCGCGCACCTGGTTGAAGCCCCCGACGATCGCCGCGATGAAGGCGGCGAGGCCGAGGGTGTCGCCGTTCGAGAACTTGGCGAGATAGACGGGCGTGATCAGCAAGGAGGCGAGCGCCACCATCGCTCCGTTGATCAGGAAGGTCAGGAGGATCATCCGCTCGACCGGCACGCCGAGGATGCGCGCCACCGTCGGGTTCTGCGCCGTCGCCTGCATGGCGCGGCCGGTGCGCGTGCCATTGAGGAACCCTTGCAGGCCGAAGACCGCGAGGATCGCGATGGCGAGCGTCGCGATGTCCTGTAGCGATACAGTGACCGGGCCGAGATGCAGATCAAGGGCCGGCACCAGCGCCGGGAAAGGCTGCGCCTCGGCGCTGTAGAAGGACTTGACGCTCTCCTTCAGAAAGATCGACAGCGCCATGGTGGCGATGGCGAGCGGCAGCACGCCATGGCGGATCATCGGGTCGATGAGCACCTTCTTGAAGAGCAAGCCGAGCACCAGCGCCGAGACGGCCACGCCGACCAGGGCGGCGACCCAGAAGGGCAGATGCAGAAGGCCGATCGCCGCCAGCACGAAGAAGGCCGGCAGCATGACGAACTCGCCTTGGGCGAAATTGATCGTCTGCGAGGTCTGCCACAACAATGTGAAGCCGATGGCGATCAGCGCGTAGATCGCACCGGTGGCGAGGCCGCCGATCAGGATCTGGATGAGTTGCGTCACGGCGCGCCCTTCCGGCTCATGACCCCGCAGCCGCCAAGGGCCTCGTCAGCGCGGTCTTTGACAGTGACTCGCAGCAAATCCCGATGCGTCATGGTCATCCTCGGAGCAAGTCCGAGGACGGCCAAGACGCGGGCGGCCAAGACGAGGACGCATCACTTCCCGAGCTTCGGCAGGACCTTTATGATCTTCTGCTTGCCGCCCTGGACCTCGGCGAGGAAGCTCTGGCGGTCGACATCGCCGTTCTTGTCCCAAGTCGCTTCCATTAGGATGCCGGGCTCTTTCTCGGGCGTGATCGTCAAGCCGTGCAAGGTATCGGCGAGATGCTCGCGGTCGAGCTTGCCCATCTTCTCGGTCGCAGCCTTGATCATGTAGATCGCGATATAGCCCTTGATGCCGTTATGGTCGGGCACATAATGGAAGCGGGCATCGAAGCGCTTGCGGAATTCCTGCACCGCCGGGACCGGCGCATCCGTGGTGAGGCCGATATGGCCGCGCACCCCGTCGGCGGCCGAGCCTGCGAGGTCGATCACCTTCTGGCCGAGCAAGGTCGTCTCGCCAATCAGCGGCTTGCCGAGCGCCTGCTTCTGCGCCTCCTTGAGGAAACGCGCACTTTCATCCTCGTTGAGGTAGACGAAGACCGCGTCGGGATTGGCGGCCTTGATCTTGGCGACGTCGGAGGAGAAATCCGCCTGCCCCTGCTCGGAGGAGATGTCGGCGACGATCTTCGCGCCCAGTTCGCCGAGCGACTTGGTGATCTCGTCGCGCCCGCCCTTGCCGAAATCGTTGTTGACCCATTCGAGCGCGACCGTTTGCGCCTTGACTTCGTCATGGAGGTAGCGCGCCACCTTTGGCATGCTCGATTGCTGGCCGAAGGAGGTGCGGAAGATATAGGGATTGCCGAATTTCGTGAGCTCAGCCGCCTCCCCGCCCATGATGTCGGTGATCTGCGCCTGCTGGAACAAGGGCGCGACCGCCTTGACGGAGCCCGAATAGCCGGGACCGAGGATGGCATAGGGCTCGCTGTCGATTGCCTTCTGCACCAGGCCGCGCGCGACGCCCGCATTCGACTGCGTGTCGTAATGGGTGATCTCGATCTTGCGGCCGAGAATGCCGCCCTTGGCGTTGACCTCGTCGACCGCGAGGTCGGCGCCGTTCTTGAAATTAGTGCCGACCGTGGCTCCGCCGCCCGAGAGCTCGGCGACGTCGACGATCTTGACGGTGTCCTGCGCCGAGGCCGGGGCGCCCGAAAGCCAAAGGAGCGCGAGCGTGCCGGCGCTGATCAGTTGCTTCATCTCTTTTCCTCCCTGACAAACTTAAAGCTGTGTTGGCCTATGGTTACGTCCTCGCAGCGCCCGCTGTCGAGCATGTCAGCCCTTATCTTGCGCGCGCCGCCGCATGACCGCGTCGAAGGCCGCGCCCATCAGTTTGGTGTCGGGTTCGATGTCTGTGAACAGTTTGAAACTGTCATGGGCCTGATGGATGCAGAGCTCACGTCCGGTGATCAGCTTCGCGCCGCGCTGGCGCGCGGCCAGCAACAAAGGCGTCCATAAGGGCCAATAGACGGCATCGGCGACCCATAGCCCGGAGTGAAGAAGCTCGGCCGGAACCGGGCTCGAGCGATCTGGCAGCATGCCGGCAGGTGTTGCGTTCACCAGGCCGGTTGCTCCCGCGAGCGCCTCGCCTGGTCCTGCGGCGGTCTGAGAGCGCACCCGCCCGTCCAGGGCCTTCGCCAGGGCTTGCGCCTTGACGTGGTCGCGATCGACGATGCGCAATTCGTCGGCGCCGAGCTCGGCGAGCGCGAAGGCGATGGCACGGCCGACGCCGCCCGCGCCGATCAACGCCACGCTGCCCGGCGCCGCCTTGCCGAAGACCGCCCGGAAGGCCGTGGCGAAGCCCGAGGCGTCGGTATTATGTCCGATGAGCGCCACGCCCTTGTTGACGACCGTGTTGACGGCACCGATGGCTCGCGCCTCGGGAGAAAGCGCGTCGATAAGGTCCACGATCATTTCCTTGTAGGGGAAGGTCACGTTGACTCCGGCGAAGCCTTTCTGGCGAAGGCCTGCCAGGACGATGTCCAGCGTCTCGCGTGAGGCGCCGGCAATCTCGATGAGCCGGTATTGCAGCGCGAAGCCCGCTCCCTGCGCCGCGGCCTCATGCATCGCGGGCGATGCCGAATGGGAAATGGGCGCGCCGACGAGGCCGGTGAGCACCGGCGAGCATGCCGCGCCTGCTGCTGCCACAGGCATACACGGTGCGGCGTCGCGCTTGGCCGCTCCACCCCTCATTTCGGCAACCGACGTTTCATCGGTCTCCCTTTGAATTGTAATTCAACCAATGATTAGCAAAATCACCTATCAGGACAAAATCCTTTGATCAAGGGGCAATCTTTGTGGCGTCGGGGCGCCGGCGGTTATGGGTCAGCGCCAACGACTGCCGGCAAGAAACGGTCGTGACATGGCTTGGCTATCGACCGCGCCCCGCCCGCGCCTTCTTTGTCGGGGTACGATCGACCAGATCCGCTTCGGCATAAAGTCCCGCGCCCTTGCCGATATGGGCGGATAGCAGCTTAACGAGGCGATCGGCGTCGCGCGCCAGGGCCGCGTCGAGGATTTCCTTATGCTCGCGCTTCGACTGCTCTCTGGGGAAATCCGTGACCCTGAAGGCCAGCATGCGATAGCGCAGGCTCTGATCGTACATGACGCCGTGAAACACCAGGAGCCATTTGGAGCCGCAATTGGCGATCAGCGCATTGTGGAATTCGCGGTTATAGGTTTCGAGGAGCCCGGCATAGCGCTTTGGATCGGATGCGAGCAGGTTCTCGATCTTGGAGAGCTTATGATAGGCGCCGACGATCCGCGATTCCCAGTCGAGATCGGCGCGCTCGATCGACCGCCGCGCTGCGTGGCACTCGAGAAGGGCGCGCATCTCGGTGATATCCTGGAGATCGGCGAGCGAGGCGCCGACGACCGTGAAGCCGCGCTGTCCCTGATTGGCGACGAGGCCTTCCGATACGAGGCGAGAGAGCGCCTCGCGCAAGGTGTTGACGCTCGCAGCATAGCGCTGGCGCAGACGATCGAGCTTCAGCCGGTCGTCGGGACGCCATTCCCCGACGAGGATATCGGTGCGCAAGCGCGTATAGACGGCTTCCGTGACCGTCGAAGGCTGAACGTCCAACTCGCCAGTATCGACCGGCCGGTCCATCCTGAAGCTCCCAGGCTGACGACATCAACGGTCATCCACCGCGACGCGTTTTCGTCATGCCGCGCCAGGCCCGGCTATGACGGTAAGGGCCTGCGACAGCCGCCATCATAGACCGGACGAAGCGGGTGCGGTAGTTTGTCGGCACGCTTTTTCACCATATGCGCGGCGTATCCAATACAACATGATTGATTGACGATTCCGGATAATCTCCTATGATATTGATCGGAGGTTCCCATGCGCCGTTCGATCGCCACCGTATCCTTGAGCGGCACGCTTTCCGAGAAGCTCGAGGCGGCGGCCGCGGCGCGCTTCGACGCGGTGGAGATTTTCGAGAACGATCTGCTGTTTTTCGACGGCCAGCCTAAGGCGGTGCGTCAATTCGCGGCCGATCTCGGGCTGGAGATCTGCCTGTTTCAACCCTTCCGTGATTTCGAGGGCGTGCCGGACGATGTCTTTGTCCGCAATCTCGAACGGGCCGAGCGCAAATTCGATCTCATGCAAGAACTCGGGGCACCGCTCCTGCTCGTCTGCTCCAATGTGGCGCAGAGCACCATTGACGACGACGCGCGGGCGACGGCGCAACTTCATGCGCTCGCCGAACGCGCCGCCAAGAGGAGGCTGCGGGTGGGCTACGAGGCCTTGGCCTGGGGTGCCAGGGTCAATCGCTACGCGCATGCCTGGCGGCTGGTGGAGAAGGCCGCGCATCCGCATCTTGGCCTCATCCTCGACAGCTTCCATACGCTCGCGATCAAGGACGATCTTGCGCCGCTCGCCGCCATACCGGGCGACCGCATCTTCTTCGTGCAGCTCGCGGACGCCCCGCTCATCTCCCTGGATGTCTTGTCATGGAGCCGGCATTTCCGCTGCTTTCCGGGGCAAGGCGATCTCGACATACCCGGATTCCTGAGCGCCGTGCTCGAAGCGGGCTATGCGGGCCCGATCTCGCTCGAGATATTCAACGATGATTTTCGCGCGGCGCCCACGCGGCGGACGGCTGCCGACGGCATGCGTTCGCTGCTGTTCGTCGAGGAGCGCACGCGCGGGAGATTGGATGCCCAAGCCCATGCGGATGCCGCCAAGACAATGGCGCCCGGCGGGCGGAAGAGGCGGGTCGAACTCTTCGATCCGCCCCCGCCTCCGATGTTTCGCGGGGTTTCCTTCATCGAATTCGCCGTCGACAGCAATTCTCAGACCGCGCTCGACGAGCTCTTGGTGAAGCTCGGCTTTCGCCATGCGGGCCGACACCGCAGCAAGGATGTCGTGCTCTACCGGCAAGGCGGTATCAATCTCGTGGCGAATGCCGAAAAGGATTCCTTCGCGCATTCCTATTTCCTCATGCATGGGCCATCGATCTGCGCCGTCGCGCTCGGTGCCGAGGATGAAATCCAGGCGCTGAGCCGAGCCGAAGCCTTCGGCGCCAAACGTTTCGATGGCCGCATCGGGCCGAACGAGCTGCACATTCCGGCCATCCGCTCCCCCGATGCCGGCCTTTTCTATTTCGTCGCCGAAAAGGGAGAACCGGCGCATGGGCTCGACGCGGATTTCATCATCGAGCCCCATCATGACGACCAAATGCCGCAGGCAGGGCTCCACAGGATCGATCATATCGCTCAGGCCCTCCCGGAAGGCCAGCTCGATTCCTGGATCCTGTTCTTTCGGGCCGTGCTCGGCCTCGAGCCGGAAGGGGTCTTCGAGCTGCCTGACCCTTACGGCCTCGTCCATAGCCGGGCCGTGGCGAGCGCCAATCGCACCCTGCGCTTCGCGCTGAACGTCTCGCAAAGCCGCAACACCGCGACCGCGCGATCCGTCTCGACGATGGCCGGCGCCGGCGTCCATCACGTCGCAATCGAGAGCTCGGATATCTTCGCGACGGCTGCGACGCTGCGGGCCAACCGCGTGGCGCTCTTGCCGATCCCGGCAAATTACTATGACGACCTCGCGGCGCGTCTCGCCCTGCCGGGCGATCTCGTCGACAAGTTGCGACTCGACGGCGTTCTTTATGACCGGATCGGCGAGGGGGAGTTCTTCCAGCTCTACACGGAACCCTTCGAGGAACGCTTCTATTTCGAGATCGTGCAACGCCGCCGCGGCTACGATCTCTACGGGGCGCCCAACGCGCCAGTGCGCATGGCTGCGCTCGCGCAACTGAGCCAAAGGAAGCAAATGCGGCTATCGGCGAACTGGTCGCTATGAGCGTTGATGTCTCGAGCCCCCATCGAGATTGGTGCGGAATACGATGTCCCAAAAGGGCGTCGTGACGCCGAAATTACCGGGCGCCTTGGCGAAGTGATGCCGGGCATGGCGATGCTTCAGCCCATACAGGAACGAGCCCGGCAGCACGCGCCAGTGATGCGTGACGTGATGCACACCCACATAGCATAGATAGCCGAACATCATTCCGGCGGTCAGCACGCTCGCGGATGTGAACCCGAGCGCCCACCATGCGGGCAGGAGCGCACCGACCAGGAACAGCAGCGAACTCAACCAGCTCGGCGTGCCCACGAGAGCGGACGGGTCGGCATGGTGGGCTTCGTGCATGTCATGCAAGATCGGCACTTTGTGCAGGACGTGACGGTGCAGGAGATATTCGAACAAGGTCCAGATCGCGAAGCCCGCCAAGGCGAGGCCCATGAACGCCCAATAGCGCCACGCCCCGGCTTCGACGAGCTGGAAAGCCAATAGCCCGAGGATCAACAGCGGATACACGACGAAATCCGCGTAATAGCCAGCCTTGCTCAATTGCATGGACCCCTCCGCGGAGTGGATGAGCCTTCTACGCGCCGGTGCAGCTTGTGCCTGCCAAGATCAGCCCGGCGACGCATAGAAAGTTCGGCAAACTGGGCAAGATTACGTCTAAAGCCTTTCTTGGCCAATGGAATCGGATGAGGACCTGGCTCGAAGCCCCCATCCTGGCGATCGGAGACGATGCATGAACATGACAATGCGCGGCGTTGGGGAGGCAGCGGGGCGCGTGGCCGATGTCAAGGTGGGCATCGCCGGCTATGGCGCGATCGGCCGCAGCCTCGCAGCCTCGCTCTTGGCCGGCATTCCCGGCCTCGCCCTCGCCGCGATCGCCTCGCGGGACGCGGCGCGACTGCGGGCGGCCCTGCCGGCCGACTTCGCCTTGCCGATCGTGCCGGCCACCGACTTGCCCCGTCATGCCGATGTGATCGTCGAATGCGCGCCTGCCGCCGTCCTGCCGTCGATCGCCGTTCCGGCGCTCGAAGCCGGGCGCATTCTCGTGGTGCTGAGCTGCGGCGCCCTCCTCGACAACGAGCACCTCGTCGGCCTCGCCAAGCGGCGCGGCGGCCGCATCCTGGTGCCGACCGGAGCGCTGCTCGGCCTCGACGCCGTGTTGGCTGCGGCCGAGGGCAAGATCGTGTCGGTCACGATGACGAGCCGCAAGCCGCCAGGAGGGCTCGCCGGAGCACCTTATCTCGTCCGCCACGGCATCGACGTCGCCCCCATCACGGAGCCGATGCGGGTCTTCGAAGGCAGCGCGCGCGAGGCGGCACGCGGCTTCCCGGCCAATGTGAATGTGGCGGTCGCGCTGTCGCTCGCCGGCATCGGCCCCGACCGCACCCGCATCGCCATCTGGGCGGACCCGACCATCAGCCGCAATACTCATCGGATCGAGGTCGAGAGCGATGCCGCACGCTTCTCGATGCAGATCGAGGGCGTGCCGAGCGAGAACCCGCGCACCGGCAAGATCACGGCGCAATCGGTCGTCGCACTGTTGCGCAAGCTCATCGCTCCGCTCGCCATCGGGACCTGATCTTAGATCGGCAGCACCCTTTCGATAGAGACGCCACGGCAATCCATCTCGAATTCGAGATCGATCACCGGCGGTCTCGCGAAATGCCATGTGAGGC
This sequence comes from Hyphomicrobiales bacterium, assembly GCA_044445965.1. Classification (GTDB taxonomy): domain Bacteria; phylum Pseudomonadota; class Alphaproteobacteria; order Rhizobiales; family Beijerinckiaceae; genus GAS188. The sequence continues at coordinate 34,784 of JBIOEJ010000003.1, forward strand.
CGTGCCGGGCGGCGCCGCGCCGCACGATCTCCTCGCCGAGGAAGTGATGCAACTCGTGTACGGTGTAGACCTGCACTGCGGTCGTATCGGCCCATTTCGCCGATAGGGCGCTCAGGCGCCTCTCCATCTGGCCGAGCACGAAGACCGCCTTCTCGCGCATCGCGTCCGGGCTCGTGACACGATAGCGGATGGTCTTGGCGCTGTACGGTCCTGCTCCCTCCTGTGCCTCCCCGCTGCCGGCGATGATGAAGCTCTTCAGCGAATCCGAGGATGGGACCGCGACGCTGAAGGCATGGAAGCTCGGCACCACCGGCGGATCGATGGCCGGGCACACATTGCTGCGGGCGACCGGATTCTTATCGCCCATCATGATGCCCCAGCGCTCGAGCGTGCCGACATAGATGCGGTTGAAGGCCCTGAACCCCTCATCGTCGAAGGGCGCTGGCGAGCGTAGCTCGCAAGCGCAAAAGGCGGTCAGCGGCAGGCCTGCTCCCTTAAGATGACGCTCGATGCGGGCGAAGCCATCGTCCAGCGACACCGGATCGAGGAAGCGCAGGCGCTCGATACGATGGCCCGGCAGCGCGGCGACGCCTGCCGAATATTGGAAAGGGCCTGGGATGTAGCGGTACCCGAATGCCGGCAGCGCGATCGCCTCGGCCATCGGCGTCAAGCCTCGCGCGTCTTCTCGAACTGGCCGTATTTCCGGAAGCGCCAGAGATAGGAGGGCACGATTGCTTCATAGGCGGTCGGCGCGATGCCGATGCCTTCGAGGGTGCGGCCCTCGGCCTTGGCGGCGTCCGAGACCAGATTGTCCCGCTCGAGGAGGCGGAGCTGATCGCGGGTGATCATCAGCGGACGCGGCGGCAGCTTGCCGAAGGTGAGCGCGTCGGTGAATTCCATCAACGCGGCCTGGATGCGCGCCGCGGCAAAGGGCAGCGGCACGAAAGGACGGCTGCGGCCTGTCTCCTGGAGCACATAGGTCAGGATTTCCTTGAGGCTCGCCACGCGCGGCCCGCCGAGCTCGTAGATCCGGCTGGCGGCGATCGTGCCGTCGACGGCGCGCGCGATCGTCTCGGCGACATCGCCGACGAAGACAGGCTGGAACCTCATGACCCCGTCGCCGATCAGCGGCACCACCGGCACGAGGCGGACGAGCGCGGCGAAGCGGTTGAAGAAATCATCCTCCGGCCCGAAGATCACGGAGGGCCGCACCACCGTGCCGCCGGCGGCGAGCGCCGCCGCCTCCCCGGCCGCCTTGGTGCGTTGATAGGGCGTTGCGCCGTTGGGGTCGGCGCCGATCGCCGATATTTGGACGAGCCGCGCCCCATGGGCCGCGGCAGCCGTGGCCACGGCGCGCGCGCCCGCATCCTGCACCGCCTCGAAGGTCTGGCGGCCCTTCGCCGACAGGATGCCGACGAGATTGACGACCGCGCTCGCCCCCTCGGTCGCCTTCTCGACCGACCAAGGGAAGCGCAGATTGGCCTGCACCGGCATGACCTGGCCGACCATGCCGAGCGGCTGCAGGAAGCCCGCGAGATCAGGCCGGCGCACGGCCGGGCGCACGCGATAGCCGCGCCGTGCCAGCGCCTGCACCACATGGCGGCCGACGAAGCCCGATCCGCCGAAGACCGTGACGATCTTCGACGATAGCCCGATTGCCTCAATCGCCATTGCGCGGTTCCCGGCGGTTCATCTCGTCGCGGACCATCTAATCAATGGCGCACCACCGGTCCAGCGATGTCAGCTTTCGTCGAGCCACCGCCGCGCGTCCGCTACATCGGCTGCCTTCGAGGCGACCCAGCCGCCGGGCTCGCCGGACGGGCCTAGCTCCTTCTTCCAGAAGGGGGCGCTCGTCTTGAGGTAATCCATGAGGAACGCTGCGGCCTCGAAAGCGGCGCGGCGATGGGCGGAAGCCGTGACCACGAGCACGATATCCTCCCCCGGCGCGATGCGGCCGTGCCGATGCACGACGCTGACGCCCTGCAACGGCCAGCGCCTTTGCGCCTCGTCGACGACGCGCGCGATCTCCTCTTGCGCCATGCCTGGATAGTGCTCGATCTCGAGCGCGGCCAGCCTGCCGCCCTCGTCCCGGCAGAGCCCGGTGAAGGTGACGACCGCGCCGATGTCACGGCGCCCGCGCGTCAGCGCCGCGATCTCGGCGGCGACGTCGAAGGCTTCGGGTTGCACGCGAATGGCCATGGCTAGCGCACCCCGGAAGCCTTGCCGATCAGCTGCTGCGCATCGGCCATCGTGAGCGCGCCGACATGCTTGGCGACGATGCGCCCGGTAGCATCGATAGCGAAGGTCTCCGGAACGCCATAGACGCCGAAATCGAGGCCGGTGCGCCCCAAGGCGTCGACGCCGACCTTGCGATAAGGGTTGCCGAAAGCGCCGAGGAAATTCAGCGCCTTCGCCGCCTCGTCCTTATAGTTCAGCCCGAGCAGCGTGACGCTCTTATCCTTGGCGAGCTCCATCAGCACCGGGTGCTCCTCCCGGCATGGCACGCACCAGGAGGCGAAGACATTGAGGAGCGTGCCGCCGCCAATCTTCAGATCGGCGTCGCCGAAGCCGTCCACCGCGCGGCCGTCCTGCGTCAGGCCGGCAAGCCCGGGCAGCGCGAATTCGGGCACCTGTCGGCCGATCAAGGCCGAAGGCAGCACGGCCGGATTGTGCCCGATGCCCGCTCGCAGCAGCGCCGCGAGACATAGGAAGACCGCGAGAGGCAAAATCAGCCAGGGATTGGGAAAAAGCCGAAGGAACAGTTCCTTCGCCAAGAGCCGCAAGGGGAGGCGGGCAGGCCTGCGCGACTCGGGCGTAACCTTGCTCATTCCGATGCGGCGTCAGGACCGGAGGGATTTCGACCCCTCGCCTCGTAAGGGGCGAGCGCCCGGCGCACCGCCCGGTGATCGAACAGGGTCGCGCCGATCAAGAGGGCGACGACCAGCGCGGCGATCGCATAAGCTGCGATCACGAAGCCGATATGCGGCAGATCCAGGAAATCGTCGAGGAAGCTCATGCGCGCGCTCTTCCCTCGACAGACGTAACGGTCAGGCGGGGCTGCGCCTCGGAAGCGGCCAGGATGGCGAGCCGGCGCAGCCGCCGGCGCAGGATCTCGTTGCGCATGCCTGCGAGCTGCAGCGTCGCGAACAACAGCGTGAAGGCGCCCGCCATGACGAGGAGTGGCAAGAGGATCGAAGGGGCGATCTTCGGCCCGTCGAGCGTAAACACCGATGCGCCTTGATGCAGCGTGTTCCACCACTCGACCGAGAACTTGACGATCGGGATGTTGACGAATCCGACCAGCGTCGCGATCGCCGCGATCCGCCCCGCCTGTCCGGGATCCTCGATGGCGTTCCAGATCGCCAATATGCCGAGATAGATGAGGAACAGCACCAGCACCGAAGTGAGCCGCGCATCCCACACCCACCAGGCGCCCCACATCGGCTTGCCCCAGAGCGAGCCGGTCACCAGGCACAGGAAAGTGAAGGCGCAGCCGAAGGGTGCAGCGGCCTTCATCGACACCTCGGCGAGCGGATGACGCCAGACGAGCGCGCCGAGCGCCGATACCGACATGATGGAGTAGATGAGCAGCGCCAGCCAGGCCGACGGCACATGCAGATACATGATGCGGACCGTCTCGCCCTGCTGATAATCCGCTGGCGCCGTGAAGGCCAGCCACAATCCGAGCGCGAAACAGACGCAAGTGAGCGCCGCGAGCCAAGGCAGCGCGCGGCCGGCGAAACTCATGAAGCGGCTCGGATTGGCGAGCGAGGTCAAGCTCGGCATGGCCTCGACATAATGCTGTTGCGCTCAGGGAGCAATGCGATGGTGTCGCGCATGGTGAATGGGATGCGGGTGGTCCATGGTCGCCTATGGCTCGCGCTCGTCGATGCCACGAACCGATAGCCTAGGAAATGCATAATCGTGCTAGGTTGCGGTGCCGATCCGAGCGACCCGATAGAGAGGAGACCTCCCATGGCGCCCGTCGATCTTCCGGAGACCGTCCCGTCCAGCTCCGCCACGCACAGTCTTGGATCGAGCATCGCGCATCTGCGCGCCCGCTGGGGCTGGTTCGCAGCGCTCGGCGCAGCGTTCATTCTGTTCGGCGCGATCGCCTTCGGTTCGCTGGTGACGGCGACCATCGCGAGCGTCCTCGTCAACGGCGTGATGATGATCATAGCCGGCATCGCCGAGTTCGGCATAGGCATTCACATGAAGACCTGGAGCCGCCTGGTGCTGCTGTGCGCGGCAGGCGCCCTGCTGGTCGCCGCCGGCATCCTGTGCATCGTCAATCCGCTGCTCGCCGCGGCGGCGTTGACGCTTCTCCTCGGCGCAGGATTATGCGCCGCGGGGCTCGTACGCATCTATGTCGCCTCGCAAATGGGGCCCGACACGCCCTGGCGCATCGCCATCCTGTCCGGCCTCGTCACCTTCTTCCTGGGCGTGGTTATCCTGGCGGGATGGCCGGTGAACGGCTGGTACGTGCTCGGCCTGTTCCTGGCGGTCGATCTCGTCTTCTACGGCGTGGCGCTGCTCGGCCTTGCCTTCCAGTTGCGCGCCCATCATAGGCCAGGCTGAACGGAGCCCCGCATATGACCGAGCCTGCCAAGATCGAACCTGCCGAGATCGAGCCTGCCAAGCGAGCCGCCAAGGATGCCGCCCAGGGGGGCGGGAAGAATGGCGATATCGCCGATCTTCCCTTCGAGAAGGCGCTGGCCGAGCTCGAAACAATCGTCGGGCGGCTGGAGCGCGGCGATGTGCCGCTCGAGGAATCGATCGCCATCTATGAGCGCGGCGAGGCCTTGAAGGCGCGTTGCGAGGGATTGCTCAAGCAAGCCGAGGCGAGGATCGAGCGGATCACGCTGAGCGCTGACGGCAAGCCTTCCGGAACGACGCCTTTCGACGATGCGTGAGCGCGGCGCGGAGGCGCCGTTCTCGGCTAATCCGGCGTCGGCGCATCGAGACGCAGGAGCCCTTCGGCCTTGAGATCGCTCCATAGCGACGCCGGAAAGGGAGTGGCGAGCGAGGCGACGTTGCGCTGGACTTCCCGAGGCGTCACGGCGCCGAGCACCACCGAGGCGACGGCGGCATGTCCGAGCGGGAAGCGCAGGGCCGCATCGGCGAGATTGACGCCGTGGGCGCGGCAGACGGCCTCGATGCGCGCCACCTTCTCCAGAATCTCGGGCGGGGCCGGCCGGTAATTGTAGCGCGCGCCCGGCACCGCCCCGGTCGCCAGGATGCCGGAATTGAACACGCCGCCGAGCATCAGGCCGATGCCTTTGCGCTCCGCCAGCGGCATGAAGCTGTCGAGCGCCCCCTGCTCCAGCAAGGAATAGCGGCCGGCGAGCAGCATGGCGTCGAAATCGCCGGCCTTGGCGAAACGCTCGCACATCTCGGCTTCGTTGAGGCCGACCCCGATCGCCTTAATGGTGCCCTCCTCGCGCAGCTTGGCGAGCGCGACGTAAGCGCCCTGCATGGCCTCCTTGAAGCGCGCCTCGATGGCGTCCTTGCCATGCGTCCAGACATCGACATCGTGGATCAGGAGGATATCGATGCGGTCGACGCCGAGCCTGAGCAAGGATTGCTCGAAGGACCGCATCGCACCGTCATAGGAGTAATCGACGACCGCCTTGTGCGGCGCGCCACCCGCGAAACCCGGTGCCGCCGCCCCGTCGCCGACCGCGGTGCCGCCCCGCCGGGTGGGGTCCATCCAGCGCCCCACCTTGGTCGACAGGACATAGCTGTCGCGCGCCGCGCCGCGCAGCCCGGTGCCGCAACGATGCTCGGCGAGACCGTTGCCGTAATGCGGCGAGGTGTCGACGAGAGTGATCCCGGCGGCGAGCGCCGCTTCGACCGTGGCGATCGCCTTTGCCTCGTCGAGCCTGGCGTAGAGATCGCCTAGCGGCGCCGCGCCGAAGCCGATGGCGCTCACCTCGATCCGTCGCCGGCCGAGCACTCGCTTCGGCGGCCTCGACGGGGCAGGCGACTGGCTTTGCGTCACCGTCCGGTCACTCGGCGGCTGCGCGGGGCGGCGGGGCGGTCGCCGGCAAGGGGCCGGCGCCGCTGGCGCGTGCAATATCGTCGGCTAGCCGCTCGATCATGGCGACCAGCTCCTCACGCGCCTGCGCATCGTCGAGCGCGGCATCGCCCGAACGGAGCGCCATATGCGCCGTCTCCGCCTGCAGCCGATCACGCTCGGCCCGCACCTCACGCAGCGCCTTGGTCGCGGCGCCGTGCTCGGCTTTCTCGCCTTCGAGCGCCTGCGCCAGCTCGCGCAGTTCGGCCTCCACCTTGGCGACATGCAGACGTTCGGCCGCCTCGGCCCGCTCGCCGCGCTCGCGCTCGGCCTCGAGCTGCCGGCGCAGCGTCGCGAGCTCGGCCGAGGCGCCGGTCGCCTCCTGCGAGGCGCCCTGGTGCAGCGAGGCGAGCGCGGCGAGGCGTTCCTTCGCCGTATCGAGGTCGAGAGCGAGACGCGCGCCATGCGCGTCGCTGGCGGCGAGCCGCGTCGCTAATTCGGAGGCGCGGCTCTCGGTCTGCGTCTTGTCGAGGTCGCGCTGCAGCGACAGATCGCCGAGCTCGGCGAGGCGAGCTTCGCGGGCTCCGAGGTCGCGCTCCAACCGTGTCAGATGCTCCTTATGCGTCTCCCGCTCCGCCTTGAGCAGGCTGTTCTCGGCATGGTGCGCATCCGCGGTCGCCCCAAGCGCGGCATGTTCGGCGCGAAGCGCATGATGGGCGGCTTCGACGCCCTCGATCCGCCCCAGCAGCGCTTCCCGCTCGGCCTGCAGCGCCGCAGTCTCCAAGTGGCGCTGCTCGGCCGTGTCGGTCAGGGCTTCGTGACGCGCTCCGAGGTCACGATGCGCGGCCTCGAGGGCGGTGAGCTCATTGCGCAGCGTGGCGAGGCGCGCCTGCTCGGCCGCAAGGGCTGCATTCGTCTCGGACAACGCCGCTGTCAGGCGCGTCTGCTCGGCCGTCGATACGCCATGCTGCTCGGTCGTGTCGGTGAGCTTGGCCTCGAGCTCGGCGATGCGGGCCTGCTCCCTCCCGGCTTCCGCGAGCATATGGGCACGCTGGGCGGCGAGCTCTTCGGCGCGCTTCTCGACGCGCGCTTCCTTCACCGCGAGCGCGGCGCGCAACTGGTCGCGCTCGCCGGCGAATTCGGCAACCGACATCGGCAAGGCCGCCTCGAGGCGCCGGCGCGCCAGCCTCTGCGTACGTCGCGCCAAGGCAGGCATGAGCCCCAGCCAGATGAGGCTCGCGCCGCACGCCCCGAGCGTGGACAGCATCAGATACTCGATCAAGGCCGGTAATCCTCTTTCCGCGCCCGTTCTATCATGATCGGGACGGATTGGGCCATGCGCAAGACGCTGCTATGGCCTCACCTCGTGGAAGAGTAAACGCCTCGACATGCCAAGGCCGTGATCAGGTACGGACGCGGGCGCCAGGCAAGGGAGTTCGATGATGCGGCTATTGTTCATCGGCGATGTGGTGGGAAAAGCCGGCCGAAACGCCGTTCTCGACCGGCTCCCGGATTTGAGAACGCGGTTTTCCCTCGATTGCGTCATCGTCAATGGCGAGAATGCAGCGGGGGGTGCCGGCATCACCGAGAAGATCTGCTGGGAGCTGATCGAGGCCGGCGCCGACGCGGTGACGCTCGGAAACCATGCGTGGGACCAGCGGGAAGCCCTGATCTTCATCGAAAGGCAGCAACGCCTGGTGCGCCCGGCGAACTGGCCGGCCGGGACCCCGGGGCGAGGTGCGGCCGTCGTCGAGACCAAGGCCGGCGCGCGAGTGCTGGTGGTGAACCTCATCGGGCGCGTCTTCATGGGCCTTTCCGACGATCCCTTCGCGGCCGCCGAGCGCGAGACGCAAGCCTGCCCCTTGGGCGCAGGATGCGACGCGCTGGTCGTCGATTTCCACGCCGAGGCGACAAGCGAAAAGCAGGCGATGGGCCATTTCCTCGACGGCCGCGCGAGCCTGGTGATCGGCACGCATACGCACGCGCCGACCGCGGATCACCGCATCTTGTCCGGCGGCACGGGCTTCCAGACCGATTCAGGGATGACCGGCGACTATGATTCAGTCGTCGGTGTCGAGAAGGGCGAACCGATGCGCCGCTTCTTGCAGGCGACGCCGGCGGCCCGCTTCGAGCCGGCAAGCGGCGAAGCGACCTTGTGCGGCCTCGCCGTGGAGACGAATCCAAGCACGGGCCTCGCCGTGCATGTCGGGCCCTTGCGGCTCGGCGGACGATTATCGGAGGTGGAGCCTGGCTTCTGGTGATAGCACCCGACGGCATGCCAAAAACGGACGAGTTGTTCGGTTTACGCCTTTGGGCGAGCCTCTTCCGCACCTTATCGACGTCGCTAGCCAAGTCAGGACATACAATCGTGATCGCCGTTAGTCGTCGACTCCTTGACAGAAGCCAGGAAGGCTGGTCACTTGTAACGCGTCAATGACGGCGACGGAAATCGCCGAGAGCCAGGGATAAGCTGGTGACTACGACGGGGCGTTGACTCGCGGGTGGGAGGATAACTGAAGCACTTGTGCCGCCGCGAAGGCTCGCCCCCCTCGTTGACCGTAAGAGTCGGCGGGGAGGAGGAAAGCGTAATTCTTGTCCAAAGACATGCTCAAGGAGGCCTCGATGAACATGGAGCTCTCGCGGCGCCAATTCATGACCGGCGTCGGCGCGGGTGTCGCTGGAACGTCGCTCGGCGCGTTGGGGTTTGCTGAACTGGAGTCGGCCTACGCGGCCGCAATCCGGCCCTTCAAGCTCACGGGCACGACGGAGACCCGCAATACCTGCACCTATTGTTCCGTCGCCTGCGGCATCATCATGTATTCCAAGGGCAACCTGGAGAAGGGTGAGCAGGCCGAAATCCAACACATCGAGGGCGATCCGGACCATCCGACCAATCGCGGAACGCTCTGCCCCAAGGGCGCGGCGCTGCTCGACACTGTGCATGCCGAAACACGCACCAAATATCCGATGATCCGCGAGCCAGGCTCCGACAAGTTCGAGCGTGTGTCTTGGGATGTCGCGCTCGATCGCGTCGCGCGGCTGATGAAGGATGACCGCGACAAGAACTTCATCGCCAAGAATAATGACGGTGTCACGGTGAACCGTTGGCTGACCACCGGCTTCCTGGCCGCCTCGGCAACAACCAACGAAACGGCGTTCGTCACCTACAAGGTGGTGCGCGGCGCCGGAATGCTGGCGTTCGATAATCAAGCACGTGTTTGACACGGCCCGACGGTGGCCAGTTTGGCCCCAACATTCGGCCGTGGCGCAATGACGAATTCGTGGACGGATATCAAGAACACGGATCTCGTCGTGATCATGGGTGGCAACGCCGCCGAAGCGCACCCGTGCGGATTCAAATGGGTCACTGAAGCGAAAGCCAACCGCGGCGCCAAGCTGATCGTCGTCGATCCACGCTTCACACGCTCGGCGTCGGTCTCCGACATGTACGCGCCGATCCGTCAAGGCACGGACATCGCGTTCCTGCTCGGCGTGATGAACTACTGCATCCAGAACGACAAGGTGCAGTGGGACTACCTGAAGGCGTTCACCAATGCGCCTTACCTTGTCAAGGAGGGCTTCGACTATCAGGATGGCCTGTTCACTGGCTACGACGAGGCCAGGCGCGACTACGACAAATCGACCTGGGATTACGAATTGGGCCCGGACGGCTACGTGGTCGCCGACGACACCCTGCAGAACCCACGTTGCGTCTGGAGCCTGCTCAAGAAACACGTCTCGGTCTACACGCCCGAGATAGTCGAGCGCATTTGCGGCACGCCGAAGGACAAGTTCCTGAAGGTGGCGCAGATGATCGGCGAGTGCTCGTCGAAGACCAAGACGATGACCTCGATGTATGCGCTCGGCTGGACGCAGCATTCCAAGGGTTCGCAGAACATCCGCGCCATGGCGATGTTGCAACTCGTTCTCGGCAACATCGGTGTGCGCGGCGGCGGCATGAACGCCTTGCGTGGTCACTCCAACATCCAGGGACTGACCGATCTCGGGCTCATGTCCAATCTCATTCCCGGCTATCTGACGATCCCGACGGAGAAGGAGCCGACCTTCGACACCTATATGTCGACACGCCGCTTCAAGCCGATGCGGCCGAATCAGATGAGCTATTGGCAGAACTACAGGAAGTTCTTCGTCAGCTTCCAGAAGTCGATGTGGGGAGTGGCGGCCACGGCGGAGAACAACTTCGCTTACGATTATCTGCCAAAGCTCGATGTCCCGTCCTACGACGTCCTTCGCGCATTCGAACTGATGCATGAAGGCAAGATGAACGGCTACTTCTGCCAGGGCTTCAATCCCCTGTTGTCGGCCCCGAACCGAAAGAAGGTTACCGCCGCGCTCTCCAAGCTCAAATACCTCGTCGTCATGGATCCGCTGCAGACCGAGACGGCACGGTTCTGGGAGAACCACGGCGAGTTCAACGACGTCGATTCCTCCAAGATTCAGACCGAGGTCATCGAGCTGCCGGCCACCTGCTTCGCCGAGGACGAGGGTTCGCTCACGAGCTCCGGCCGCTGGCTGCAGTGGCACTGGGCGGGCGGCACGCCTCCCGGCGAAGCCCGGCGCGACGCCTGGATCATGGCGCAGCTCTATCTGCGTCTGAAGGCGCTGTACGAAAAGGAGGGCGGCGCTTTCGCCGAGCCGCTCACCAAGCTCCACTGGCCCTACAAGGATCCCGGCTATCCGCAACCGGACGAGATCGCCAAGGAGGTCAACGGCTACGTGGTCGAAGACGTCAAGGATCCGAACGATCAGACCAAGACCTTGCTGCAAAAAGGCAAGCAGGTCGTGAGCTTCGCTGCTCTGCGCGACGACGGCTCGACCGCCAGCGGCTGCTGGATCTATTCGGGCTGCTACAACGAGGCGGGCAACAACATGGCTCGCCGCGACAACGCCGACCCCGATGAGACCGGCGCCTTCGCCAAATGGTCATGGTCGTGGCCGGTCAACCGTCGTATCCTGTATAACCGTGCGTCGTCGGACATGAACGGTCAGCCCTGGGATCCGAGCCGCAAGCTGCTCTGGTGGGACGGCGCGAAGTGGACCGGCTACGACGTGCCGGACATCGTGCCCAATGCCAAGCCGGACGTGGTGGGGCCCTTCATCATGAATCCGGAAGGCACAGCGCGCCTGTTCACGCGGGCCATGATGCGCGATGGGCCGTTCCCGGCGCATTACGAGCCGTTCGAATCGCCGATTGTCAATGTTCTTGCCCCGAAGGTCCGCGGCAATCCGGCCGCCCGCGTGTTCCGCGGCGACATGGAGCAATTCGGCGACGCCAAGGAATTCCCCTATGCGGGGACCTCCTACCGTCTCACCGAACATTTCCACTTCTGGACCAAGCACAACCGGGTAAACGCGTCGCTGCAACCCGAGTTCTTCATCGAGATCTCGGAGCAACTCGCCAAGGAGAAGGGAATCAAGTTCGGCGGCTGGGTGCGCGTCTGGTCGAAGCGCGGTTCGGTCGTCGCGAAGGCGGTCGTGACGAAGCGAATCGCACCGCTCACTTGCGACGGCAAGACAGTGCACATCGTCGGCATTCCGTTGCATTGGGGGTTCACCGGGGTGGCGAGGAAAGGCTTCGGCCCGAATTCGCTCACCCCCTATGTGGGCGACGCGAATATCGAGACGCCCGAATACAAGGCGTTCCTCGTCGACATCGAACCCATCGCCGGGCCTGTGGCCTAGGGAGGATCAGATGGCATTCGAATTTGTCCTTCCACCCCCGCCCACTCAAGGCGTCAAGCCGGCATTCGACGAGGCGGATCTGATGCGCCGCTCGGCTTCGACGGTGCCGCCGCCGGCGCGCAAGCTCACGCAAGTCGCAAAACTGATCGATGTCTCGAAATGTATCGGCTGCAAGGCCTGTGAGGCGGCCTGCCTAGAGTGGAACGATCTGCGGGCAGAGATCGGCGTCAACGTCGGTGTCTATGACAATCCAGCCGACCTCAGTCCGGATTTGTTCACGGTCATGCGCTTCAGCGAATGGGTCAATCCGGAAACGCAGAATCTCGAATGGCTGATCCGCAAGGATGGCTGCATGCATTGCGAGGACCCGGGGTGCCTGAAGGCCTGTCCGGCGCCCGGCGCGATTGTGCAATACTCGAACGGTATCGTCGATTTCGTGCATGAGAACTGCATCGGCTGCGGCTATTGCATCAAGGGCTGCCCGTTCAACATCCCGCGCGTTTCCCAAGTCGATCACAGGGCTTATAAGTGCACGCTATGCTCGGACCGTGTGGCGGTGGGCCAGGGCCCGGCCTGCGCCAAGGCTTGCCCGACGCACGCTATCGTGTTCGGCACCAAGGAGGAAATGACCAAGCACGCCCAAGACCGGATCGCGGACCTCAAGTCTCGCGGCTTCAAGAACGCTGGTCTCTATGACCCGCCAGGTGTCGGTGGAACCCACGTCATGTATGTCCTCCACCACGCCGACCAGCCGCAGCTTTACTCCGATCTGCCCAAGGATCCGACGATCAGCCCGATCGTGGAGCTCTGGAAAGGGATGGCCAAGTATGCTGGCTTGGCGGCGATTGGTGCCTTCGCTGCGATCGGCTTCGTGCACCATCTCGTCACCGGTGCCAACCGGGTGTCGCGCCAGGATGAGGAAGCCGCGGAGAGGCTGACCGAGGATCGCGCCCCATGAAGGCCTATGACGTCCAGTCTGGCGACAGCGTTCATCCTGGCCATCCTGTGCGCGTCGACCGCTATACTTTAGGCGCCCGCATCAACCATTGGATTACGGCAACATCGCTCGTGCTGCTCGCCTTGTCGGGATTGGCCTTGTTCCATCCGGCGCTGTTTCCGCTCACCGCCTTGTTCGGAGGAGGGCAATACGCGCGCACGATCCATCCCTGGATCGGCGTGGTACTCTTCTTCAGCTTCTTCGGATTGTTCCTCCGTTTCTGGAAAGCCAATCTGTGGAAACGCGAGGATGGGACTTGGCTCGCGCGACTGCGCGACGTGCTGACCGCGCATGAGGAAAACCTGCCGGAGGTCGGCAAATACAATGCCGGCCAGAAAGTGGTGTTCTGGGCGATGTCGATATTGATCATCGTCCTGATCGGTAGCGGCCTCGCGATCTGGGACCAGTATTTCTACGACTACACGACGATACCGCAGAAGCGGCTTGCGCTGCTGGTTCACTCGATGGCGGCTGTCGTGATCATCTGCGTCTGGATCGTCCATGTCTATGCCGCGATTTGGGTGCGCGGCACGATCGGAGCTATGACGCGCGGCGAGGTTACCGGCGGCTGGGCTTGGCGCCATCATCGCAAATGGCTGAGAGAGCTCGTCTCCGGCAAGTCCCAAGAGCAACTGAGCGCCAAAGCACAGGATGGATGAGGGCGGCGACGCTCGTCGCCGCGCACGTGGCCCGTGTGGTTCGTGAGGTCTGATCATGAGTAAGGCCGGGCTTCCGCGATACGATCCCGTGCCGATCGGCGAGGTGGCGGAGCCACCCTTCGTCCGCTTGCCCGATCCTCGGTCCATCTTTCGCGTTCGGGCCGAACGCTTCATGGCGCTGGCGAGCAGGCACAAGCTCGGCCCTTATCTTCGCTTATTGGGCGGGCTCGCGAGCCTCCAGCACGACATCCAGGATGGCCTGCCGGAGCCTGACCTGCCCGGCGCGAACGCGCGCGAACGCGCGCGCGAATTCGGGATGCCGCCGCTCGACCGCCAGCGCTTCTGCGCCGAGGACGCGTTCGAGGCGACGTTCGAACGGCTGATCTCCCGTGCCGCTGCGATCGAGATGCCGGCGGCTGCGCGAGCCGCCGTTGCTCGAGCGAGAGACGCGGACCTGCTCGCACGCGACGCGATGGCCCGGGCGGTCCTCGACGATTCGATACCGGTCGGGGCGCTCGCCGAGCATATATTCACGGCTGCTGCACTGCAGGTCCATTTCGCGCGACTTGCCGCCCGGCTCGTCGCGGAGAGACTCGTGCCCGTCGGCGATGGGGCATGCCCGTCCTGCGGAGGCCCGCCGGCGACCTCGCTAATCGTCGGCTGGCAGGGCGCGCACGGAACCCGGTTCTGCGCCTGCGGGCTCTGCGCGACGCTTTGGAACTATGTGCGGATCAAATGCGTGCTGTGCGGTTCGACCAGCGGCATCTCCTACCAAGAGATCGAGAACACCACCGATACCATTAAGGCCGAGACCTGTGATCGCTGTCGCGGCTATGTGAAGATTCTGCATCAGCACAGGGATGCTTCGCTCGATCCGATTGCGGACGACGTCGCCAGTCTCGGACTTGATCTGTTGATGCGCGAGGCCGACTATCGCCGTGGCGGCGTCAATTGCTTCATCTACGGCCACTAGGGGTTCGCGCGCGATGTCCCGCCTCGACCCCACCAAACATCGTCATCTGCCCTCGGTCGACCGGGTCCTGAGGACCCGCTCGGCGAGGGCAGCCATAGATCGCTTTGGCCGCCCGTCGGTCGTGACTGCGGTTCGCGAGAGGTTAGCCGCCGTTCGCGGAGGTGATCATCCGCCGATGGATCACGAGGGCTTCGCGGCCGACGCGCTCGCGCTTCTCGAGGCAGCGGCGCGACCAAAGCTTCGCCCTGTCTTCAACCTGACCGGAACAGTGCTCCACACGAATCTCGGGCGAGCGCTGCTCGCCGAGGCGGCAATCGAAGCCGCAACGGCCGCGATGCGCGAACCGATGGCGCTCGAATATGACCTCCAAACCGGTCGCCGCGGTGAGCGCGACGATCACATTCGAGCGCTGCTTTGCGAGCTCACCGGCGCCGAGGATGCGACGATCGTCAACAACAATGCCGCAGCCGTGCTCCTGGTGCTGAATACCCTGGCGCGGCGCCGCGATGCCGTCGTGTCCCGCGGCGAGTTGATCGAAATCGGCGGCGCTTTTCGAATGCCCGAGATCATGGCCTCGGCCGGAACTCGGCTGAAGGAGGTCGGAACCACCAATCGCACGCATGTAGGAGACTACGCTGCTGCGATCGACGAGAGGACCTGCCTCATCTTTAAGGTCCATACCTCGAATTACCGCGTCGAAGGTTTCACGGCCGAGGTGGCACCGCGCGAGCTCGCGGCGCTGGCGCACGAGAAGCGCGTGCCGCTCGTTCACGACCTCGGCTCGGGCACACTTGCCGATCTTACGCGGTTCGGGCTCAAGCACGAGCCGACGGTTGCGGAAGCCGTCGCTGATGGCGCGGACCTCGTCACCTTCTCCGGCGACAAGCTGCTCGGCGGGCCGCAGGCCGGCTTCATCGTCGGTCGCAGGGAATTATTGGCCAAAATCAACCGTAATCCGATGAAGCGCGGCCTGCGCGTCGACAAGATCAGGATAGCCGCGCTCGAGGCCACATTGAAGCTCTACCGCGACCCCGATCGACTCGCGGAGCGGCTGCCGACGCTTCGCTTGCTCTCCCGTCCGCGAGATGAGATCGAAGCACTGTCGCGGCGCGTGCTTCCGGCCCTTGCGGCATCGCTCGGCGGGCACTTTAGCGTCGAGTTGGTGTCTTGCGCGAGTGAGATCGGTTCGGGCGCATTGCCCCTCGAGACCATTCCGAGTGCCGGTCTCGGCATCCGACCGAGGCAGGCGCGCGGAGCCGGGCGGCTTCTCTCGGCGCTCGCGGCGAGGCTGCGGGCCTTGCCGATCCCGGTGATCGGGCGGATCGAGGACCAATCCCTCGTTCTCGATCTACGCTGCCTCACCGATGAGGCCGTCTTCATCGGGAACCTCTCCGGCATCGATCTGGGCGGGGGCGCCGATGCGGTGGCTTAGGCGCTTCGTCGAACTGAAGCCGCGGCCAGCCGCAGACGCAACTTCGCCTGCGGCGCGGATGTCGGCCGCTGACGCTGCGGCGGCACGCGGAGACTACGAGGAGGCACTCACCCTCTGGGGACCCATCGCGAAGGCGGGTCTGCCCGGCGCGCAAAGGAACATCGGCATCTGCTTTGCCCAAGGACTCGGCGTCGAGTTCGATCTGAAGCTGGCGGTGCGCTGGTTCGCTCTCGCTGCCGAGGCCGACGATCCGGTCGGCCAACGTCATCTGGCGGACATGTATTTCAAGGGTGAAGGCGTCGATCAGGACTATGCCCGCGCCGGCGCGCTCTATCGGCGAGCGGCGGAGGCCGGCGACGCCCCCGCACAGGATATGCTGAGCTGGATGTCGCTCGAGGGCGAGGTCATGCCGCCCGACTATGCCGAAGCGCACAAATGGGCGCTGGCGGCCGCGGAACAGGGCATCGCCGCTTCAATGACACGGCTCGGGATGATCTACCACAACGCGCTCGGCGTCGAGCGTGATCCGAAGGCTGCTGCCGTCTGGTGGCGAAAGGGCGCTGAACTAGGCGATCCTGACGCGCAGGCCATGTTGGGCGCGGCCTATCACCTCGCCGCAGGCGTTCCGCGCGACCGCGTGACCGCACTCGCGCTCCTGTTGGGCGCGCGCGCCCAAAGGAGCGCTCTCGCGGAGACCTTCGTGCGTGCGGCGAGGGCCGAACTCTCGCCCGAGGAAATTGCCGAAGCGACGCGGCGATCGGCCGATCCCTTGCGGGAGGCGGCGAGATGATCATCGGAACAGCCGGGCATATCGATCACGGCAAGACATCGCTTGTGCATGCCCTGACCGGTGTCGACACCGACCGCCTGAAGGAGGAAAAGGCGCGCGGCATATCGATCGACCTCGGTTTCGCTTATTTGCCGGTGCCCAACGGTTCGATCCTCGGCTTCGTCGATGTGCCGGGCCATGAGCGCTTCATCCACAACATGCTGGCCGGCGCCACGGGAATCGATTTCGTCCTGCTGGTCGTCGCGGCGGATGACGGCGTGATGCCGCAGACACGCGAGCATCTCGCGATCGTCGATTTGCTCGGGATCGACCGCGGCATCGTTGCGTTGACGAAAGCCGACCTCGCGCTACCCCCGCGTCGAGCGGAGCTTGCCACGGAGATCGCGAGCACGCTTGCCTCGACCCGGCTCGCCGGCGCGGAGATCGTTCCGGTGTCGACAGTCACCATGGAGGGCATCGACGAGCTGCGCGAACGTCTGTTCCTGGTGTCGCGCGATTTTGGCGAGCGATCCGCCAAGGGTGGCTTCCGACTCGCGGTCGATCGTTGTTTCACGATCGCGGGGGCGGGAACCGTGGTCACCGGAGCGGTCCTATCCGGCTCGGTCTCCGTGGGCGACCAGGTCGTCGTCAGCCCCGCCGGATTGCCGGCGCGCGTCCGGTCGATCCAGGGGCAGAACCGGCCGCAGGAACATGGCCGCGCCGGCGAGCGCTGCGCGATCAACCTCGCCGGCGAGCTCATCACCAAGGAGTCCATCGGACGAGGCAGTGTCATTCTCGATCGGGAGCTTCATGCGCCGACCGATCGCATAGACGCCAGGCTTCGCCTTCTGGCGTCGGAGCGTAAACCGATTGGGCAGTGGGTACCCGTGCATCTGCACCACGCCGCCGCCGAAGTCACGGCGCGCATCGTCCAGCTCTCGGACGTTCCGCTCGCGCCGGGCGGGGAGGCCTATGTCCAGTTGGTTCTCGATCATCCGATTGCCGCGTCCAGCCACGACCATTTCATCTTGCGCGATACGACCGCGCAGCGCACGATTGGGGGCGGCGTGTTCCTCGATCTACGAGCGCCAGCGCGCAGGCGTCGGGCGCCCGAACGGCTCGCGCAGCTTGATGCCTACGCAATCGCCGAGCCGGGCCGCGCCCTTGCGGCCCTGCTCGATCGGACCCCTTTCTACGTCGATCTCTCCGCTTTCCTGCGCGATCGCGCGCTGTCCCTGGCCGAATCGGACGCACAGGAAATCGGTGCGATCCGGCTGCCGATGGGCGAGGCAAGTTTCGGACTATCGCCCTCGGTCTATCTGCGGCTTGAGCGCGGCATTCTTGCCGTTCTGGAGAAATTCCATGTGGAGAACCCCGATCTGCCGGGGATCGGCGCAGAACGGTTGCGGCTGCGCCTCGAACCCCGCTTGCCGACGCGCCCATTCTCCGCTGTCCTCCACAATCTGGCGCTCAAAGGGGAGATTTCGCTGCGCGGCGCCTGGGTTCGGCTACCCGGTCACGAGGCGCAGCTCTCGAGGGTTGACGAAAGGCTGTGGGCGCAAATCCGTCCGCTGCTGTCCGGCGGGGAACGATTTCGGCCCCCCCGGGTGCGAGACATCGCCAGCATCCTGGCGCGCCCGGAAGCCGAGATGCGGCGACCGCTGAAGCTGCTTGGTCGGATGGGCAAGGTCCACGAAGTCGCCCAGGATCACTATTTCCTGCGCGAGGTGGTCGCCGAGATGGTCGCGATAGCCGCCGATGTCGCGCAATCAACGCCAAAGGGCGAGTTCAGCGCCGCCCAATTCCGCGACCGGCTGGAGAATGGACGCAAGGTCGCGATCCAGATTCTCGAGTTCCTGGATCGTCACGGCGTCACGCTGCGCCGGGGCGATCTGCGCCGCGTCAACAAGCGCCGGCTCGACCTTTTCCGCGAACCGGCGGAAGGAGAGGTCAAGCCGGAATCGGCGCATTTCGGAAGAGAATCGTTCCCGGTGGAGCGTCCGGACTTCAAATCCGGGAGGGGCCGTGAGACGGTCCTTGGTGGGTTCGACTCCCTCTCTCTTCCGCCACATTCGAGGAGCGTACCGTGACCTTACCCGCCGCGACCTTTCTTGACACGTTGAAGGCGGCAGCCGAGGCGGCTGAAGCCGCCGAATCCAGCTTCCGGCGAGAGGTCGCCGAACGCGTCAAGCTCATGGAGCGCGACCGCGCCTTCGCGTTCCGCAGGCTCAATCTCATGCGCGCCATCGCCGCCGCGATCGCAAATGCGGAAGCCGAAGATGTCGCTGTCGCCTCCGCGCTCACCGTCTTGCGCGCCAAGCTCGGCTGGAGCAGCGACAGCGAGGCGCGCGACGCCGTGCTGTCGCGCTTTGCCGCAGTGGCGAAGACGGCATTTGCGTCAATCGTGCCTGCCGATACCGAGATGCCTGAGGCCGATGTCGTCGTAGAGCTGAGCGACTTCGAAGCCTGGTACGCCGTTACGCATCCCGCGCCGTTTTGGGCGCTGTTCGAGCACTACATGCCGGAGACGCCAGTTGTCGATTTCTGACTCGGGTGGCCGGGCTACCGATTTCGATCGCTGGATCACGTCGGAGTTTGCGCGGGGCGGCGCCTTCACCGCGCTCGCCGTGCTGGTCGCCATCGAGGAGGCGAACGTCACTCCGCTCTGTTCGACCTATTTCAATGTGATCGGCGACGAGGTCGATTGGCAGGACATACTTGTGCTGTTTGCCGGTTCCGGCGTCGAATGGGACGGCGCCTCGATGTATCCGGTCTCGGGCCCGCAAGGCGGGCCCATCGACAACCCCACGGCTCGAAAGAAGCGGGGCGAGCTCGAAGCGCGTCTCGACGCGGATCGGCTGGTGCTGAACGAAGGGCATTTCTTCGACAAATGGGGGCGTAGGCTGCGGATCGACGAGATGACGCAGTGAGCGAGAGTCGCAGGTTGCTGATCGTCTTGATGAACACCGATCCGCGCAATGTGGAGGAGCTCGGCGCGCCCTTTTATTACGCCGCGGTCGCTGCGGCGATGGACTACCGGGTCGACGTGTTGTGCACGGCGACCGCAGGCAAGCTGATGCTCAGGGGGGTCGCCGAAGATCTTCACGTCAAGCAGGGCGACCCGAAGACCGTGTATGACTGGATCAAGGAGGCCCATGACCATGGCGCGCGCTTCTGGGCTTGCCCCGCCAATCTCGAGTTGTTCGACAAGGCGGAAAGCGATTTGATTCCGGAGTGCCAAGGCCTGATGGGGGCCGCCGCCATGATCCAGGACATCATGGAAGGCGAGTGCCGGGTACTGACCTTTTGAGGCAGGAGCGGTGACCCGAATTGCCGACCACGAGTTTCCCGAGCACCTCCTCTACGACGTGGAAAACCAGATTTGGTATGCGCCGCTGCCGGATGGAACGATACGCGCCGGCTTCACGAGCTGGGCGGCGGCCTTCATGGGGGAAGTGCTCGTCTTCACCCCGAAGCGTCTCAATCGCGATTTCGAGAAGGGACGCTCGTTCGCGACGGTCGAGGGGGGCAAATGGGTCGGCTCGGCGCGGGCTGGTTTCAATGGCGTCGTGGTCGGCCACAACGAGAACCTGATCGCGAAGCCCGAATTGCTGACACGGGACCCTTTCAACACGGGCTGGATGCTGGTGGTGCGACCAGCGCGAGAGGACTGGTGCGAAGGTCTGGTCACCGGCTCGGCTGTCGGGCCCGCGATGCAGCGCTGGGTCGAAACTGGCTCCTACAAGGACCGCTCAAATTAGTAGCCTCGACCGAAGCGCCTGCTGGCCGCGAGGCTGAGGCCCTCGCTCGCTGGACGCCCAGCTCTTCATTCGGCGCGCGCAGATCGCATTTCGGCTCAAGCCTCCACGACGAGGCCCGGCGTTCCTGTTTCGGCGAAACCGATCACGTGCGCCGCCGGATAGCCTTCATCGAGGAGTGCGCGCACGATCGCGTCTGCCTCGTCACGAGCGCAGGCGATCAGCAGGCCCCCCGATGTTTGCGGGTCGGTCAACAGATTCTTCTGCCAAACGGGAATGTCGGCTCGAAAGACGACCGCGTCGGCGTAGCTGGCCCAGTTCCGACCAGATGCACCGGTGATGCAGCCTTGCTCGACGAGCGTCCGAGCTTGCGACAGAAGCGGCACGTCGCTAGCGTGAAGGATGAGGGAGAGGCTCGAGCCGCGCGCCATTTCAAGTGCATGTCCAAAGAGGCCAAAGCCGGTCACATCGGTCATGGCGTGGACGGCCGGATCCTTGGCGAGTTTCGAACCCGCGCGGTTGAGAAGCGTCGTCGTGGCGATCATCTCGGCATAGCCATCCTCGGAAAGCATGCTCTTCTTGAGGGCGGCCGAGTAGACGCCTACCCCCAGCGGCTTGGTCAGGATGATCGCGTCGCCCGGACGCGCGTCGGCATTGCGTCTGACATCCTCGCGACGGCAAATGCCAGTGACGGCGAGACCATAAATCGGCTCAGGAGCGTCGATCGAGTGCCCGCCCGCGACCGGAATTCCGGCCGCCGTACAGACCGCCACGCCGCCTTCCAGGATCTTACGTACCGTATCGGTGGATATCTTGCCGATCGGCATTCCTAGGATCGCCAGCGCCATGATCGGTGTACCCCCCATGGCATAGATGTCCGAGAGGGCATTGGTGGCGGCGATCCGGCCGAAATCCCGCGGGTCATCGACCACCGGCATGAAGAAGTCCGTTGTCGCGATCACGCAAGTTCCGTCGTCCAGTTGCCACACTGCCGCGTCGTCGCCGGTTTCGACACCGACGAGAAGCCGCTCATAGGGGTGCGCCTCGGCGCGACCGCCAAGCAATTGCTGAAGCACCGAGGGCGCGAGCTTGCAACCGCAGCCTCCGCCATGGGCGAGGCTTGTCAAGCGAGCCTCTTGAACGCTCACATCCTTGCTCCAGGTTGCTTGCAGGATCGCGGGGCGTCGCATCGGCAAGTCCGGTTCAACGGCCAGCCCCCCAAATGCGCGACGCTTCTCCCCTCAGGGCTTGGCCTCACTCGCCCGGAGACGACTCTTCCTGTTTGCCGCTCTTCACGATCTTGAAGATATAGAGATCGCCGCGCCGTACCTGTTCGGACAACGCATGTCCCGTCTGCCTCGCAAAAAGGGGCACGTCGATGACGGTCAATGGGTCGGTGCATTCCAGCACCAAGATGCCGCCGCTCGGAATGTTTCGCAGCGCTTTCTTGGCGCGCAGCACCGGCTGGGGGCAGCGCAGCCCGCGAAGATTGAGAACTGTCTCCATCTGATGGGCCGCTGCCATGCGCTCGCGCCGTGCCGGATAGGTGTCGGGCAGCACCCAAGCAAAGGGTGGTCAAATGGCCGCGATCAAGCGCCTGCCTCGCCGCAATCGAGTCTTGGACATCGTTCGAATCAAGGCGACGCAGACCTGCCGCCGTCAGCTTGCACCGGCCGCCATCGAACTCTGCGCCCCGAGACTCGGGAGCCATGTGGTAAGCCACGAACGCAATGATGCGGGATTTCGTCGTGTCCCGTCAACTCGTGTCATCTCCACTCGTGTCATCTCCACCAATCCCCGCTTCATCTTTTCAGCCAGTCGGCGCATCTCGGCGGATCGCCAGCCATGCCCCAAGGCATGAGCGGCACCGAGGAAGTCGAATTCTGCGGTGACCCGTCGATCAGCTTGTCGGAATAGATGAGATAGACGAGGACGTTACGCTTCTCGTCGCAACCGCGCACGATCTGCACCTTCTTGAAGAGCAGCGAGCGCGATTGCTGGAACACGACATCGCCTTGCGCGAATTTTTCCTTGAACGAGATGGGGCCGATCTGCCGGCAGGAGAGGGAAACGTCAGAGACCTGCTCGGCGACGCCGAAGGCGCCGGCGATGCCGCCGCGCTCCGGCAAGGTGTAGTGGCAAGCGACATTCTGGGCGATCGGATCGTCGATCCCGTAGGTCGCCAGCTTGTCGTTCGGGGTCAGGAGGCGAAAGGTCGTCGATTTGCGAAAGATGAGATCGGGCTCTTGCGCCACGGCGCCATGGCAAGAGAGAAGGATCGGCAGGCCCGCCAAAAAGCCCGCCAATCCGATCGACTGCGCCACGCTGCGTGAGTTCGGCATCGCTATTCACCTCTCGAAAGGCTCGAATGTGCTTGGAGGCTCATATCGTGTGTGGCGCCGGATTCGCCAGCTGTTCCCTCGTTTACCCGCCGTTGATCCGTGCTAACGCATGCTCGCTCGCCGGAACGGCCCGCGATTCGCGCCTGATCGTGACAAAGCTCGAATGACGATGAGCCATGAGACCTGACCGATTGCTGCGGCGATGCGCGCTCGTCCTCGTCATGTCGATGGGCCCGGAGCCTCGTGCCTTTGCTCAATCGGCGACCTGCCAGGCTCTGCAAAACCAGTTGGCCGCCCTGACCCAGGCCGGGGGTGGCCGCGCCGGCGCCTACGCGAATGCGGCGCAGCGCCAGATCGACGAGATGCAGCGCACCGCGGCCTATGCGCGTCAGATCGGCTGCGGCAATTCGCGCTTCCTGATTTTCGGTTCCGATCCGCCGCCCGTCTGCGCCGAGCTCACGGCGCGCCTCGGGCGCATGCAGGCCAATCTCACGAAGCTGCAAGGGCAGGCGGACCAGCTCGCCGGCGGCTCGGGCCTTGTGGATCGCCGCTACCGGCTGCGGGCGGCGATCAGCCAGTATTGCGGCGTTGATCCGCGCCAAGCCGATCTGCTCGAGCAACCGACCTCTCCGATCGACCAGCCGCAGCCGGGAGACGGATCGGCGAGCGGCGAGCAAGGGCAGGGCGCGGATTTCGGGAAACCGGTCTGCGTGCGTCTCTGCGACGGCTACTTCTTCCCGCTGGCGAGCCTGGGCAAACGCGGGCGCGACGGCCTGGCCGAGATGTGCCAGGCGCAATGTCCAGGCGCCGAAACCGAGCCCTTCTCGATGGGGGCCGGCGACGACATCGCCCAAGCCGTCGGAGAAGGCGGCAAGTCCTACATGGAGCTCACCAACGCGCTACGCTATCAGAAGGCCACGGTGCCAGGCTGCTCCTGCCGCAGGGCCGATGAGAGCTGGGGGCAAGCCCTGAAGGGAGCCGAGGGCATGCTCGGCGGCTCGGACCCGGCCATCAGCGCCGACAAGGCGGCCGAGATGTCGCGCCCTCCGGCATCGCCAGCTCCGAAGAAAGCGACGAGCGCCGGCAAGGGCCAGCCGCCTGCCGTCATCGCCGCGCCGCAGCCGGACGCAGGCGCCCCGGCCAACGGCCCCGCCAAGCCCGTCGAGCCGGACGGCAGCTTGCGCCAGACCGTCGGCCCTGACGGCTCGCGCAGCGTGCGCATCATCGCGCCCGGGCTTTCGAGGCAGCCCTGACTCGCCGATCGCGAGGCGCTCGGACCACGAAGCTTCCATATCGTCGCGCTCCACGCTAAAGTGGATTCGGCCGTGCGCCGTAAGCGCGCGCCCTCCATCCGGAACGGCGGTCCCGGATTGCCTCAACCCCTCCGCGGTCGGCTTCGATCGTGGTCGAGCGTCCATTGGAGACCGCCATGCTCAAATTGATTGGTCGCATCGCATTGGCCTTGGCGGTGCAATGCGCAGCCGTCTCGGTCGCGAAGGCGCAGAGCGCGGTGACCGTCTTCGCCGCCGCCAGCCTGCAGGATGCGCTGAGCAACGCCGCGAGGGAGTTCACGGGCAAGAGCGGCATCGCGGTGAAATTCTCCTTCGATGCCTCCTCGACGCTCGCCCGCCAGATCGAGCAGGGCGCGCCGGCCGATCTCTTCGCCTCCGCCGACCTCGATTGGATGGACTATCTCGCCAAGCGCAACTTCATCGAGCCGCGGACGCGGGTCAATCTGTTGAGCAACCGGCTGGTGATCGTAGCGCCGAAGGACGCCGCAATTACCGAGCTCAAGCTCGATGCGGCCTCGCTAGAGGCGGCGCTGGCTGGGGGACGCATCGCCACCGGCGCGGTCGAGACCGTCCCGGTCGGTCGCTATGCCAAGATGGCGCTGCAGAAGCTCGGGCTGTGGGCGACGCTCGAGACCCGCATCGCGCCCGCCGAAAATGTGCGCGCCGCGCTTTCATACGTGGCGCGCGGCGAAGCGCCGCTCGGCATCGTCTATGCGACCGATGCCGCCGCCGAGCCCAAGGTGAAAATCGTCGCCACCTTCCCGCGGGATTCGCACCCGCCGATCATCTACCCCTTCGCGGTGACCTCGGCCGCCAAGGGGGAGGGCGCGGCGCGCTTCCTGAGCTTTCTGCAAAGCCCCGCCGCCCGAGCGAGCTTCACGGACCAGGGCTTTTCTTTCGTCGAGTAGCGATAACCCATAGGAATTCTCCCATGAAGATCAGTGCCCGCAACCGCCTCAAAGGCATGATCGTCGATGTGCGCAAAGGCGCAACGACCGCCCATGTCAGGATCGACGTGAACGGAACGATCGTGACCTCATCTATCACTAATGAGGCGGTCGACGAGCTGAAGCTCGCCGAGGGCATGGCCGCCTATGCGGTGATCAAGGCCTCCGATGTCATGGTCGCGATCGATTAGGGTCTCGTCATGCGCCAGGTTCTCATGCGTCGCGTCCTTTCGCCGCTCGCCGCAGTCTTGGTCGCGCAGACCGCCTGGGCGGCCGAGCCGAGCGGTTGCGACAAATTCGCCTGGCCGCTGGAGAAGGAGCAGCGCCTGCTGGGCGAGCCGCAAGCGGTGTCCTCAGGAGCCGATCTCGACCGCGCCGCCGGCCGGGCCGTGACGATCAAGCTTACCCCCCTTGAAGGCGCCGAGCTTCCCTCGGCGCCCGAGCGCAAGCCGCAAAGAACGCCTGCCTTGGTTGGCTATCTGCGCTTCGGGAAGGCGGCGGCCGCCGGCCTCTACAAGGTCAGCTTGTCGGAGGCGCCTGGATCGATGTCGTGCAGGACGCGCACTACCTGAAACCGGTCGCCTTCACGGGCGCCACCGATTGCCCGCATATCCGCAAGAGCGTGAAGTTCGAGATCGGCCCGGGTCCGTTCACGCTGCAGGTGAGCGACGCTCCAGCGAGCAGTATCGCCATCGTCGTCACGCCGGTGGAATAAGCTTCGCGTGCCGCGGCCCGAGGCGCTCGCGGCGTTGATGCCGCGGACGATACGTCGTAAGCGGCGGCATGCATTCGCGTGACCGCGACGCCTCGTGAATATTCTGCTCATCGGCTCGGGCGGGCGCGAGCACGCGTTTGCGGCGAAGATTGCCACGAGCCCTCTTTGCGATCGCCTGCTCGTCGTTCCCGGCAATCCGGGCACGGGCGAATACGGCACGAATATCGCGCTTGATCTCGCGGACCATGGCGCGCTGATCGCGCTCAGCAAGCAGCAGGCGGTCGATCTCGTCGTGGTCGGGCCGGAGGCACCCTTGGTCGCGGGCCTCGTCGACGACCTCGAAGCGGCGGGCATCGTGGCATTCGGTCCGTCGGAGGCGGCGGCGAGGCTCGAAGGCTCCAAGGCCTTCACCAAGGAGCTCTGCCTCGCCGCCGGCATCCCGACCGCGGCCTTCGCTCGGTTCACCGATACCGAGGCGGCCAAGGCGCATGTTCGCCGCGCGCGCCTGCCGCTCGTCGTCAAGGCAGATGGGCTTGCCGCCGGCAAGGGCGTCGTGGTCGCGAACAGCCTTGGCGAGGCGGAGGCTGCGGTCGACGAGATGCTCTCCGGACGCTTCGGCGCCTCGTCCGCCGAGATCGTCATCGAGGACTTCCTTGAAGGCGAGGAAGCGAGCCTGTTCGCGCTCTGCGACGGGAAGACGGCGCTCCCTTTCGGCACTGCGCAGGACCATAAGCGCGCCTTCGACGGCGATACCGGCCCGAACACCGGCGGAATGGGAGCTTTTTCGCCGGCTGTCGCGCTCGACGACGCCATGGTCGAGCGCGCCATGCAGGTCATCATCCGCCCGACGCTTGCCGCCATGGCGGCGCGTGGCACCCCGTTTCGCGGCTTCCTCTATGCGGGGCTGATGATATCCCCTCAAGGGCCGCAACTCGTCGAATATAATTGCCGCTTCGGCGATCCCGAATGCCAGGTCGTCATGCCGCGCCTGATGACCGATCTGGTGACGGCGATGCTCGCCGCTCGGGACGGCATGCTGGCGAAATTCACGGCGCGGTTTTCGCAAAAGCGCACGCTCGGCGTGGTGCTGGCGACGAGAGGCTATCCGGGCGAGTTCGCGCGCGGCGACGAGATCCGCGGCCTCGACGCGGCTGGCGCCATCGAAGGCGTCACCATCTTCCAGGCCGGCACCAAGGCCGAAGGGTCGCGCATCCTGGCGAATGGCGGGCGCGTGCTGACGGTCGTCGGCGAGGGACCGAGCTTTGCCGTGGCGCATCGGCGCGCCTATGGGGCCATCGCGGCCATCGACTGGCCGGGCGGCTTCCACCGTACCGATATTGGGGCACGCGCGCTCGCAAGCGAGGGAGAAGGCGGAGCACGTAGCGGCATTCCCGCCTCGGCGTGATCGCGCATGACCTTGCCACAGAACATCCGCGAGAGCTTCGAGCGCCAGGCCGGCTGGTGCCGCGAGCTCGGCTCGCCCTTCACCGGCCTTGTCTGCGAAATGCTCGCCGCGCGGCTCGACGATCGAAGCCGCTTCGGCGCGCGTCTCCACGCCTGGCCCGGTCAGCCGACCGCGGACGCGCTGCCTTTGCGAGCTGCCGGCGCCCTCAACGCGCTGGCGCGATCGGGTGATGCTGCCGGGTTGGCGCGCGTCTATCCGCCGAATGCCGCGCTCAGTCCCGACGAGCTGTGGTCCGCGACGGCCGCGGCAATCGCCTCAGATGACGATTTCCTGCACGACTATCTCGACAGCGCACCGCAGACCAATGAGGTGGCGCGGTCGGTGACGATCCTCGCGGGCTGCCTCGCGATCGCCTCGCTGCACCGCCTTCCGTTGGAGATCCTCGAGATCGGCGCGAGCGCCGGGCTCAATCTCGGCTTCGACCGCTATCTCTACGCTTTCGGCGAGGCGCATTGGGGCGACCCGTCCTCGCCGGTGCGCCTCGCGCCCAGCTGGAAGGGCGATCCGCCGCCGTTGGATGCGCCCCTCGCCATCGCTGCGCGTGCCGGCTGCGACATTTCCCCGCTCGATCCGGCCTCCTCAACCGATCGAGCCCGGCTGCTATCCTATATCTGGCCGGACCAGGCGCAGCGCCTCGCCCGCATCGAGACGGCGCTCGACATGGCCGCCTCGGCACCCTGGCGGATCGAGCGTGCCGATGCCGCAGAATGGGTGGAGCGGCATCTCGGCGCGCCGCCGCAGAGCGGGCGCATGCGTGTCCTCGTGCACAGCATCATGTGGCAATATATGCCGCAGGAGACGCAAGCGCGCATCAACCGGACCCTGGAGGAAGCGGCCTCCACCGCGAGCCCCGAGGCGCCCCTCGCCTGGCTGCGCCTCGAGCCCGACGGCCTGCCCGACGGTGCCGCGCTCAGCCTCGATCTCTGGCCCGGAGGGCGGCGTCTGGCGCTCGGGCGCGCCGACTACCATGGAAGCTGGGTGCGCTTCGCGGGGGTGCTCGGCGGATAGTTCCAGCGTCGGGAAGGGCTGATCATGGGTCGCGTGTCCGCGCAGCGGCTCGATCGCCACCTATCGTC
Organism: Hyphomicrobiales bacterium; assembly: GCA_044445965.1. Classification (GTDB taxonomy): domain Bacteria; phylum Pseudomonadota; class Alphaproteobacteria; order Rhizobiales; family Beijerinckiaceae; genus GAS188. The sequence goes on from JBIOEJ010000003.1 coordinate 62,928, forward strand.
TGCCGGCAAATCGCACCTCGCATTGCTCGACCCATTGCGGCGTGAGCTTGGCGAACAGCACAGGCAATGCGTCCAGCCTTCTTCCGCCCTCGATCGCCGTGAGCGCCTGCGGCCCTGATATCGGCCATTCGGGCACCGGGCATGTCTCGCCGAGCGCCGCCAGCAATCTCGTCGCGGTTTGCGGAATGAACGGCCATGCGACGATCGCGGCAAGGCGCAGAAGATTGACGCCCGTGCGGACGGTCACGGCTGCCCGCTCCGGCTCGCTGTCGATGATGGTCCAGGGCGCTTGCGCCGCGAGGTAGCCATTGGCCAACCGCCAGATGGCACGCACCTCCTCCGCCGCCTTGCGCAACGCGCATACGTCGTGATGACGCCGCAAGGCCCCGAGACGTCGATCGAGCTCCGCGGCCAGGCGGTGCTCGGCTTCGGCCGTCGATCCGCCTCGCGGCACTGCCTCGTAGTGTGCCGCCACGAGCCTCAAGACGCGGTTCGCGAGATTGCCGAAGCTGTCGGCCAGATCATGGTTCACCCCACCGGCGAAGCGCGCGAAGTTGAAATCCGTGTCGTTGCCCTCAGGAGCATTGGCCGCGAGCCACCACCGCCAATAGTCGGCGGGCAGCAGCTCGAGCGCCTGATCCAGGAACACCCCGCGGCCTTGGCTGGTCGAGAACTTGCCACCCTCATAGGTCAGCCAGTTCACGCCCTTGATGATATCGACGGTCTTCCAAGGCTCCCGCGAACCGATGAGCGTGCAGGGGAAGCTGACCGTATGGAACGGCACGTTGTCCTTGCCCAGGAACTGCAGATACGCGACGTCGTCGGCCTGCCACCACCAGGATCGCCAGTCACGGTTGTCCGGATCGGCATCGGCCCATTCCTGCGTCGCCGCGATATAGGCGATCGGCGCGTCGAACCAGACATAGAAGACCTTGCCTTCATATCCGGGCTTGGGCACCGGAACCCCCCAGTCGAGATCGCGCGTGATGCAGCGATCCTTGATGCCCTCGTCGAGCCATTTGCGCGCGATCGAGGTGACGAGCGGCGGCCATCCGCTGTGGGCGGCGATCCAGCCTTCGAGCTCGCCCGCCAGCGCTGATTGGCGCAAGAACAGGTGGCTGCTTTGGCGGATTTCGAGATCGGCGCTGCCGGAGAGAGCCGATTTGGGGTCGAGGAGATCGGCCGGATCGAGTTGGCGCGTGCAGCTCTCGCATTGGTCGCCGCGGGCTCCCGCGGAGCCGCAATGCGGGCAGGTGCCGATGATGTAGCGGTCCGGGAGGAAGCGGCCGTCGGCGGGCGAATAGACTTGTTCCAGCCTGCGTTCCTCGATGAAGCCTTCTTCTTCGAGACGGCGGAAGAAATGCTGCGTCAGCGCCCGGTTTCGCGCCGATGAGGACCGCCCGAAATGGTCGAAGGAAAGATCGAGGCGCCGATAGATATCGGCTTGGATCTCGTGTTGACGCTCGCAATATCCCTGAACGTCGAGGTGAGCTTCCGCCGCGGCGAGCTCGGCGGGGGTGCCATGCTCGTCCGTGGCGCAGATGAACAGCACCTCGTCGCCGATCTGGCGGCGGTATCGTGCATGAATATCAGCCGGCAGCAGCGAGCCGGCGAGATTGCCGAGATGCTTGATGCCATTGATATAGGGTAGCGCGCTCGTGATCAGTGCCTTCGCCATGGTGCCCTCCTTCGGGCAGGGGTGAGGCGTCGGAACCTTCGGCAACAAAAAACCCTCCGGGAAACCGGGAGGGTTCGGGTCCGACGCTCTTACGGCGCGGCGATAGGCGCGCGCTCAACCCTTCCGGCCAATCTCCTGTTGGTCGGGCCCGCGCATTCGTGAGGGGCGGGGAGGGGTGAGCATGAGCGTGGTCCAGCGTTAGTGCTGTCTTCCATGCGGCTTTCGGGCGCAGAATGCAAGTTGGGCAGATTCAGGGATGGCTAAGACGCTGGGCACGCCTCCTTCTCCCGCAAAGGTCGCTGTTCGATCCACACATCTTCCTCGTCTGTCGCATTGAGAAAGCGGTGGCGCGCTCACTCTCTCCCCTCGCGATCCCCTCGCGGGAGAGGGTGCGCCGAGCTCGCGAGGAGCGGGAGAGGGGGCGCGCGCAATCGGCTATCCCTTGTGCCGACGGCATTCTTTCGCCACTCCCTCCATCCGCTTTGCACCCTGATCCCCACCATGGTTGAATGGGGAGGAGGGGTGCAACTCGATCGCGCCCACGCCTGAGGTTTCAACGTGCCGACAACCGTACCGACCAGGAGGCCGCGTGTCGGCCTGTTCGTTACCTGCCTCGTCGATCTGATCCGGCCGTCGGTCGGCTTCGCCGCCGTCAAGCTCCTCGAAGATGCGGGCTGTAGCGTCGAGGTCCCGCGTCAGACCTGTTGCGGTCAACCGGCCTTCAATTCCGGGGATCGCGCCACGGCGCGCGCGATCGCCGGCCAGATCATCGCGGCGTTCAAGGGCTTCGACTATGTGGTAGCGCCGTCGGGCTCCTGCGCGGGCATGATCCGCGTCCATTTCCCGGAACTTTTTGCCGATGACCCCAATCTCGTGGGCGCTGCCCGCGAGCTCGCAGCCAAGACCTATGAGCTCGTCTCCTTCTTGGTCGACGTGATGAAGGTCGAGCGCGTCAAGGCGCGGTTCGAGGGGACCGTGACCTATCACGATTCCTGCTCGGGCCTGCGCGAGCTCGGCGTTCAGGCCCAGCCACGCAAGCTGCTCACCGCCATGGAGGGGCTGGAGCTCACGGAATTGGCGGACGCCGATGTCTGCTGCGGGTTCGGGGGGACCTTCGCGGTCAAATACGGCGACATCTCGAACGCCATCGTGACGGAGAAGGCGCGCAAGGTGAAGGCGAGCGGCGCGCCGACCCTGCTTGCCGGCGATCTCGGCTGCCTGATGAACATGGCCGGCAAGCTGTCGCGCGAGGGCGAGAGCATCGCGGTGCGCCATGTGGCCGAAGTGCTCGCCGGCATGACGGCGGATCCGCCGATCGGCGCTCCGACGCCGAAGGGATGAAGCGATGGCCATGTTCGGCGAGCGCGATCTCGAGGCTGCCCGCCGGGCGGGCGTGCTGAGCGAGGAAAGCTATCTCAAGCTCGCGGGCTTCCTCGCCGCGCGCGGCGCGCCGCCGACTTCCGCGGCGCCTCCGCCCGCTGGCGACGCCGATCGCGAGCCGCGCTTCGACGTCACGCATGTGCTCTGGTATGCGGGCGCCCTCATCGTCATGACCGCGATGGGGCTGTTCTCGAGCACCGCCTTCGCGGCCATGGGCGGCGGGGCGCTCATCGTCACCGGCCTCGTCTACGCAGTCGCCTTCGTGCTCGTCGGATCGTCCACCGCAACGAGCCGCGCCTGGCGGCCTTGGCTCGCTCGCAACCTGCCGCCTGGCGTTGCGGCGCTGCGACCGGTGCATGCGCGGGTAGTCGAGTGAGTTGAATTGACCGGTCTTATCTCCCCGCGGCGGCGCGGCGCAGCCGGTCGTTGATGGCTTCTCCCGGCCCCTCATTCGGGATCGGCACGACCGCGATCGAGGGCGCCTTCGCCCGGGCGAGCATCGCGTCGAGGGCGCGCAGATGCGCGAAGAGGTTCGTCGCCGCCTCGACGAGATCGCCTTCCATGCTCAGATTCAGCTGAGCCGCCGCCTTGTCGAGGCCGCGCGGGCGTGTCCCGCCGAAGAGTAGCACGGCCTCGCCGGGATCGATCTGGCGCGCCTCGAGCCGGACCTTGGCGCGCGGCGCGTAATGGGCGGCCAGGAGACCGGGTGACAGCGGACGCGGATCGCCTTCGGTACCGCGGCGACGGGGCGCATCGGCGATCGGACCGGTGACGCGCTCGACCACCTCGCGCATGAGCCCGCCCGCGCGTAGCAGCAGCGGCGGCCCGCCCAGGCAGGCGATGATCGTCGATTCGAGGCCGATCGCCGTGGCGCCGCCATCGATCACCGCGTCGATGCGCCCATCGAGATCGGTCATCACATGGGCCGCCGTCGTCGGGCTGACATGGCCGGAGCGGTTCGCGGAAGGCGCGACGATCGGCCCGCCGGCCGCCTTCAGCAAGGCGCGCGCCAGCCGATCCGCGGGGACGCGCAACGCCACGCTGTCGAGCCCGGCGCGGGCGAGATCGCAGACGCTGGCGCTGGCCGCGGCCGGAACGACGAGCGTCAGGGGTCCGGGCCAGAATCGGCGAGCGAGCGCAAGGGCCGTATCGTCGAAGCGGCCCTCTCGGCGCGCCGCCCGAAGGCCCGCCACATGGGCGATCAGCGGGTTGCGGGTCGGGCGCGCCTTCGCGGCGTAGAGCGCGGCGACGGCGCGCGGGTTCGTGGCGTCGGCGCCGAGGCCGTAGACGGTCTCCGTCGGAAAGGCGACGAGACCGCCCGCGTGCAGCAGGGCCGCGGCCTCGGCGATGCCTTCGGCGTCAGGCGCCAGCAGGCGCGTGGCACGGCGGATTGACGGAGATTGGCTCATAGCTCAACTATCGCGCGGACAGCGCCAAATCGACCGCGCCGTCTTGTCGCCTTCCGCCGCGCTCGCCCGTCTTGTCAAGCGAAGCTCGACGGAAACGCCCCCAGGGAGGACCCCATGACCTATCGCGCGCCGGTCGCCGATATGTTGTTCGCGATGCGCCACGTCGCGGGCCTCGACCGGCTGATCGCCGATGGCCTGGCGCCAGGGCTCGAGGACGATATGAGCGAGGCGATCCTGGAGGAAGCCGCGAAATTCGCTGGCGAGCGTCTGGCGCCGCTGAACCGCATCGGCGACCAGCGGGGCGCGAGCTTCAAGGACGGCGTGGTCACGACGGCGCCGGGTTTCCGCGAGGCCTATAGGGACTGGGCCGCAGGTGGCTGGAACGCGCTCACGGGTCCCGTCGAATTCGGCGGACAGGGCCTGCCGATGCTGATCGCCACGGCCTGCGGAGAGATGTGGAACTCGGCCTGCATGTCGTTCAGCCTCGGCCCGCTGCTCACCTTCGGGGCGATCGAGGCGCTGGCGGCGCACGGCTCCAAGGAGTTGCGGGACATCTATCTCGGAAAGCTCGTCTCGGGCGAGTGGATGGGCACCATGAACCTCACCGAGCCGCAGGCCGGCTCCGATCTCTCGGGCCTGCGCAGCAAGGCCGAACGAGCAGGAGACGGCACCTACAAGATCACCGGCCAGAAGATCTTCATCACCTATGGCGAGCATGATCAGACCGACAACATCATCCATCTGGTGCTGGCCCGCCTGCCGGACGGGCCCGCGGGAACGCGCGGCATCTCGCTTTTCCTGGTGCCGAAATTCCTGGTGCGGCCCGACGGCTCGATCGGCGAGGCGAATGATGTGCGCTGCCATTCGATCGAGCACAAGCTCGGTATCCATGCTTCGCCGACCTGCACCATGGTGTATGGCGACAAGGGCGGGGCGACCGGTTTCCTGATCGGGGAAGAGAATCGCGGCCTCAATTGCATGTTCACGATGATGAACAATGCGCGCCTCAATGTCGGGGCGCAGGGCGTCGCCATCGCCGAGCGCGCGACGCAGCAGGCGCTCAGCTTTGCGCAGGAGCGGCGCCAGGGGCGGGCGCCCGGCGCCGAGGGCGAGGGCATGAGCCCGATCGCCGAGCATCCCGATGTGCGGCGCATGCTCGCCACCATGCGCGGTTTGACGCAGGCGGCGCGCGCTTTGTGCTTCCTCACCGCCGAGGCGATCGACCGCGCCAACCGTACAACCGATCCCTCGGCGCGTCAGGCGGCTTCCGAGCGCGCCTCCATCCTGACGCCGATCGCCAAGGCGTTCTCGACCGATATCGGCGTCGAGGTCGCCTCGCTCGGCGTGCAGGTGCATGGCGGCATGGGGTTCATCGAGGAGACCGGCGCCGCCCAGCACTTGCGCGATGCGCGCATCGCGCCGATCTACGAGGGCACGAACGGCATCCAGGCGATCGACCTCGTGACCCGCAAGCTGCCGCTTTCCGATGGCCAGGCGGTCGCCACGATCATCGCCGCCATGCGCGGCACGGCGCAAAAACTCGTCGGCATCAACAGCCCCGCATTCGGGCAGATGGCGGCGCGGTTGAGAGACGCGGTGGAAGCGCTCGACCGGGCGACCCAATACATGCTCGCGGCGGCCAAGGCCTCGCCTGGCGACGCGCTGGCCGGCGCCGCGCCCTATTTGCGGCTGTTTGGCCTCGCCCAGGGGACGGCCTCGCTCGCCGAAACGGCGCTTGCCGCGCATGCGGCCGCGGCCAAGGGCGACGCGAATCCGGCGCAAGCCGGTCGCATCGCGCTGGCGCGTTTCGTCGCGGAGAACATCGCGACGGGCGCCTCCGGCCTCGAAGCCGCCGTCACCGCGGGTGCGGGCTCCGTTCACCAAGCCTCCCTGGCGCTGGCGTCTTGAGCGAGGACGCAGGCCGCCCGCTTCGCGACCGCGCCTGTCTCGTGGCGGGGGCGTCGCGTGGTGTCGGCCGCGGCATCGCGCTCGCGCTCGGCGAAGCCGGCGCTCGGGTGATCGTCACGGGCCGCTCTTCTGAAGCAGGCGCTTCGACCGATGGACGGCCGGAGACCATCGAGGAGGCGGCGCGCGAGGTCACGGCGCGCGGCGGCGACGGGTTGCTGTTCCGCTGCGACCATACGCAGCAGCGCGAGGTCGACCAACTGATGGCCTATGTCAGGCGCGTGGCGCCGAGGCTCGATCTCGCCGTGCTCAATGTGTTCGGCGGCAATGACGGCTTCGACGGCGAGCGCTATCCGGACGGCTCGGCCTATGGCACGCCCTTCTGGCGACGCCCGGCCGCGAGGCTCGGTCGCTTGCTCGAGACCGCGCTCTACGCCAATCTGCTCACCGCCCAGGCGCTGGCGCCTTTCATGGTGGCGGCGGGGGCGGGCCTGATCGTGGTGACGACCTTCGATGCCGACGGCGCTTACCTCGGCGATGCCTTCCACGATCTCGCCATGGCTGCGACCACCCGTCTCGCCTTCGTCATGGCGCAGGACCTCGCCCCTTACGGCGTGACGGCGCTCGCCCTCTCGCCGGGTCTCGTGCGCACCGAGCGCGTCATGGCGGCGGGTCTGAGCGAGGAGGCCAGTGAAAGCCCGCTCTATGCCGGGCGCGTGGTGGCGGCGCTTGCCGGCGACGACGATGTCGGGTGCTTCGCCGGACAGGTCGTGCACGCCGCCGATCTTGCGCTCCGCTACGGCGTGAAAGATGTGGATGGCACGCAGCCGGCGCGTTACAAGCCATCGAACCTTAGGGATTCTGTCAGATGACGACCACGAAGGATGTGACGATCTCGCGCGAAGAGGGCATCGCCATCGTGGCGATCACCAGGCCCGCCAAGAAGAACGCGCTGACGGGTTCGATGTACGACGCCATGACGGCGGTGTTGAGTCTGAGCGCCAATGAGGCGGCGATCGGGGCCGTTCTGCTCACCGGCTCGGACGGCGTGTTCACGGCCGGCAACGACATCAATGATTTTCTCTCCTACAAGGGTGACGTCTCCGGTTCTCCGGGCCTGCGCTTCATCAAGGCGCTGGCGCGCTTCGAGAAGCCGCTGGTCGCCGCCGTCGACGGCCTGGCGATCGGAATCGGTACGACGATGCTCCTGCATTGCGACCTCGTCTATGCGAGCCCTTCGGCGAGCTTGAAGATACCTTTCGTCGATCTCGGCTTGACGCCCGAAGCCGGCTCGTCGGCTCTGCTCCCGCGGCGTTGCGGAATGGCGCGAGCGAGCGAGCTCCTGCTGCTCGGCGAGGAGATTTCCGCCGAACGCGCGGAGCGTTTCGGCCTCGTCAACGCCATCGTGCCGGCGGAGAATCTGCGCAGCCATGCCATCGGCAAGGCCAAGGCGCTCGCCAGCAAACCCCCGAAAGCGCTGGCAGCGACGCGCAAGATGCTGCGCGGCGACCCGAACGAGCTGATCATTCTGATGGACAAGGAAGGTCGGGAATTCGCGGCTCGGCTGGTCATGCCCGAGGCGCGCGCGGCGTTCCTGGCGTTCACCAGCAAGGATAGGCCGGCCTGAGGCGCTATCGCGTTAGATTGTATCGTTGCGGCGTTTCTACCTTTTTGTTTTCGAGCATGATCTTATCCAAAAAGTCTGCAACTTTTTGGGATCATGCTTCGAGGAGCTCATCGATGCCGAACCCAGCCGCCTCCAAGCCGCTCGCCGGCAAGACCCTGTTCGTGACGGGCGCGTCGCGCGGCATTGGCCTCGCCATCGCGCTCAAATGCGCGCGCGACGGCGCCAATGTGGCGATCGCCGCCAAGACCGCCGAGCCGCATCCCAAGCTTCCGGGCACGATCTTCACCGCGGCCCATGAGATCGAGACGGCAGGCGGCAAAGCGCTGCCGCTGCAAGTCGATATCCGCGACGAGGAAGCCGTCAAGGCGGCGCTCGACAGGACGGTCGAGGCCTTCGGCGGCCTCGACATCGTCGTCAACAATGCGAGCGCCATCAGCCTTACGCCCAGCCAGGCGACTGATATGAAGCGTTTCGATCTGATGCATCAGATCAATACGCGCGGCACTTTCATGGTGTCGAAATACGCGATCCCCCATCTCGCCAAGTCGGCGAACCCGCATATCCTCATGCTGTCGCCGCCGCTCGACATGAAGGAAAAATGGTTCGCGCCGCACACCGCGTATACCATGGCCAAATTCGGCATGAGCCTCGTCGTGCTCGGGCTCGCCGGCGAACTGCGGGGCAGGGGCATCGCGGTCAACGCCTTGTGGCCGCGCACGACGATCGCGACCGCGGCGGTGAAGAACCTGCTCGGCGGCGACGCCCTGATGCGGGCGTCGCGCACGCCGGATATCCTCGCCGACGCCGCCTATCGGATTTTTGCGAAGCCCGCCCGCGAGTTCACCGGCAGATTCTTGATCGATGACAGCTTTCTCGCCGGCGAGGGCATAACCGAGTTCGATCACTATCGGGTCGATCCGACGCAGAGGCTGTATGTCGATTTTTTCGTGCCCGAGGACAGCGTGGCGCCGGCGAGCCTCGAGCCGCTATCTTGATGTAGCAAGGCTCTGCCGGGTGACGGGCGTTCACGGATCGAGGCGGGACAGCGATGATCTTCGTTCATCAATTCGAGCAGCGCCAGGACGCGACGTGCGAGGTCACGCCCCTTGCTCGACGCCAGCTCGGCGCAGGCGAGCCGATCCCGCCTCAGACAGTCTGGGTCGATCTCGTCGAGCCCACGCGCGAAGAGAGGCGAGCGGTCGAAGCCTTTGCCGGCTTGGCCCTGCCGACTCCCGAAGAGATGGACGAGATCGAGCCCTCGGAGCTGCTCTACGCCGATGGCGGCACGCGCTACATGACCGGCCGCTTACTCTACCAATCGAAGTCCCGGCATCCCCAGATCGCCAATGTCAGCTTCATCCGCAAGGGACGCGTCCTGGTGACGGTGCGCTATGACGATCCGAAGCCTTTCCAGATCTTCTCGCAACGCGCGCAACACTCCGGGGTCGCCGCGAACGACCCGGAAGCGGTGTTCGTCGGGCTCATCGATGCCATCGTCGGCCGGGCGGCCGAAATCCTGCGCAATGCCGGCGACAAGATCGACGCGCTCTCCGAAAATGTCTTCGAGCGGGCCGCGGGCGAGCGGCACCCGCAAACCATCGAATATCGCGAGACGCTCGCGACGCTTGGCCGCGAGGGAGCCCGTATCTCCAAGGCGCGCGAGAGCCTGGTATCGATCGAGCTCATGCTGCGCTTCGCCTCGCCGACCGAGCCTGGCAAGGAGGGCGACGAACCGCCCGGCCATATCGGCACGATGCTGCGCGATATCGCCTCGCTCGAAACCCACACCGAATATCTCTCGGGCAAGGTGCAGTTCCTGCTCGACACGACCCTCGGCCTCGTCAATGTGAGCCAGAACGACATCGTCAAGATCTTGTCGGTGATCATGGTGGTGTTCACGCCGCCGACCTTCATCGCATCGATGTACGGCATGAATTTCAAAAATATGCCGGAATATGACTGGTCCTACGGCTATCAATACGGGCTGGTGCTGATGCTGCTGTCGGCTGTGCTGCCGTATCTGTTCTTTCGGTGGAAGAAATGGCTTTAGATTTAGAGAGCGAATGGCGGTGGTGAACAGGCCACGCATTCGCCGCTCTCTATTCGCTACCCGCCACTCACCATTCGCCACTCACACACCATGTGCGGACGCTACGCCATCACCTCTCCGCCGGAAGCGCTGAGAAGCCTCTTCGGCTATGTCGATGAGCCGGACTTCCCGCCGCGCTACAACATTGCTCCGACGCAGCCGGTCCCGGTGGTTCGCCTCGGCGAGAGCGCCCCGGGCGGGTCGCCGCGCCGTTTCGTGCTGATGCGCTGGGGGTTCATTCCGTCCTTCGTCAAGGACCCGAGGGAATTCGCCTTGATCATCAACGCCCGCGCCGAGACCGCGCCCGAACGATCATCCTTCCGCGCGGCGCTCGCGCGGCGCCGCTGCATCTTCATCGCCGACGCCTTCTATCTATGGCAGGCGGGCCCGAAGCCGAAGCGGGCCTACATGGTGCGTAGACTCGATGCTTCGCCCTTCGGCATGGCCGGCCTTTGGGAATGCTGGAGCAGCCCGGATGGCGGCGAGATCGACACGGCGTGCATTCTCACGACTTCGGCGAACGGAACGCTCGCAGCCATCAGTGAGCGCATGCCCGTCATCCTCGATCCACCCGCCTACGACACTTGGCTCGATTGCCGCAATGTCCGCGTCCAGGCCGCGATGCGGCTCGCTCAGCCCGCGCCCGACGAGACGCTCGAGCGCGTCGAGATCGGCGACGCCGTGAACCGTGTCGCCAATGACGGGCCGTTCGTGCAGGCGCCGCTCACCCGCCGATATTGAAGGCTGCGAGCGCCGCCATATTGACGAGATCGGCATCCTTGGCACCGAGCGGCACGATCTGCACCGGCTTGTCGAGGCCGACGATGAGGGGGCCGATCACCGTCGAGCCGCCGAGCTCCTGCAGCATCTTGGTCGAGATCGAGGCTGAGTGAAAAGCCGGCATGACGAGCACGTTGGCCGGTCCCGTCAGGCGACAGAACGGATAGGTCGAGGTCATCAACTCGCGGTTCAGCGCGACATCGGCCGCCATTTCGCCGTCATATTCGAAATCGACCCGCATATGGTCGAGAATGCGCACCGCCTCCTGCACGAACTTGGTGCGTTCGCCCTTCGGATGGCCGAAAGTCGAGAAGGCGAGGAGTGCGACGCGCGGCTCATAGCCGAGCCGGCGCGCGACGCCGGCGGCCTCGATGGCGATCTCGGCGATCTCCTGCCCGCTCGGCAACTCATGGATCGCGGTGTCCGCGACCAGGATGGTGCGTCCGCGCGTCAAGGCGATCGACAGACCGATGACGCGGTGGCCGGGCTTCGAATCGATGACGCGGCGCACATCCTCGAGCGCGATCGAGGAATTGCGGGTAACGCCAGTGACCATGGCGTCGGCATCGCCCAGCGCCACCATGGCGGCGGCGAAATGGTTGCGGTCCTGGTTGATCAACCTTTGGCAGTCGCGGAACAGGAAGCCTTGCCGCTGCAGGCGCTCGTAGAGGAATTGCGCATAGGCCGTGTTGCGCTGCGAGAGACGCGCATTGTGGATCTCGATACCCTCGCGCGCGCCGATATCGAGGCCGGCATGCTCCGCCGTATCGCGCACCCGCTCCTCGCGCCCGACCAGGATCGCGGTGCCGAGCCCGTTGGCCACATAGGAGAGCGCGGCGCGGATCACCTGCTCTTCCTCGCCCTCGGCGAAGACGACGCGCTTGGGGAAGCGCCGCACGCGCTCGAAGATGCGGTTCAGCGTGCCGGCGGCCGGATCGCGCCGCGAGGACAGCTGGACCTTGTAGGCGGCCATGTCGAGGATCGGCCGGCGCGCCACGCCCGTATCCATCGCTGCTTTGGCGACCGCCATCGGCACGGTGTGGATGAGTCGCGGATCGAAGGGCGCCGGAATGATGTAGTCGCGCCCGAAGCGGGGGCGGGCGCCCTGATAAGCGGCGGCGACAGCGTCCGGCACGTCCTCGCGGGCGAGCTCGGCGAGCGCCATGGCGGCGGCGATCTTCATTTCCATGTTGATCGTGGTCGCCCGCACATCGAGCGCGCCGCGGAAAATATAGGGGAATCCGAGCACGTTGTTGACCTGGTTCGGGTAATCCGAGCGCCCGGTCGCCATGATGGCGTCGTCGCGGACCTGCGCGACCTCCTCGGGCCCGATCTCGGGATCCGGATTGGCCATGGCGAAGATGATCGGGTTTTTCGCCATCGACCCGATCATCTCGGCCGTGAAGGCGCCCTTGGCCGAGAGGCCGAAGACGATGTCGGCGCCCTTGAGCGCGTCCGCGAGGCTGCGCGCCTCGGTCTCGGCCGCATGGGCCGATTTCCACTGGTTCATCCCCTCGGCGCGGCCCTTGTAGACGACACCCTTGGTGTCGCAGAGAACGACCTTGTCGGACTTGAACCCCATCGCCTTGATCAGCTCGGCGCAGGCGACGCCCGCGGCGCCGGCCCCATTGATCACGAGCCGCGCATCCTCGATGTGGCGCCCGGTGAGGTGCAGCGCATTGACGAGGCCGGCGGCCGCGATGATGGCGGTGCCGTGCTGATCGTCATGGAACACCGGAATGTCCATGAGCTCGCGCAAGCGCGTCTCGATGATGAAGCACTCCGGCGCGCGGATATCCTCGAGATTGATGCCGCCGAAGGTCGGCCCGAGATAGCGGACCGCGTTGATGAAGGCGTCGGCATCCTCCGTCGCGACCTCGAGATCGATGGAATCGATGTCGGCGAAGCGCTTGAACAGCACCGCCTTGCCCTCCATGACCGGCTTGGCCGCGAGCGCGCCGAGATTGCCTAGCCCTAAGATCGCGGTGCCGTTGGAGATGACGGCGACGAGATTGCCCTTGGCCGTATAGTCGAAGGCGCGTGCCGGATCGTCCGCGATCGCCAGCACCGGCACGGCGACGCCGGGCGAGTAGGCAAGCGACAGGTCGCGCTGCGTGGCCATCGGTTTGGTGGGCACGACCTCGATCTTGCCCGGGCGTCCCTGCGCATGAAACTGCAAGGCCTCCTGGTCGGTGAAGCTCGGTCGACTGCGGCGCTGAACGCGCTTGTCGGGTTTTGAGCTCGTGTCGTTCATGGCCGCTTCCTCGAAAGACGCAGTTTCTTCGAGCGTGGAGGTTAAGCCAGAGCGGCGAGGGTTCCAACCCCGCCGCGATTCGAGCTTTAACTTCGTTTCAACGCCGGGGCGTCACATTGGCTGGCCGATCTGCCTCGCGCAGGGTGATTGCGCATGCGTAATGGCGAGCACGGTCATGACCAGCCCCTATCGCGGCCCCTTGATCCGCACCGACTTCGCCGATGTCCTCGCGACCATTCGCCGCGATTCCGCGCCGGGGATCGGCGACGATGCAAGTCGCGGCAACGCGGCTCATGGCGAAGCGGCGTCGCCCGATGCGACGGCGCATGCGAGCTTCGATTTCCTGCGGGCGCTCGACACCGTGTCGGAGCAGCGGTCGATGCATGCGCGCCCCGCGGCCGTCGGGTTCACCGCACCCTATGTGGAGGAGGGCGCCGAGGCCGCCGCCGAGGAAGCGCCGCCGACTTGGCCATTATTCGAAGGCGAACAAGCCGGTGCGAGTCCATCGGCATCGGCCGAGCTGCCGCCGGAGACTTGCGACCCCATCTCGCTTGCCGCCGAGCTCGGCTTGCGGGCCGGCTTGAAGCCCGCCGAGCTGAAGCGCATCCGTCGCGCCTTCGCGCTCGCTAACCATCCGGACCGCCTCGATCCATCGCGCCGCGAAGCCGCGTCGCGTCGCATGACCCTTGCCAATTCGCTCATCGACGAGGCGTTGCGGCAAGCCAAAGCCCTTTCCTGACCCGTTCAGCCGCGCAGCAGCACATGGGCCGCAGGTGTGCTGAAAGCGTGACAGGCGCTCGTCACGGCGTAGACTGTGGTGATGGTCCTGGTCGGACAATATGATTCGCCCTTCGTTCGCAGGGTCGCGATCTCGCTGCGCGTCCTCGGATTTGCCTATCAGCACGATGTGCGCTCGGTATTTGCCGATTTCGACGCCATGCGTCGGATCAACCCCGTCGGCCGCATTCCAGCCCTCGTGCTGCGGGATGGCGAGACGCTGATCGATTCCGGTGCCATCCTGGACTGGATCGACGAAACCGTCGGGCCCGAGCGCGCCTTGATCCCGGCAGGCGGGCCGGAGCGGCGGCGCGCCCTGCGACTGGTCGCGCTCGCCAGCGGCGCCATCGAGAAGATAGGCGCTGGCGCCTATGAGCGGCTGATCCGCCCTTCCGCCTATCGCTGGCCGGAATGGATCGAACGTTGCCGCGTTCAAGGCATGGGCGCCATCGCGGCCCTGGCAGCCGAGCCATGGCCGGCCGATAGCCCCCTCGACCAGGCGCAGATCACCACGGCCTGTTTGATCCGCTATGTGCGGATGGCCGATCCGGGCCTGCTGGCGCCGGACCGCTATCCGAGCCTCGAGGCTTTGTCGGCGCGCTGCGAAGCTCGGCCCGAATTCCGCGCCACCTACCCTTCAGATTATGTCGTGCCGCGCGGCGGTTGAGCGCCGACTGCGCGGGCAGCGCATGTCGGCAGCGCATGCGCTCAGCCGCTCAGGCGTCGTGCGCTCAGCCGTCCTTGTCGGTAGCGCATGTCGGTAGCGCATTGCCATCCACGGTCGAAACGACTATATGCCCGGCACTCCCTCGGTTTTGAATGCGAAGGATGCTCCGGCGGCGGCCGAGCCGGGGCCAGAGGGATCATGCCGTCCGCCCGAAGAGGAGGTTAGCTCCGTGGCTCTCTTATTGATGCCGAAGGCGACAGCCGTGTGGCTGGTCGACAACACCTCGCTCAGCTTCGAGCAGATCGCCGAGTTCTGCCATCTGCATCCTCTGGAGGTGAAAAGCATCGCCGATGGCGAGGTCGCGGCCGGCATCAAAGGGCTCGACCCGGTGCTCACCGGCCAGTTGACGCGCGAGGAGATCGTCAAGGCCGAGAAGGATCCCGGGCACAGCCTCAAGATGGCGCAGGGCAAGGTTCATCTGCCCGAGGTGAAGCGCAAGACCAAGGGCCCCCGTTACACGCCCCTGTCACGCCGTCAGGACCGGCCGAACGCCATCCTCTGGCTTCTGCGCAACCATGGCGAGCTGAAGGACGCGCAGATCTCGCGCCTGGTCGGCACCACGAAATCGACGATCGAGGCGGTGCGCGAGCGCACGCATTGGAACTCGCCGAGCCTGCAGCCGCTCGATCCGGTGACGCTCGGCCTCTGCTCGCAGATCGATCTCGACATGGAAGTGGCGCGCGCCGCCAAGGACAAGCCGGTGGTCGTTCAGGAGACCGGCGCAACCCTGCTTCCGGCCGACGTCACCGCGGCCCGCAGCAAGCCCGCCGAGCCTGTCGAGAAGCTGCCGACCTTCGCGCCCACGGCCCCGAAGCCGGCCGAGGAGAAGATCGACGCCGACAGCGTCTTCGCCAAGCTCAAGGAACTGAAGCCGAAGGAGTGAGACGGGATAGAAAACGGGCTACAGAAAACGGACAACGGATGAACCCGCTTCGTCGCAGGTTCCTCTGTCGCGCGTCGTCCGTTATCCGATCTCTTCGATGCGATCGACACGGTTCGGGTAGAAGGCGAGGTAGTCCTTGATCGCGGCGACGCCGGGCAGCGGATGCTCGTAGGTCCAGACGGCGTTCTCCGACACCGCGCCGTCGACCACGATCGAATAATAGCTCGCATCCCCCTTATAGGGGCAATGGGTCTTGTGGTCGGTGCGCCGCAACAGGCGCATGACGGCATCGGTGCGCGGCAGGTATTTCACCACCGGGTAGGTCGTCTCCCGAAGCTCGAGCGCCCGGCTCGAATCGACGATGACGGCGCCTTTCCAGGTCACCTTGACGCGGCCTTTGGCCGGGGCGACCGTGATCGGATGTTCTTTCGTTCCGCCAACGGATTGAGCTTGCATTGAACTCCTCCTGACGCCCCGGACATTGACACTTGCAGCGCCACCCCTCTATCTAATCTCCGCGATGGTCCCCTCGAAAGGGGGGTGAAAAGGGAATGCGGTGCGACGTGGCGTCAAAGGCGCTCCGCCAAAGCCGCAGCTGCCCCCGCAACTGTAAGCGGTGAGCCTGGTGCGACAACGCCACTGGAAGCCGGTCGAAGCCGGCGCCCGGGAAGGCCGCACGAGGCAGCGATCCGCGAGCCAGGAGACCTGCCGTCGCCAGCAGCAAGCCGCCGGGCGGGGCGCCTCGGAGGCGGTTCGGCGCCGAAATTCGGCTCAGCCGGACGCTGGGCGGCTCCACGCGCCCGGCACGATGCACCCCAGGGACGCTGAGCGCCGGGAGCATCGGGCGAATGTCGGATCGGGGAATGGCCATCCATATCTGCATCACCTGCCGCCAGCCGGGCGAGCCCGCCGAGGTTGTGGGGGGCCGGGCGGGCGCACGACTCCATGAGGCGTTGCGGCTTGCTGCCGCACTCCGTGCCGACCCGGTCGAGCTTGTTCCCGTCGAGTGTCTCAGCGTCTGCAAACGCCCTTGCACCATCGGCTTCTCCGCCGCCGGCAAATGGACCTATGTCTACGGCGATTTCGCACCGGACAGGCCTTCGGCCGAGGCCATCCTCGACGCGGCCGCCCTTTATGCCGCCGCACCAGACGGACTGATACCTTGGAGGCAGCGCCCCCAAGCCCTGAAGAAGGGTGTGGTGGCGCGCATTCCACCGCTCCTTTCCCGCAACCCCGCCGATCTGCCGGAGGCCGCCGAATGATCGAGCTCGCCAAGCTGCCGCTGGGCAAGACGCCCGTCACCATCGTCACTGGCTTTCTCGGTGCCGGCAAGACGACGCTCATCCGCCATGTGCTCGAACATTCGGATGGGCGGCTCTTGGCGCTCATCGTCAACGAGTTCGGCGATGTCGGCGTGGACGGCGAGATCCTGCGGTCCTGCGGCATCGAGAGTTGCCCGGAGGAGAACATCGTCGAGCTCGCCAATGGTTGTCTGTGCTGTACGGTCGCCGACGACTTCATCCCGGCGATCGAGGCGCTCTTGGGGCGCGAGAGGAAGCCCGACCACATCATCGTCGAAACTTCGGGCCTCGCCTTGCCGAAGCCCTTGGTGAAAGCCTTCGACTGGCCGCCGATCCGCTCCAAGCTCACCGTCGATGGCGTCATCGCGGTCGTCGACGCTGCCGCCGTCGCCGCGGGTCGTTTCGCCGACGATCCCGCGAGGCTCGCGCGCCAGCGCGCCGCCGACCCGTCCGTCGATCACGACAATCCGCTCGAGGAAGTCTACGAGGATCAGCTCCTCTGCGCAGATCTCGTCGTGCTCAACAAATCCGATCTCGTCGATCCCGCCGCGATCCTGCGCCTGCGCGGCGACATCGCGAGCACGGTGCCGCGCGCCGTGAAGGTGGTCGAGACGCGCGAAGGGCGCATCGAACCCGCGCTGTTGCTCGGGCTCTCGGCGGCTGCCGAAGACGACCTCGACGCTCGCCCTTCGCATCACGACGCGGAAGAGGGGCATGATCACGACGATTTCGACAGCTTCGTGGTCGAGTTGCCGGCGATCGCCGATCCGGCGCCGTTCCTGGCAAAGCTCGCCGATCTCGCGGCAACCCATGACGTATTGCGCATGAAAGGCTTTGTCGCCGTGCGCGACAAGTCGATGCGGCTCCTGGTGCAAGGTGTGGGGCAGCGCTTCCGCCGAGAATTCGATCGGCCTTGGGCGGCCGGCGAAGAGCGGCGCGGCCGTCTCGTCGTGATCGGCGAGAAGGGCATAGACCGCGAAGCGATCAGCGCCGCGGTTAGGGATTAGGGGCGAGGATCGGCATGCATCTGTTGCGCACCGAGACGCGATCGCTCGATGAGACCGTCGAGGCCGTCGAACTTGCGCAGACGCCGGCCGATATCGTCTGCCTCTCCTTTTCCGACGGCGATCTCGCCGGCCTAGCCCATGCCTGGGAAGAGGGCAGGGAGGAATTGCCGAGCCTTCGCCTCGCCAATCTCGCCGCGTTGCGCCATCCCTTCTCGGTCGACCGCTATGTCGAGGAGGTGGTCGCTGAAGCGCGCTTCGTGCTGGTGCGCCTGCTCGGCGGGCTCGACTATTGGCGCTACGGCGTCGAGGAGCTCTCCCGCACGGCGCGACAGCATGGCTTTGCGCTCGCCATCGTGCCCGGCGATGCTAGGCAGGATGCGCGGCTCGACGCAGCTTCCACATTGCCGAAATGCGAGCTCGCCCGGCTCTTCGCCTATCTGCAGAATGGCGGGCCGGACAATCTGAGCGAGCTGTTGCGCTTCCTCGCCGACCGGGTCAGGGGTCCCGTGGCTTGGCGCGAGCCGCGCCCCGTGCCGGCCTTCGGCCTGTTCGAGGCTGGCTGCCGCAGCGGAAATGGCAGCGCACCGAAGGCGCTGATTCTCCTCTATCGTTCGGTGCTGCTGGCGGCCGACACGCTACCGGTCACCGCGCTCGCGGACGCGCTCGCTTCTCGCGGCCTTTCCGTTACTGCGGCCTTCGTGACGAGCCTCAAGGACGGGGAAGCCGCGGGCCCCCTCGCCGACTGGCTCGCGGGCGCGAGGCCGGACGTCATCATGAACACGACCGCCTTCTCGGCGCGGCTCGATGCGGGCGGCGTGCTCGATGCCGCCGATTGTCCGGTCGTTCAGGTGATCCTCGGCGGATCGAGCCTCGAGCAATGGTGCGCCGGCATGCGCGGGCTGACCGCCGCCGATCTCGCCATGAACGTCGTCCTGCCGGAGATGGACGGTCGTCTCCTTGCCGGCGCGATCTCGTTCAAGGGCGAGGCGGGACGCAGCGAGGCGCTGGAGTTCACGCGCCTTGCGCATTGCCCCGAAGCCTCGCGCATCGCGCACGCGGCCGATCTCGCCGGCGCCTGGGTCAAGCTGCGGCGACTTCCGAGGCAGGAGCGTCGCCTCGCTTGCGTACTGTCGGATTATCCGGGCAAGGGCGGACGGGCCGGATATGCGGTCGGGCTCGACACTCCCGCTAGCATTCTGTCGATCGCGTGTGGATTGCGGGAAGCCGGGTATGCCATCGGGAAGATGCCGGATACAGCCGAGCTGATGGGGAGGCTGACGTGGCAGGCGCCTTGTCCCTCCCCTGCTCTTGCGGGGGAGGGAGGCCGCAAAGCGGACGGGTGGGGTGCGGCGTCAGAAAAGCCTCCCACCCGTCCGCTCGGCAAGAGCTTCGCGGCCACCCTCCCCCGCTGCGCGGAGGCGGGAGAAGACACTCAATCGCAGTTTCATCTGCCTCCCGTGCGAAAGAAGCGCGCGTGCCGCGGCCCCGCGAGGGGAGAGGGTGACGTCGGCGCGTGCTCAATGCGTCTTCCTGACTACCACCGCCTCTTCGGCACCCTCCCCCCGGCCTTCACGGCTTCCGTCATGAACGCCTGGGGTCTGCCCGAAGACGATCCCTGCGTCCGTGACGGCGCCTTCCGCTTCCGCATGATCCGCTCCGGTGCGCTCATCGTTGCGCTGCAGCCCGATCGCGGGCGCGTGGCGAGCCGCAAAAGCGACTACCACGACGCCAATCTGCCGCCGCGCCACGGCTACATCGCCTTCTATCTGTGGCTGCGCGAGATCGAGCGCATCGACGCGATGATCCATTGCGGCACGCATGGCACGCTCGAATGGCTGCCCGGCAAGGCTGTGGCGCTGTCGCAGACTTGCGCACCCGAGGTCGTGCTCGGGCCGCTGCCGGTGGTCTATCCCTTCATCGTCAACAACCCGGGCGAGGCGGCGCAAGCCAAGCGACGCATCGCCGCCGTCACCATCGGGCATATGACGCCACCCCTGATCGATGCCGGGAGCCATGGCGCGACGGCCGAGCTCGAGGCGCTGTTCGACGAATATGCGAGCGCGCAATCGCTCGACCGGCGCCGGGCTCGTTTGCTCTCGACAGCCATCCTCGCGAAGGCGCACGAATTTGGCCTCGCGCAGGAGATCGGCCTCGATCCGAATGGCGATCCGATGGAGGCGCTGACGAGGCTCGACGCCTGGCTCTGCGAGCTCAAGGATATGCGCATCGGCGATGGTTTGCATGTCTTCGGCAAAGGGACGCCGTCGGAAATCGAGGGCCTTCTGCGCGCCCTCGATGGCCGCTTCGTCGAACCGGGACCGGCCGGCGCACCCTCGCGCGGGCGCCTCGATGTGTTGCCGACCGGCCGCAACCTCTTCACCATCGATCCGCGCGCCGTGCCGACCCGCACCGCCTGGGAGATCGGCAGCCGCACGGCGAACGAGGTGATGACCCGCCACGCGCAGGAGCATGGCGACTGGCCGCGCAACATCGTCATCGATCTATGGGGCTCGGCGACCATGCGCACCGGCGGCGACGACATCGCACAAGGCCTCGCGCTACTTGGGGTGCGCCCGCTCTGGGACAGCGCCTCGACACGCGTATCGGGGTTCGAGATCCTGCCGCTCGCCAAGCTCGGCAGGCCGCGCGTCGACGTGACCTTACGCATTTCGGGCCTGTTCCGCGACGTCTTCCCGACCCAGATCGCGCTCTTCGATAAGGCCGTGCGCGCCGTGGCGGAACTCGACGAGGAGGAAGAGGACAACCCCCTCGCGGCGTCGCTGCGCGCCGTCCCGGCGCAGGGGCGCAAGCTCGCTGCGGCGCGCATTTTCGGCGCGGCGTCGGGGGCATATGGCGTCGGGCTCGCCGGCAAGCTCGCGCAGGACGGCTCGCTGTCGCGCCGCGAGCTGGGCGAAGCCTATATGACGGCGACCTCGCATGCCTACGGGGCGGACGCTGACTCCGACGGGCTCGAGGCGAAGGACGCCTTCCGCACCCGTATCGCTGCCGCGGATGCCTTTGTTCATGTCCAAGACATGGCCGAGCAGGATGTGCTCGACGCCGATGCCTTCCCCGAGCACGAGGGAGGCTTTTCGGCCGCGGCCGCGGCGCTCGGCGCCGATCCGGCCCTCTACCACGCCGATACCTCGCGTCCCGACAGAAGCGTGGTTCGCACGCTGTCTGAAGAGGTCGCGCGTGTGGTGCGCGGCCGCGCCGCCAATCCGCGCTGGATCGCCGGCCAGATGCGGCATGGCTTTCGCGGCGCGGCCGAGATCGCCGAGACGGTCGACAACCTCTTCGCCTTCGCCGCCATGACGGAGGCGGTGACGAGCCGGCAATTCGACCTCGTCTATGACGCGACTTGCGGCAACGAGGCGGTGCGCGAATTCCTCGAGCGCGCCAACCCCGAGGCCGCGCGCGCCATCGCCGAGCGCTTCACTCAGGCGTCGCGTCGCGGCTTTTGGGCTTCGCGGCGCAACTCGTCCGCCGCGCGGCTCGCGGAGATGATGAAGGCGCGCGTATGAGCGCCCGCGCCGGTCTGCGCCGTGGCTGGTGCCCGAGCGTGCTGCGGCCCATGCCGAGCGGCGATGGGCTGTTGCTGCGCCTGGGCATTCCAGGGGGCGCGATGCAAGCCGCGCTGGCGCGGCAGATCGCCGATTGTGCGCGCCGCTTCGGCAACGGCCTCGTCGATTTGACGCGGCGCGCCAATCTGCAGTTGCGCGGCGTGTGCGAAACGGCCTTGCCCTCGCTGGTCGCGCGGCTCGCCTCGCTGGGACTCGTTCCTCCGGAGGAGGAGCCCGAAGCTGCGTGCAACATCATGGCAAGCCCGCTGGCCGGCATCGATCCGAGCGCGGTGTGCGATATCCGACCAATGGTGATGGCCCTGCGGGAATGTCTCGCGAGCGAGCGGGCCTTGGTGGCGCTGCCGGCGAAGTTCGGCTTTCTCGTCGATGACGGCGGGGAGCCCAGCCTTGATGACGTAGACGCCGATATTCGGTTCAAGGCAATGTTCTTGCCGAGTGGCCCGCGCTTTCTGGTCGGGCTCGGCGGTCATGCGGACGCAGCGGTGACCATCGGCAGCTGCGCGGCACGGGACCTGCCCGATGCCGCCATTGCGCTGGCGCGCGCCTTCCTCGAACTGCGCGGGGAGGAGGACGAGGCGCCGCGCCGTATGGGTAATCTCGTCGGGCTGTTGGGGGCCCATGCCATCGCGAGATCGGCGCGAGCACTGATCGTTGCCGCACCGAAGCAGGCACGCGCGCCTACCCTCTCCCCTCGCGAGAGAGGGTGCTTCGATGAAGTCGAAGCGGGAGAGGGGACTGTGCCGCTTGGGATTCTCCCCCTCTCCCTACCCTCGCTGACGCGAGGGCCACCCTCTCCCGCAAGGGGAGAGGGCAAGCCGCCCATCGGCTTTCGCCTTCTCGACAAACGACTTGGGTTCTTGGGCGTCGCCGCGCCTTTCGGTCGGCTGGCCTCCGACCAGCTCGAACGTCTTGCGGAATCGGCGGAGGAAACACGTGGTGAGCTGCGCCTCTCCCCCTGGCGCGCGATTCTGGTCACGAACGTGACAGCGTCACAGTCCGAGAAGCTCAGCCACCGCTTCGCCGGCTCAGGCTTCATCACCGAAGCCAGCGATCCGCGGCTTGCGGTCACGGCTTGCCCTGGAAGCCCGGCCTGCTTGCGCGCCACGGTCTCGACCCGCGACGACGCGCTGTTGCTCGCGCCTCTGGCGCGAAGCTTCGCTGCGGAAGGCATCGGGATGCACCTCTCCGGCTGCGCCAAGGGCTGCGCCCGAAGCGGCGCCACATGCGTGACATTGGTCGGGCACGATGGCCGCTATGACCTCGTCCTCGACGGCACCACGGGCGATCGGCCGAGGCGCCAGGGTCTCACGGCGGAGGAAGCGAAGACAGCGCTGGTGCAAATAATCGCGGACCGCGCCACGCTCGCCAAGGCGCGCGCCGGTAACCTCGGAAGGATTAGATGAGCGAGCGCTATTCCTATATCCGCGACGGGGCGGAGATCTATCGGCGTTCGTTTTCTATCATTCGCGCCGAGGCGGATCTAAAGCGCTTCTCGACCGAAGAGGAGAAGGTCGCGGTGCGACTCATCCACGCCTGCGGTCTGATCGAGGCCGCGGCCGATATCGCTTTCTCCCCAGGGGCCGTTGCGGCAGCGCGGGCGGCGCTCATGGCCGGGGCGCCGATCCTGTGCGATTCCAAGATGGTGGCAAACGGGGTGACGCGCGCCCGTTTGCCGTGCGCCAACGAGGTGATCTGCACGCTCGACGATGCCAGCGTGCCCGGCCTTGCCGCGCGCCTTGGCACAACGCGGACAGCCGGCGCCATGGAGCTGTGGCGCCCGCACCTTAAGGGAGCGCTTATCGCCATCGGCAATGCGCCGACCGCACTGTTTCGCCTGCTGGAGATGCTCGACGAGGGAGCGCCGGCCCCAGCCGCCGTGATCGGCATGCCCGTCGGCTTCGTCGGCGCGGCAGAGTCGAAGGAAGCGCTGATCGGCGATGGCCGCCTGCCTTTTCTCGTGGTGCGCGGCAGGCGCGGCGGCAGCGCCATGGCGGCAGCCGCCGTCAACGCCATCGCGAGCGAGCGCGAATGAGCGCGGTGAACGGACGAGGGAGCCAAGCCGTGGGGCGGCTCGTTGGCGTCGGCCTCGGTCCCGGCGATCCCGAGCTCCTCACGGTGAAGGCAGTGCGCCTGATCGCGGAAGCGCCGGTGATCGCCTATTTTGCCAAGAACGGGCGCCCCTCCAATGCCAGGCGCATCGCCGATCGCTGGATCAAAGTGGGTGTCATCGAGATGCCGCTCCTCTATCCGGTCACGACCGAAATCCCCTTCGACGAGCCCGCCTATTCGCGCGCCTTGCGTCCCTTCTACGACAAGTCGGCGAAAGCCATCGCGGCGCATCTCGACGCCGAACGCGACGTGGCGCTGATCTGCGAGGGCGACCCGCTATTCTACGGTTCCTTCATGCATATCCATGCGCGGCTGAAGGATCGATTCGAGGTCACGATCTGCGCCGGGGTCACCGGCATGTCCGGTTGCTGGACGGCGGCGCAGGCGCCGATGAGCTGGGGCGACGACGTGCTCACCGTGCTGCCCGGCACCTTGCCGCGTGACGACCTCGCCCGCCGCCTCGCCGCGACCGATGCAGCCGTGGTGATGAAGCTCGGCCACAACCTCCCGAAGGTGCGTGCGGCGCTCGCCGATGCGGGCCTCGCCGAGCGAGCCATCTATGTCGAGCGCGGCACCATGGCCGAAGAGCGCATCCTGCCGCTGGCGGACAAGACCGACGATGACGCGCCCTATTTCGCGTTGATCCTCGTGCCTGGCCGGGGAAGGCGGCCGTGAGCGCTGGAGCGTGCCGACTTGTCGTCGTCGGCCTAGGACCGGGCGCGGCGGAATGGATGACGCCGGAGGCGACGGCCGAGCTCGCCGCGGCGAGCGACCTCGTCGGTTACGGCCCCTATCTCGCGCGCCTGCCCGAGCAAGCGGGGCAGCTTCGCCATGCGAGCGATAACCGCGAGGAGCTGTCGCGCGCCCGCGAGGCGCTGGCGCTTGCGGCCGGAGGGCGTCGGGTGGCGGTCGTCTCCGGCGGCGATCCCGGCGTGTTCGCCATGGCGGCGGCGGTGTTCGAGGCGATCGAGCACGGCGAGGCACGCTGGCGCGACCTCGATGTGGCCGTCATTCCGGCAATCACGGCGATGCAGGCGGCGGCAGCGCGGATCGGCGCGCCGCTCGGTCATGATTTCTGTGCGATCTCGCTGTCGGACAATCTCAAGCCCTGGACCATCGTCGAAAGGCGCCTCGCCGCGGCGGCAGAGGCCGATTTCGTCATCGCGCTCTATAATCCGGCCTCCAAGGCGCGGCCCGACCGCATCCATGACGCTTTCGCCTGTCTGCGGGCGCGCAAATCCGGAACGACACCGGTGATCTTCGCGAGGGCTGTCGGGCGCGAGGATGAGCGCATCGCGATCACCGACTTGGCGCGGGCCGATCCGAACCTCGCCGACATGGCGACGCTCGTTATCATCGGGTCGAGCGCGACGCGGGTCATCGAGAGGCCGGCTCCGGCCCGGCCTTTCGTCTACACGCCGCGCGCCTACGGGGCGCGGCCGTGACGCGCGATCCAATCGAGCACCGCCGCCGGCTCGTGCAGCGCCGGCGTCTCGACGGGCTTCGGCCGGCGGATCATCACGACCGGCAAGCCGAGGCGGCGCGCCGCCTCGATCTTCGCATAGGTCGCGGCCCCGCCACTGTTCTTGCTGACCACGATGTCGATTTTCGCCAGGCGCATCGTCCGCTCCTCGCTATCGACCGTGAAGGGCGGACGAGCCAGCACCAACTCATGATGCGGCAAGCTCGCGAGCCCCGCCGGCTCGTCGATGGCGCGGATGAGGTAATGGTGTTGCGGAGCGGCGGCGAAAGCCGGCAGCGACAGGCGGCCGACCGTCAGGAATACGTGGCGCGCGAGCCGGTCGAGCGCAGCAGCGGCCGCGGTGGCATCCGCGACCTCGATCCAGCGATCTCCTGTGACCGGCATCCATGGCGCACGGGTGAAAGCGACGAGCGGGATGCCGAGCGTGGAGCAGGCTTCCTTCGCGTGACGCGACATCTGAGCCGCGAAGGGATGCGTGGCGTCGACCACGGCCTCGATACCCTCGCCCGTGAGATAGGCGGCGAGACCGGCGACGCCCCCGAAGCCGCCGATGCGCATCGGAACGGGAGCGGGCGCCGGTTGTGCCGTGCGCCCGGCGAGAGACAGCCTCGCCTCTATCTCGCTTCGCCCGCAAAGCAGTCGCGCCAGCGCCGAGGCCTCGGTCGAGCCGCCCAGGATGAGAATGCGCATGCGGGCTTCTTACGCCCATCGCAGGCGCTTGTGAAAAGCAGGACGCGCTCGCCATCCTTGCGCGCGACCGCGAGATGACGCCCTGGCTGTCGCTCATCGGGATTGGCGAGGATGGCGCCGACGGGCTGTCGTCGTCCGCGAGGCGGTGCATCGCGAAGGCCGAGCTGGTCGTGGGCGGCAAGCGGCATCTCGCGCTCGCCGGCGGCTTTCCGGGCGAGGCCCTCGCCTGGCCCTCGCCGCTCACCGATGCTGTTGCCGCGATCCTGGCCCGGCGCGGACGGCCGGTGGCCGTGCTCGCCTCCGGCGACCCGTTCTTCCACGGCGTCGGCTCGACGCTGATGGGGCATGTGGCGGCGGAGGAGATGGTCTGCCTTCCGGCGCCTTCGGCCTTCAGCCTCGCCGCCGCGAGACTCGGCTGGGCGCAGCAGGATTGCGCCCTCGTCTCGCTGCACGGCCATGCGCTCGAGCGGATCATCCCGCATCTGCAGCCCGGCGCGCGCATCCTGGCCCTGTCCTGGGATGCGACGACGCCGGGCAAGCTCGCGGCGCTGCTGGCGGCGCGCGGCATGGGGCGCTCCCGCTTCGTCGTTTGCGAGGCGATGGGCGGGCCGCGCGAGCGATTGTCGGAAACGCTGGCCGACCAGTTCGTTCTCGACAACGTCGATCCCCTGAACACCGTCGCCGTGGAAGTGATCGCGGAAGCGGACGCGATCGTCGTGCCGCTGACGGCCGGGCTGCCGGACGCGATGTTCGAGCATGACGGACAGATCACCAAGCGCGACATCCGCGCCGCGACGCTTGCTGCGCTCGCCCCGCGCCGAGGTGAGATGCTCTGGGATATCGGCGCGGGATCCGGCTCGATCGGCATCGAATGGATGCTGCGCCATCCGGCCAATCGGGCCGTTGCGGTCGAGGTGCGCCCGGAGCGCGCGGCCCGCATCACTCGCAACGCGGCGGCGCTCGGCGTGCCGGAACTCGCTGTCGTCGAAGGGCCGGCGCCTGTTTCCCTCAGGGGTCTGTCGAGGCCGGACGCGGTGTTCGTCGGCGGCGGGGCGGGCGACGAAGGGGTCCTCGACGCCGCCTGGGACCCCTTGCCGCGAGGCGGACGCCTCGTCGTTAACGCGGTGACGATCGAGACCCAGGCCGAGCTGATCCGTCGCTACGGCATTCTGGGAGGCGAGTTGATCACCATGCAGATCGCGTATGCGGAACCGCTCGGCAGCTTCCACGGCTTTCGCCCGGGTCTGCCGGTGATGCGCTGGACGGTCGCGAAGCCGTGACGCCGCGCATCGCCATCGGCTTAGGCTGCCGCAAGGGCTGCGCAGGCGAGGCCATCGCGGCGCTGGTGCGCCGCGCGCTGGCGCTGGTTGGACTGAGGCTCGAAGGCGCGGATGTCACCTCGGACCCAACCTCGCCGCTCATCCCTCCCCTGCTTGCAGGGGAGGGTGGCCCGAGCGAAGCGGAGGGCCGGGTGGGGTGCTTAGTCGGTGAGCGCCCCCACCCGTCGCACCTTGCTGCGCAAGCCGCGCTACCCTCCCCCGCTTCGCCGAGGAGGGATCGGCCCGAACTGCCACCCGCTAGTCCAATGGAACCGTTTCTGGAGATCACCCTCTTCACCGCTGAGGCCAAAGGCGATGAGCGCGGACTTGTCGAGGCAGCCGCCACACTCGGCACGAAGCTCATCCTCCTTCCGCGGGCGGAGCTCGAAGCCGCGGCTCCGCGCTGCGAGACGCATTCGGAGCGCGAACATAGACTGCTCGGGCTCCCTACCCTTGCGGAGGCCGCGGCGCTCCCCGGCGCCGGCGCCGGCTCGCGCTTGATCCTGAAGCGCATCAGCGCGGGCGGCGCGAGCTGCGCGGTGGCGCGACCGGCGGAGATCGCGCCATGACGGTGCATTTCATCGGCGCCGGCCCCGGCGCGCCGGACCTGATCACCTTGCGCGGCCGCGACCTCCTCCAGCGCTGTCTCGTCTGCCTGTATGCCGGGTCGCTGGTGCCGAAGGAGCTGCTCCGGCATTGCCCGGAAGGGGCGCGCATCGTCGACACGGCGCCGATGACGCTCGATGAGATCGGAAGCGAGTTCTCGCGCGCCGAGGCGGCCGGCGAGGATGTGGCGCGGCTGCATTCGGGGGATCTCTCGGTCTGGAGCGCCATGGGTGAGCAGTTGCGCCGGCTCGATGCGCTGAAGATCCCTTACACCATCACGCCGGGCGTGCCCTCCTTCGCGGCGGCGGCCGCCGCGCTCGGACGCGAGCTGACCTTGCCGGAAATCGCCCAGTCCGTGGTGCTGACGCGCATATCGGGGCGCGCCTCCTTGATGCCGGAGCGCGAGACGCTCGCCAATTTCGCGCGCACCGGCGCGACGCTCGCGATCCATCTCGCGATCCACGCGCTCGAAAGGGTGGTCGCGGAGCTCACCCCCCATTATGGCGGCGATTGCCCGGTCGCCATCGTCTATCGCGCCTCGTGGCCCGACGAGCGCATCGTCAAAGGCAGTTTGGGAACGATCGTGGCGCTCATGGCGCAGGCGCCCGTGGAGCGCACGGCGCTGATCCTGGTCGGCCCCGCGCTCGGCGCCGAGGATTTCCGCGAAAGCGCGCTTTACGATCCGGGCTATCGCCGCCGCTATCGCATGGCGGCGCAGGAGGATCAGGAATGAGCCGATCGGAACGGCGTCCTGGCGAGCAGCGCCCCTTCGCGATCGAAGATCGCGATCTCGAGCGCGATGCCTGCATCGCCGAGTGTTTCAGCCGCGGTGGCGAAGGCCGCTTCGGCGACCGCGAGCGCGATATCGACGCCGGCCCTTCCGCAAAGGTCCAGGGCCTCCATGGCCGTATTGGCGCCGCGCACCTGCTCCGCGAGCGCGACGTCGCCGCCGGCCGCGAGGACGCGCTCGGCGAGCCGGTCGAGATCGACCGCACCACGCCGCGAATGCAGGTCGAGCAGACCTTGGCCGAGCTTCGTCATCTTGGCGAAGCCGCCGGCGATCGTCACCCTGGCGACCGGGTGCCGGCGCAGATATTTCAGCATGCCGCCGACGAAATCACCCATATCGATCAGCGCTACCTCGGAGAGGCCGTGCAGAGCGCGGATGGCGGCCTCGGAGGTAGCGCCCGTGCTGCCCGCCACATGCTCGAGGCCGCAGGCGCGCGCCACATCGATGCCGCGATGGATCGAATGGATCCAGGCCGCGCACGAATAGGGCACGACGATGCCGGTCGTGCCGAGGATCGACAATCCGCCGACGATGCCGAGCCGGCCGTTGAGCGTGCGCTCGGCGAGCTTCTCGCCGCCAGGGATGGAAATCTCGACGACCGCGTCGCCCGAGCCGCCGTGCAGCGCCGCCGCCTCGGCGATGGCGGCGCTGATCATGGCGCGCGGCACGGGGTTGATGGCCGGCTCGCCCGGCGGCACCGGCAGGCCGGGCCTTGTCACCATGCCGACGCCTGGCCCCGCGCGAAAGGTGACGCCCGTGCCCAGCGGCCCGTGCCGCACCGTCGCGACGACGAGCGCGCCATGCGTCACATCGGGATCGTCGCCTGCGTCCTTGATGACGCCGGCCTTGGCGAAACCGGCGCCCCGCTCCTCCAGCGCCAGCGCGAAGGCCGGGCGGGCGCCGCCGGGCAAGGCAATGGTCACGGGATCCCGGAAGGCGCCGGTGAGCAGGGCCTCATAGGCGGCGCGCGCCGCGGCCGTGGCGCAGGCGCCCGTGGTCCAGCCGCGGCGCAGATGAGCCGAAGGGGCATCCGCGTTCATGGCAGGAAGCCATATCGCGAACGCGTGGGCGCAGAAAGCCGAGCCGCCGACGGCCCGCGAGGCGTAGGCGCATGACCAATGGCGATCCCCTCATTCCGGGCCTGCCGGTCTTCGCGCCCGGAACCGTATGGCTGGTCGGCGCGGGGCCTGGCGATCCTGCCTTGCTGACGCTCGCGGCGCTGCAGGCGCTGCGGGAGGCCGATATCTGCGTCTATGACGCGCTCGTGTCGCGCGAGGTGCTGGCGGTCGCGGCCCCCCATGTGGCGCTCGAATTCGCCGGGAAGCGCGGCGGCAAGCCTTCGCCGAGCCAGCGCGATATCTCGTTGCGCCTGATCGAGCTTGCCAAGCTCGGCAAGAAGGTGCTGCGCCTCAAGGGAGGCGATCCTTTCGTCTTCGGGCGCGGAGCCGAGGAGGCGCAATCCCTCGCCAAGGCCGGCGTGCCGTTCCGTACGGTGCCGGGCGTCACCGCCGGGATCGGCGGGCTCGCCTATGCGGGCATCCCGGCGACGGCGCGTCAGACGAACCATGCACTGATCCTGGCGACCGGCCATCTCGCCGGGGGGGCGCGAGGCCTCGCCGATTTCGCCGCCTTGGCGGCGACCGGGGCGCCGATCATCCTCTACATGGCGATGAGCAATCTCGAGGCTATCGCGGCGGCGCTGATGGCCGGCGGCCTGCGCGAGGATACCCCGCTCGCCATCGTCAGCGACGCGACGACGCCGCGCCAGCGCGTCCTCGTGACGCGCCTCGCGGACGCGGCGATGGAGGCGAAGGCGCAGGGCTTCGCGGCCCCGGCCATCGTCGCCATCGGCGAGATCGTGCGGCTGCGCGAGGCGCTCGCTCCGTACGCCGCGAGCCTGGAGGAGCGCGCTTGAGCCAAACCGGCATCGTCGTCGCCGCGCCCCGCTCCGGCGCCGGCAAGACGACGCTGACGCTCGGACTGATGCGCGCTCTGGCGCGACGGGGCGTGGCGGTCGGCGGCGCGAAATGCGGTCCCGACTATATCGATCCGGCCTTCCATGCGGTCGCGTCGGGCCGGGTCAGCGTCAATCTCGACAGCTGGGCGATGGAGCCGCAGCTTCTGTATGCGCTCGCCGCCGGCGCGGCGGAGGGCGCCGATATCGTCATTTGCGAAGGGCTGATGGGCCTGTTCGACGGCGTGCCCGGAGAATCGGGCAGGACCGGCTCGAGCGCCGATATCGCCGCGCTCACCGATTGGCCGGTGCTGCTCGTCCTCGATGTCAGCGGCCAGTCGACGACGGCGGCAGCGATCGTCAAAGGCTTCATGGGCTACGACCCGCGCATCGCGCTCGGCGGGGTCGTTCTCAACCGCGTCGGCAGCGAGCGCCACCGCCGGCTCGCCGGCGAGGCGATCGAGAGGCAGGGCGTCCCGGTGCTCGGAAGCCTGCCGCGCAACGAGGCCGTGAAGCTGCCGGAGCGGCATCTCGGCCTCGTGCAGGCGGCGGAGACGAGCGGCCTCGACGCCGTGCTCGATGCGCTGGCGGATTTCGTCGAGGCGCATGTGGATATTGAGAGGGTGGTGGCGATTGCCCGGGCGGGCCGGGCCATGGCGGCCGTGACGGCCGTGGCCATCCCGCCGCCCGGGCAGCGTATCGCGCTCGCCCGCGACGAAGCCTTCTCCTTCATCTACCCGCATCTGCTGCAGGGCTGGCGGGCCGCGGGCGCCGAGATCATCCCGTTCTCCCCGCTCGCGAATGAGCCGCCTCCGGCCGATTGCGACATCTGCTGGTTGCCGGGCGGCTATCCGGAGCTGCATGCCGGGCGCATCGCCGCGGCGAAAACCTTCCTCGAAGGCCTCGTCGGCTTCGCGGGGCGCAAGCCGGTGCATGGAGAGTGCGGCGGCTATATGGTGCTCGGCCGCGCCTTGATCGACGCCGCAGGCGAGAGCCACGCCATGGCCGGCCTGCTATCGGTCGTGACCAGCTTCGCGCAACGCAAGATGCAGCTCGGCTATCGCGATGCGCGCATCCTGGCCGATGGCCCGTTAGGCCGGGCCGGCGAGCGGCTCAAG
This sequence comes from Hyphomicrobiales bacterium, assembly GCA_044445965.1. Classification (GTDB taxonomy): domain Bacteria; phylum Pseudomonadota; class Alphaproteobacteria; order Rhizobiales; family Beijerinckiaceae; genus GAS188. The sequence continues at coordinate 94,398 of JBIOEJ010000003.1, forward strand.
GGGCACGAGTTCCACTATTCGACCCTTCTCGACAAGGGAACGGACGAGCCCTTCGCGCTGGTGCGCGATGCCCATGGCGGAGCGCCGCAGCAAGCGGGCGGCAGGCGCGGCTTGGTCACGGGGTCATTCTTCCATGCCATCGCGCGCGGGATCGGGACGTGAGCGGTACGCCGATCCTCAAGCCGGTTCACGGCGTGGCTTGGCTATGGCATGAGGCGAGCAGTCTCGACGAAGCGCGCGAGCCGTGACAGAAGGCGCGCAAGACCCCGCCGTCGCGCTCTCCTGGAAAAACCGAAAGCCATGACCTCGCCTTCGCCCGCCTCCCCGATCGTCTATGCCGAATTCGAGAAAGTCGATATCCGCGTCGGCACCATCGTCAAGGCGGAACCCTTCCCACAAGCGCGCAAGCCGGCCTTCAAGCTCGCGATCGATTTCGGCGAGCCCATCGGCGTCAAGAAATCCTCGGCCCAGATCACCGTCAATCACAAGCTCGAGGATCTCGTCGGCCGCCAAGTGCTCGCGGTCGTCAACTTCCCGCCGCGCCAGATCGGCCCCTTCATGTCCGAGGTGCTGACGCTCGGCCTGCCGGACGACGCCGGCGAGGTGATGCTGATCGGCCCCGAGCGCCGAGTGCCGAATGGCGGGCGGATGTTCTGATGGCAGCTTCGCTTTTGCCGCCATTGACTTAAGTCCTGCTCCGCAACACCCTATCTCTTAGCAGAAATCGACATCGGCCCGATGCGGCCATCGAGGAACGCCATGACACGACCGATCGAGACGCTGCGCTCGCAGCGCTGGTTTGCGGCCGATGATTTCCGCGCCTTCGGCCATCGCCAGCGCGCCCAGCAGATGGGGCTGCGCCGCGAGGAGTTCATGGGCCGGCCGGTCGTCGCCATCCTGAACACCTGGAGCGATCTGTCGCCCTGCCACGCGCATTTGCGCGAGCGCGGCGAGGCGGTGAAGCGCGGCGTGCTGCAGGCGGGCGGCTTCCCGTTCGAGTTGCCGGCGATGAGCCTCGGCGAGGTGCTGGTGAAGCCGACCACCATGATCTACCGCAACTTCCTCGCCATGGAGGCCGAGGAACTGCTGCGCTCGCTGCCGGTCGACGGCGCGGTGCTGCTCGGCGGTTGCGACAAGACGACCCCTGGCCTCGTCATGGGGGCGCTGAGCATGGATATCCCGGCGATCTTCGTGCCGGCGGGCCCCATGCTCAACGACCGCTACAAGGGCAAGCGCGTGGGCGCCGGCACGCATAGCCGCAAATATTGGGACGAATACCAGGCCGGCAATATCGACAAGGCCGAATGGACACGCCTCGAGCAGCGCATGACGCGCGCGCCCGGCACCTGCAACACCATGGGCACGGCTTCGACCATGACCAATATCGTCGAGGCGATGGGGCTCACCCTGCCGGGCGCCGCCGCCATTCCGGCGATGGATTCCGGCAATACCCGCATGGCGTCGGCCGCGGGCGCCCGCATGGTCGAGATGATCGGCGAGGATCTCAAACCCTCCATGATCGTCACCAAGGCGGCAATGATGAACGGCGTCGCCGCTTACCTCGCACTCGGCGGCTCGACCAACGCGGCGATTCACCTGATCGCCATGGCGGGGCGCGCCGGCATCTCGCTGACGCTCGACGAGCTCGACGAAATGGCGCGCAAGGTGCCGGTGCTCGTCAACCTGTTCCCCTCGGGCGACAAGCTGATGGAGGATTTCTACTATGCGGGCGGCCTGCCGGCGCTGTTGAAGAAGATCGAAGGCCATCTGCATCTCGGCGCCATCACGGTCACCGGCAAGACGCTCGCCGAGAACATCGCCGGCGCGCATTGCGAGGATGACGAAGTCATTCGCGATCCTAATAACGCGGTGTCGGCGAGAGGGGCGCTCGCGGTGCTGCGCGGCAACCTCGCGCCGAACGGCGCCGTGGTGAAGCCCTCGGCCTTCGGAGAGAAGTTCTTCAAGCATCGCGGCCGGGCGCTGGTGTTCGACAGCACCGCCGATATGCATGCGGCGATGCGCGACCCCGATATCGATGCCGACGAGCACACGGTGCTGGTCTTGCGCAACGCCGGCCCGGTGGGTGCGCCGGGCATGCCGGAATGGGGGAGTCTGCCGATCCCGCAAAAGCTGTTGAAGCAGGGCATCCGCGACATGGTGCGAATCTCGGATGCGCGCATGAGCGGCACCCATTACGGCGCCTGCGTGCTGCATGTGTCGCCCGAGGCCGCGATCGGCGGCCCGCTGGCGCTCGTGCAGACAGGCGACATGATCGAGCTCGACGTCGAGGCGCGCAGCCTCAATCTCGACGTCTCGACCGAGAAGCTGGCGCGGCGCAAGGCCGAATGGAAGCCGCGCGAGCCTGTCTATGAGCGCGGCTATGTGCGGCTCTACCAGCAGCATGTCTCGCAGGCCGATAGGGGCTGCGACCTCGACTTCCTCGAAGGGAGCGCCAGGACGCCGGAGCCCGTGATCTATTGAGCGCGTTCCTTGCCGCCGGATCGGTCGGACGTGTCCGCGAGGCCCGACTTGCAAGCGAGACGGCCCGCCCGATATGAGGCCCATATCATTGCAGGGAGCGATACATGACCAAGATCACCTATGAGGTCGTGGAGCATGACGGCGGTTGGGCCTACCGGGTCGATGGGGTCTTCTCCGAGACCTTCCGGTCCCACGACGCGGCCCGCAAAGCGGCGGAGAGCGCGGCGGGCGAGCAGGTCGTCGCTGGAGACGCCGCGACGGGTATCTCGTACGAGGACGAGGATGGTCGTTGGCACGACGAGATTTCGCCACGCGACGATCGCCCCGAAACCGAGGTCGAGGGCTGAGGAGGCTCCAGCGATAGCGTTGCGCGTCCCATCTCCCGCGAAGGAGCGTGAGGGCGCGCGCTCTACTCCGCCGCGATCCGCATGGGGACGAACTCCGGCTCGGCCGTAAGCTCCGGGTGGACGACGGGCCGTGATTTGGTCGCGCGCACATCGAGGCTCTTGCGGAACCAGAGCGAATAGAGGGCCGGCAGGAACAGCAGCGTCAGGAAGGTCGCGACGAACAGACCGCCCATGATGGTCGTCGCCATCGGCCCCCAGAAGGCGCTCTCCGAGAGCGGGATCATGGCCAGGATCGCCGCGAAGGCCGTGAGGATCACGGGGCGCGCCCGGCGCACCGTCGCCTCGACGATCGCCTCGCGGCGCGTATGCCGGCCGGAGGCCACATCGGCCTCGATCTGGTCGACCAGGATCACGGCGTTGCGCATGATCATGCCGGCGAGCGCGATCAGGCCGAGCAGCGCCACGAAGCCGAAGGGGCGGCCCGCGAGGTTGAGCGCGAGCGAGGCGCCGATGATGCCGAGCGGCGCGGTGAGGAACACCAGGAACAGCCGCGAGAAGCTCTGCAGCTGCACCATCAGCACGGTCAGCATCAGCACGAACATCAAGGGGAAGAGCTTGAAGATCGAGGCGTTGGCCTTGCCCGATTCCTCGACCGCGCCGCCGGTGTCGATGCGATAGCCCGCCGGCAGGGCATCGATGATCGGCTTCAGCTTTGGCAACAGCGCATTGGTGACCTCCGGCGGCTGCACGCCGTCGACGGTCTGGGCGCGCACCGCGAGCTCCATGTCGCGGTTCCAGCGCCAGATCAGCGGCTCCTCGGAGGCGCGCTCGATATGGGCGATCTGGGCGACGGGCACGGCGCGCCCGTCGCGCGCCAGGATGGTGAGGTCCGCGACCTTGGCGGGGTCGAGGCGCTCGGCGCTCGAGGCGCGCGCCACCACGGCGATCTTCTCGGTGCCGTCGCGGATAGTGGTGATGGTCGAGCCGTTGACGAGGAGCTGCAGCGTCTGCGCCACGTCCTGGGGCGTGAGGCCGAGCGCCCGGGCCCGGTCCTGATCGACCACGAGCCGCAGCGACGGCTCGCGCTCGTTCCATTGCAGGTTCGGATCGACGATGCGCGGATCGGTGAGCATGGCCTTGCGCACCTCGCCGGCGATGGCGCGCAGCTTCAGCGGGTCGGTGCCGACGATGCGGAACTCGACCGGATAATCGACCGGCGGGCCGAAATTGAAGCGCGTGACGCGCACCCTCGCGCCCGAGAGCGCGCCATCGGCGAGCGCCTCCTCGATCTTGGTCTTGACGCGCTCGCGCGCCTCGACGTCCGGCGGCAGGATGACGATCTGGGCATAGGCGGTGTCGGGAAGCTGCGGATTGAGGCCGAGCCAGAAGCGCGGCGAGCCTTGCCCCACATAAGTCGTGTAGGAGCGGATATCGGGGTCGCCGGCGATGATCTTCTCGCCTTCGCGCGCCGCGGCCTCGGTCGCCTTGATCGAGGTGCCGGCCGGCATGCGGATCTCGAAGAACAGCTCGGGCCGGTCGGAGACCGGGAAGAA